>CADAOK010000060.1 GCA_902789515.1 Oscillospiraceae bacterium
GTAAGAAGCTCGTAACTCCACTTGCATCTGTCTTCCTTGAAGTAATCACCGAGACTCCAGCTTCCCATCATCTCGAAGAAAGTTACGTGGCTCCTGTCGCCTACGGAATCAATATCGTTAGTACGTACGCAGCCCTGTACATTGCAGAGTCTTGTGCCCATCGGGTGCTTCTCGCCGAGAAGATAAGGCATCAGCGGCTGCATGCCCGCGACGTTGAACAAAACTCCGGTCGAACCGTCGGATACCAGTGATACGGCACCAACATCAACATGGCCTCTCTGGATGTAGAATTCCTTCCAGGTCTTCCTGAGTTCTTTAGAAGTAAACTGTCTCATTCGGTGATACTCCTTAAATATAAATCAAACTAAAGGATTATAAATCCTAGATAAGTCTTTTGCAATCAAATGCCTTGTGCGGAGAGCTTGTCGAGATACTTGCGGAACTTCTCCTTGACGTTGGTATTGTCGATCTTGAGATCCACTCCCTCGAAAGTAACAATCTCAAACAGGGCCGTATAGAGCGTCGGGACATCTGCGACATCGAACTCGAGTCCGAGCTTGCCTTGCGAGAGCCGGCTGTCATTGATCCTGAGCGCCGGACCGACCTTGTCTACAAATGCGTTGTATGCCCGCAGTACGATCTTAAGACTGTCTCCTATTATCGTGATCCTGAGTCTGAACTTCTTATCAGATGAATAAGCAGAGAGTGAGTTGCTGAGGAATTCGTCAAGCATCTTCTTTTGCGCTCCGGCAGAAGAGAATGACTTGTACTTCACTTTATCGTCTGTGAAAACACAGTTGGAGACCTTGTCCAGACGGTATCTTCTCATGGCTTTCCTGAGCGCTTCGTTTGTTCCGTCTTGTACTTCCTTGTGATCGATCGCGATCAGATAGTAATTGTTGTTTGCCCAGTCGAGGACCAGCGGTGAGACGATCTTATCGCTCTTCTCAACTACATCTCTTCCGAGCTTATACCCGTAGGTAACCTTGAGTGCGTGCTTCTCGTCTATCGCACTTCTTATTGTGTTCAGCCAACCGATGCTCTTCTGTGCGATCTTGCCGTTACGGCTGTAGAGTTCTCGGCTTCTCGATACCGTTCCGAAATAAGCCGGATAGCTGTCTCTTATCTTGTCGCATATTGATGTATCGGTGAAGCTCGTCGTGTTGATCGCATCGACGATAAGCCTTGCCTCATCAAGAGTTATCTCTTCTTCAAGCTGACTCTTCTTGTATTTCTTGCCGTCAAGATAGATCCATGTATCGCCGCCTTTGATCTTGTGGCGCTTGCCCACATATTCATTGATCTTGCTGATATCCGAATAAATGGACTTGCGTTCGAACGTATAGTTCAGTTCATTCTCCAGATAACCCGTAAGCTCTGCTATCGTCACACCGGAGTTATCATCAAACGCATTGATCTCCTTCAAAAAATATTCGTAGATATACAAGATCTTGAGTTTTGACAGTTCGCTGTTTGCCATGGTATCCACCTCCCGCGGGCATATAAGGAGATTGTACCAATAAACGTACAACGAAAGAAGCGATTTATTACAATGGGATTGCCGTGTTTTCAATTCCCCACTCAAGTGCATCATCAGGAATCAAAGTATTGAACGCTGACAATACCTGATGGACAAAAACAGTACTGTCAAAGTTGGATTTGTCATAAAGAACTATGTATATCACTTCTCTGCCGGGTCTATATTTTCCCTTTGAATAATCGTAGAGTTTTGTTGCAGTTTTGACTGAATAATCCCCTTTATCGTTCATTCCAAGCACTTCAAGATAAAAGCATCTGTCTATCTCATAGAAGCTGAGCAAGAAATCAGGATTGATAGTCTTGCCTACTTCCGGTATGTAGAGTTCCGTCTCATATTTAAACGGAATACCCATATGCTGTAAAAGTTCAGATGCTATCAGTTCGTTCTTTGATTTCAGATCCCCATGATCACTGAATGTAGGATTATCGGCTATGTATTTCCCGCAGTTTTCTTTCTTTGAATCAAAGTATTCGTTATTCATATCGTGAGATACAAGTAGCGGAGTAATTGGGAATCTGACTCTCGGTGGCGCAATGCAATACGTTGCATACCAAGAATTAAGAAGGTAATCGTACTCCAATTTGATCTTAAGATATTTCGAAATCTTCTCTGCATATTCCTTTCCGCGGGCCGTTGAAACACTCAGGAAACGCGGTCTTCTGGGTGATGTTTTCGGCATGTCCGGTTCATAAGTAATTGCAACTTGTTTTTGACCTCGCCTAATACAGATATAACCGTGAGGAATCTGCTCAAGCAAGAGTCTCCGGTATTCAAGCTTAACCGCATGTACTTTCAGCGGTATCATTATCCTTTCCATAGTTTTCCTCCTGTTTGTAACAATAAATGTATGGCAGTGCTGTACAGTTGCTATGCTTTTTGACCTCAAAAGGCCAGTTTTGCATAGCAGAAGTGTGGCAGTGCTGTACAGTTGCTATGCTTTTTGACCCCAAAAGGTCAGTTTTGCATAGCAGAAGTGTGGCAGTGCTGTACAGTTGCTATGCTTTTTGACCCCAAAAGGCCAGTTTTGCATAGCAGAAGTGTGGCAGTGCTGTACTTGCTATGCTTTCCAGCCTCAAAGGCACGAAAAAGCGGGACAGCTCCACACAAGAGACAGTCCCGCATCAACGCACTGTCAGGCGCTCTGTTCGGCAGCCTGTTCGGTCTCCGAAGTCCCGGAATCTGTGATCTCAACGGGATCTTCGTCTACAGCATCCTCCTTGCCGTCAGGTGCACCGCCGTCAGTCCTGCGGGGCGGAGCATATTCGTGCTTGCCCTGCTGTTCATAGTGACTGACCACGGGGCTGTTGGAAGCGGCTTTCTCGCTGCCCTGCTTCTCGCGGCTCATCATCGTAACAACAGACGACTTGAGCATCCTTTTCATAGTCTCGCAGCTTTCCGCGAGATCATCATGACCGTCGCATTTGATATCGACCGCCGCCACGAGTCTCAGGCACTCAAGAGCCTTGGCAGAAGCATAGTAGCCGTTCTTAAGGTGCCCGATGAACTCAGGCGTCGAGAATGCCCCCTTGATGAAGTTGGCCTCATAATCCAGCTCCAGTGCCTGGGTAACAAGACGCTCCGCGAGCGTGTGGTGTCCCTTGGCACGCAGCTGTGCCGCATAGATGTAGCAGTTCGCCATAAAGTCATATGCGAGCTTGGTCATCTCAGGCTTCGGCTGCCCTTTTTGCTGTTCATTTGCGTTGGTACTCATGTCAATTCCTCCTTGAATTACATGTAAATTAAGAGCTGCAGCCTCCTTACCATAAATGCTATCAGGTTACGGGGCCGAAAAACCCGACAAAAACCGACAAAAACCGACAAAATCCCTCCCTGCCGTGATAGAATATAAAACGCTTTTCGAATAACGGAGGGATTGTTATGAGGATATATGACGGTATAGGATGCGCTGCTCCCGATATGCTTTTCCCGAAGGACGGGACTGACCTTTCAAAATGGGCGGTGATCGCCTGTGACCAGTACACTTCAGAACCTGAGTATTGGAATAAGGTTGAGGAGACGGCAGGAGATGCACCTTCCGCATTAAAGCTCGTTCTCCCCGAGGTATATCTCGGAACCGAAGGCGAAGATGCAAGGCTTGAAGCCATCGCTTCAAATATCGGCAAATATCTTGCTGACGGCACGCTCAGACAGCTTCCCGAGGGCTTCATGCTCGTAGACAGGAAGACTCCCGTTCACGAATCGCGCAAGGGCCTCGTTATGGCCATCGATCTCGAACAGTATGAATATGCTCCCGGCAACAAGGCCATGTGCCGCGCGACAGAAGGCACCGTCTTAAGCCGCATACCTCCCAGGATCAAGATCCGCGCAAACGCTCAGATCGAACTTCCCCATATAATGATACTTATAGATGACCCTGAAGACACAGTCATCGGTGCCGCTTTCAGGAAGGCACAGGAAGAAGGCATCAAGCCCCTTTACGATACTCCCCTGATGATGGACTCAGGTTCTATCACGGGCACGCTCATCGAGTCTTCAAGCGACATCGCGGACGGCATCGTCTCCGCGCTCGAGACACTTAAGGCAAAGTCTTCCGACGGCCTGCTCTACCTCGTGGGCGACGGCAACCACTCACTGGCTTCCGCGAAGGCACACTGGGAGAATGTTAGAAAGGATCTTACAGGCGACGACCTTAAGACACACCCCGCAAGATATGCCCTGGCGGAGATAGTCAACATCCACGATGCGGGACTCGAGTTCGAGCCGATACACAGGGTCGTTTTCGGGATCACTCCCGCGGAATTCATCGAAGGCGCAGAGTTCTTTTTCGAGGAGAACGGCGTGACCGCAGGTGAAGCCCCTGTCGAAGGTCAGCAGAATTTCGTCGTGACCACCGAAGGCAAGAATATATATATAAGCCTTGCTAATCCTCCGCACTCTCTTGCGGTCGGTTCCGTGCAGATGTACATCGACAGCCTCATCGAAGAGAACAAGGGCATAACATGTGACTATATCCACGGCGAGGATTCCGTAAGGAGCCTTGCAGGTGATGCCAATACCGGCATCCTCCTTCCCGCGATATCGAGGTCCGCTTTCTTTGACGAAGTCAGGACTGCGGGTGTATATCCGCGCAAGACATTCTCCATGGGAGAAGCCTTTGAGAAGCGTTTCTACATGGAGGCAAGAAAGATAACCAAATGACGGAAAACGAGACGACATCTTTTGACAAGACAGTATGTATCGTAGGCAGCGGGCTGTCCGGCCTGACCTGCGGTATGCGTCTCGCCAAGGCAGGTTTCCACGTATCGATCGTGGAAGAGCTCGCATCCCCCGGCGGACTTCTGGCATACACCAGGATCGGCAGGGAGTACCTGGAGCTCCTCCCCCACCACTTAAGGAAGTCCGACAAGGCCCTTCTTGCCCTGGCGCGCGAAATGGGTGTCGAGGACAAAATCCAGTGGTATGACTCCACTTGGTCGGGCAGAGCTTCACACCGTAAGGTAGGCTACTTTGACGGCGGTTTCTCATGCCTTATCTCAAGCCTTATGCAGGATATAACCGACTGCGGCGGACACATACTCTTCTCCACCACAGTTGCAGAGATATCGGAACTTGGAACAGAAGACGGAAGCAAGGGCTACCGCACATCATGCATCCTTACCAACTCGACGAGATATGTCGTGGACAGCAGATACCTTATTTTCACGGGTTCATGCAGAACATTCGTAAACGTTTCCCACGGTCTTCCCATCCCGATCGACTTAAGGGACATCATGATGAACGTTACATACAAGGCAGGACTGTCGGTAATGATGGTCTCGAAGAAGCCCGTCTCCGAAATGTTCTTCCAGCACGCGCCCGACTTCATGCCGTTCGACAACATAATCAATCACACAGCCGGATTCGGTGAACGCGGATACGGCGGATATGTAATCTACCTTACCGGCAGATGCTCCACGACAGACAACCTCTGGATAGAATCAGACTCGGCGATAATGACGACTTACTTTACCGCTCTGCGCAAACTCTATCCTTCCCTGAGAAAGTCCGACATCAAATCATGGCGCGTTACCAAGACCCGCTATGCCATATCGGAGCGTTACCCTGATATCGATCTGACCAATCCCTGTGAGAATCTTTATATCTGCGCATCCGGTCTTACCAAATACCACACTTCGGATATACCGGTAAACCACATGGATCCGGTGATCCAGCTCGCAGGAAGCATCAGTTCCGGGATCATCGCCAAAGCAAAGGCAGCCGAAGAACTGACAGTCGAAGAAGAAACAGCGACCGAGATAACGAGTCTCGCGGAGCTGGTCTGAAGGAAACAGTATGTCCAAGCATGTAAGCAGCCTGCAGAAAACCTCATTCAAGACAGCCTCCGTTCTGGAGATGCCGCTCAAGGCACTCCTGATGCTGATCCCGTTCGCACTCCTGCTCGCCGTCGGTCTTCCGACCATGGGCACGACAGATACCCTGTATGTTCTCAGGTGGGCGGCGGTGCTTTTCGCGGGAGCGCTGATAACCCTTCCCTTTGCCGCCAAGCTTTTCGGCGGGTTCGGAAGCGGTTGCTTCACGCTGTCCAAGACAATGTCGATAGTGGCCGTAAGCCTGTTTGTGTGGACCCTTACGTACATGAAGATATATGCGTTCAACTTTGTGCTGGTGCTTGTCGCGGCGGTCATAATAGGAGGCATATCTTACGGCATACCGTCTTTGCGCAAGTCGCTTAAGAACAAGCTCTCGGATCCTTATTTCATCGAGAGGACCGTGATAGAGGAATCCGCCTTTATCCTGGTGCTCGTGCTCATGTGCTACTTCAAGGGATTCAATCCCATCATCAACGGTCAGGAGAAGTTCATGGACTACGGCTTCGTCATGTCGATGCTGAGGAATCCCGGACTGCCTGCCAATGACATGTGGCTTGCCGGCAAGCCCATCAACTACTACTATTTCGGACAGTTCATGTATGCGCTGCTCCTTAAGATCTCATGCATTCCGCCGCAGGTCGGATACAATATCGCAATGTGCACTTCAACGGCGATTCCGTTTGCGATGAGCTGCGCCCTCGGAATGATGCTGAACGAAGGTGCCGTTAAATTCGGCATGCACGATAATGTCTTCTGCAAATACGGCGTCGGATTGATCACCGGATGTGCGGTATCGCTCTGGGGCAATTCGCACTCGTTTTACTACGACGAGAACAGCCTCGGCAACGGGCTTCTGGATTTCTTCGGACACCACGGGATCGATGTCGGCGTAACGACAGATTTTTTCTATCCGAACAGTACCAGATACATTGGCTGGAACCCTGAGGTAATGACGAACGGCGGCGATCACACGATCGAGGAATTCCCCTTCTATTCATACCTCGTAGGCGACCTTCACGCACACGTCATCTCGATGATGGTGTCATTGCTCATAGCGGCGGTAATGCTCGCTTTGATCTGCAGGACTGAGTATCCTTCGTCAGCAGAGAAGACCGCAAAGAAAACAAAATTCAACTTCTCATCACCCGGCGGCAGGATCGCTCTGGAATACAAGGAGACGTTCTGCTTAGAACTGTTCCTGGCGGGTGTCCTTCTCGGCGTCGCACAGATGACCAGCTACTGGGATTTCCTCATCTACTTCATATTCTGTTCCATGTCACTCCTGATAATCAACACCAGGAAATCCGTGAAGTTTGCGGACATCACAGGTGCCGTGTTCTTTGTCATCAATGTCCTTGCGATACTGATCATCTACCTGTTCTTCAGCAGCGAACCGATGGTACTGATATCTTTCGAGGCGGCTGCAGCTTGTGTGGCTTACATATTCACACTCTATGACCCCTGTGCGCTCGACAGGACTTCTTTCCAGATGAGCGTGCTGTTCACCGTGGCGCATATTGTGGCTCTTCCGTTCAATCTGAACTTCGATATGATATCCAACTCACTCGGAAGAGTTAAGAACAATTCGCCGCTGTTCCAGCTGTTCATCCTTTGGGGAACACACGTGCTGATCTGTCTCGCTTTCTTTGTCGTAACCATCATTACCAAGAACTACAAACTGGCAGGCAAGAATCCCGGCAAGAACTCCAAGGTTCAGATCATCGGCCCTTCCGATTCTGACTACACAAATCCCGTTCAGGCATTCTTCGGCAAGCGCAACCTGATAGACGTATTTGTATGCGGGATCTTCGTGATCGGCATCTTGCTGCTCGTCGCTCCGGAGATCTTCTACGTCAGGGATATCTATACTTCCGGATATCTCAGATCCAACACGATGTTCAAGTTCACTTTTGCCGCTTTCATCCTGCTGTCGATAGCTATGGCATATTCGATATTCAGACTCTTCTGGATCGTCTCGAAGAAAGGCATCTTCAGTTCTGCCGCACTTGCGCTTGCACTGGTGGAACTCGCACTCTGTTTCGTTCCCGCACACTACACGATGGTAGCGCTTAAGCAGCGCTGCAACGGAGACCTCTCAAATGCAGGATATAAGGGACTCGACGGTACCGCTTACCTTCAGGATTACAGCTGTTATTTCGACTACATGCCTGATGCCGTTCCCCTGTCCGACTACTATGCGGCAGCCGAGTGGTTCAACGCCAATGTAGAGGGAAGCCCCGTTATCTGCGAAGCGTACGGCAACAGCTATACCGACAAGTGCATCATATCGGCTTATACAGGACTGCCGACAGTCTTCGGATGGATGACTCACGAGTGGCTCTGGAGATTCCAGGGCATCGTCGACAAGGAAAGCGACACTCTGAAGTCCGATCCGCAGAACGATGTTTTCAACATCTACATCACACCGAGACACAATGACGTAGACATAATCTATCTGTCCGGCAATCCTCAGCAGGTCCAGCAGATCATCAATAAATACAATATCGAGTATATCGTCATCGGCAATCTCGAGATGTATTCCTACTATGCGGACAACAACAACACTTTTGCCAAGCTTGGAGAAGTCGTATTCTCGTCGGGCGATCTCAATGTGTATAAAGTCACTCCCGGCAAAGTCATTGTCGGCTGATCAGTAAGCAAAAAGATTCCAGGGAAAACTGTCTTCAGGCAATACCGTTAATGCCTTCGTCTCATCCTGCCCGTCTGCTTTATATCCGATGCTCCTGCACATAAGTGCGACAGGACATTTGACGCGGCTGCCGTATTTGCCGTCACCTGCGACCGGGTGTTTGCGCGAAGCGAACTGCGCCCTTATCTGATGAGTGCGTCCGGTCTCCAGCACGGCCGATACAAGTGACAGGTCATTTGTTTCATCGTATCCCAGTACGCGTGCTTCAAGCTTTGCTTCCTTAACACCCTTCCTCATGCGTTTTACGGGGAATGTGCGGTTGGATCTCGAATCGTGGAAGAGAAGGTCGGTCATCTCCAGTTGTTCCTTCTCGAACCTGCCTGAGCAGACGACCATATATTCTTTACTGACAACTTCGATGGAACTGCCCTTTGAAGTAAGTACAAGGATTCCTCTTACCGGAACGTCCAGCCTGTAGAGCGGGCTGAAGCCTTCAAGTCCCATTTTCTCGCTGTTTTCTCCGGCTTCCTTTAATACCAGAAGGTAGTTGCTGCCTTTTTCAAGTATCTTCATGCTTAGGTCCTCAGCAGATGATCAGCGAGATGTTCTCGGTCCCGCCGTTCAGGAATACTTCGACACTTATGGTGTCCTCGATAACTCCGATATCGGGTTCGGACCTGTACATCTTGGTAAGAAGAGTCCTTCCCTCGATGGATATCCTAAGTGTCCCCTTATCGAAATCGACAAACCTGCTCTCGGTCTTCATTGCAGGCATAAGGTCCGGATGCGGCAGAAGCGAGAGCTTACCGCCGAAATCAATAAACAGTTCCCTCGGAAGCGACAGTATCCCTTCACCGGTCTTTGTGCTGAACAGCCATCCGATCACTACACTTCTGCCCTCACTGTCAACGGCAGGAACGGGATTGAAGAATTCGGTGCCGGTCTCCAGGGCCTTGAAAGGCTCTGCTTCATCTTCGAAAACAAAACTCGCACCGTCAAATTCCCCGCAGGCGAAAAGCACTCTCGACGGAACGTGCTTCTGTCCCTGGAACATCATTACCCACGTATCTTCGACCTGAAATAGTGAAGGTGATTCAATGGCACTTCCGAACCTTGCATCAGACAGGATCTCTGACTTATAGTTCCATTCAGTCAGGTCATGAGACTCATAGAGAAGGATCCTGGCAACACCGTCCATCCCTGCTCCGACGGTCATATAGAACCTGCCGTCAAATTCAAACACATACGGATCCCTGAATGCCGAATACTCCCCTCCTTCAGGCGGAAGAGCGACAGGACCGGGCAGCGGCGTAAAAGCCGAACCGTCATCCGATACGGCAGCGAATATCCCCTGTGAGCTTTCTTCAGTATAGAAGATTCTTATCATGTCTCCGCAGCAAAAGACTGAACCTGCATGTACTCCGGGGCCTAAGACCGGAGTCTGTTCCTCCCAGTCAGTCAAGCCGTCAGATACAGCATGCCCGCAGCAGATATTCCCATAGCGGTTGGCTTCGGGATTTGTCTTATAGTACAGATGGTATCTGTCTTTAAAAAACACAAGACCGCATGGCGGGCCTTGCCATCCGGTCTTGCATCTGAAATGGTATTTCATGTTTTTACAGTTTACTCAAGCTCGAGGAGTGACACTCTGAGAACGCCTTCCGCGTTCGAGAGCTCGTCGATGATATCCTGAGGCACTGCCTGCTCAACGGCAACGAAAGCCTGAGCATGCGGGTTGTCGGAACCGTCCTGGTTCTTTCTTCCCCAGTGCATGGAAGCGATATTGATGTTATGGCTTCCGAGGATCGTAGCGATCCTTCCGATAACGCCCGGAACGTCGTTGTTCTTGATAGCGAGAACAGTGGAAGACAGCGGGCAGTTCATCTCGTAACCGAAGAAGGATACGATGACTTCCGTGTCAGGTCCGAATACCGTGCCGTTGATCTTGAGCTCACGTCCGTCCTCTGTAAAGAACATAACGTTGATGAGGTTATTGTACTTCTGGATGGACTCGGTCTTTGTCTCAACCACCTGGATACCGCACTCGTCGATGCACTCCTGAGCGTTTACGTAAGAAACGTGGTCATTGCCCATACCCTTGAGGAGACCCATCATGAGTGAGAGTGTGATGATACCCGTTCCGGAATTGTCAGCAAGCTCGCCTCTGTAGCGTACTTCGACCTTCTTGATCGGAGTTGCTTCAGCCTGGAAGTACATAAGGCCGATCTTCTCTGCGAGAGAGCAGTAAGGCTTGATCTCTTCGACACTGCCGGAGAACTGGGGCATATTGATAGCCGCAACGAGTTCACCCTTGAGAGCGCCGTCGATGAGCTCGACGATACCCTGACCTACCTTAGCGGTAGCCTCGACGGTAGAAGCACCGAGGTGAGGTGTGATGATGCAGTGAGGAGCATGGAGCAGCACATTCTCGAAATGCTGTTCGCCGGGCTGCTTGTTGTAGGAAGGCTCCTTATCGAATACGTCGATGGCAGCAGCAGCTACCTGACCTTCAGCCAAAGCATCAGCGAGATCCTGCTCGTTAACGAGGCCGCCTCTTGCGCAGTTTACGATCCTGACGCCTCTCTTGCACTTATAGAGCTGCTCCTTGGAGAGCATGTTGTATGTCTCTTTTGTTTTCGGTGTGTGAAGAGTAATGAGATCTGCTTCTGCAAGGAGTTCGTCGAGTGTCTGGCAGCGTCTTACGCCGAGCTTGTCGAACTTCTCTGTAGCAACGTAAGGGTCATAAGCGATAACTGTCATGCCAACGCCCTTGAGC
Organism: Oscillospiraceae bacterium; assembly: GCA_902789515.1. GTDB lineage: Bacteria > Bacillota > Clostridia > Saccharofermentanales > Saccharofermentanaceae > Saccharofermentans. The sequence continues at coordinate 11,298 of CADAOK010000060.1, forward strand.
TTTCTGGATACGATGGAACCGATCCTTCCGAGACCGATGATGCCGGCTGTCTTGCCCTCGAGCTCGACACCAACCCAGTTGCCTCTCCTGAAGTCGTCGCTGTGAACGCCCTCATTAGCCTGGATGGTATTCCTGAAGATGGCAAATGCCTGAGCTACTGCGAGCTCGCCTGCTGCCATGTTGTTTGCCGTAGGTGTGTTGAGAGCGATCACGCCGTGCTCTGTACAAGCCTTAACGTCGATATTGTCAATGCCTGTTCCGGCTCTGCCCACTGCCTTGAGGCAGTCAGCATTATTAAGAAGGTTCTCGTTGATCTTTGTTGCAGATCTTACGATGATCGCATCAAAGCCCTTGATGTGCTCCTCGATCTCTTCCTGTGAATGACCGAGGTATTCTTCAACCTCGTAGCCTCTGTCTCTTAAGTACTGAACTGAATCTTCCGCAATGCTCTCGGTGATAAGGATCTTCATGTGTCTGTGCCCCTTTGTTTATTCTCGGTGTGTTTATGCTTTTGCCTTAAGTTCTGCAATGACCTCGTCAAGGTCCTTCAGCATCTGGTTGATCTCATCGATAGTGGTGTCAGCCATGTGAGCGATCCTGAATGTCTTGTCCTTGAGCGGGCCGTAGCCGTTGCTCATGAGGTAACCCCTCTCGCCCATTGCCTTGTTGATG
>CADAOK010000061.1 GCA_902789515.1 Oscillospiraceae bacterium
GTTCAAGGAAGTTAAGTACAAGGAAGAGAAGATTGCCAAGAAGTCAGGCAAGCTCACGCCCTGGGATAAGGTAATGATCTCCAGAGGCAAGGACAGGCCGGTCGCGGAAGATTACATCGAAGATATCTTCCCTGATTTTATCGAGTTCCACGGTGACCGTTATGTTAGAGACGACCAGGCTATCATGGGCGGCATCGCGACCTTCGGAGGACGCACCGTAACAGTTATTGCAGAGTCCAAGGGACACGATACAAAGGAGAATGTCGTAAGGAACTTCGGCATGCCTTCTCCTGACGGATACCGCAAGGCGCTCCGTCTGATGAGGCAGGCAGAGAAGTTCGGCCGTCCGGTCATCTGTTTCGTTGATACCCCGGGCGCATACTGCGGACTCGAGGCAGAGGAGAGAGGTCAGGGCGAAGCTATCGCGAGGAACCTCTACGAGATGTCTTCGCTCAAGGTCCCGGTGCTGTCAGTCATCATAAGCGAGGCAGGATCCGGCGGAGCGCTTGCTCTGGCGGTGTCAGACCGGATCTGGATGCTCGAGAACGCTATCTATGCGATCCTCTCGCCTGAAGGATATGCTTCGATCCTTTGGAAAGATTCCAAGAGAGCATCTGAAGCCGCGTCGGAGATGAAGCTTACTGCCAAGGATATGTTAGACCTCGGAATAGTGGAGAAAGTCATCCTCGATTTTGATGAGGAAAAGCTGGTCAAAGCCAGATATGACAGATTCAGGAAATTCTGATACGAAGGGTGCCGCGGGCACCCTTTATGTTACTTTTTGTTCTAAATAGTGTATATTAGTGTCTGTAAAAAGGAGGTGCCCTATGTCTCAGTATGATTTTCTTATAGTCGGAGCAGGTCTTTACGGCGCGGCTTTTGCCAGACTTGCAACCGATAAGGGCTTCAAGTGCCTGGTCATAGACAGACGCAGTCATGTGGCAGGCAATGTATATACCGAGAATGTTAACGGCATCAATGTTCACAGATACGGGGCGCACATCTTCCATACCAGCAACAAAGAGGTCTGGGAATTTGCCAACAAGTTCGCGGAATTCAACAGATATACCAATACTGTCGTTGCCAACTACAAGGGCGAGATATACTCCATGCCCTTCAACATGTACACCTTCAACAAGATGTGGGGCGTCGTGACTCCCGAAGAGGCTGCTGCCAAGCTGGCGGAGCAGAGAGCACTGGGCGCGGTGGAGGATCCTAAGAACCTGGAAGAACAGGCAATATCACTCATAGGCCCGGATATCTACAATAAGCTCGTCAAGGGCTATACCGAGAAGCAGTGGGGCAGGAAAGCTACGGAACTTCCGGCATTCATCATCAAGAGACTTCCGGTAAGGCTCACATACAACAACAATTATTTCAATGACGATTTCCAGGGAATTCCGGTAGGCGGATATACCGCATGGATCGAGAATATGCTGCAGGGCATCGAAGTCCGCACGAACACTGATTATGCCGGGAACAAAGATGAGCTGTCAGCTCTCGCAGACAAGGTCATCTACACAGGTATGATCGACGAGTATTACGGATACAGGTTCGGCAATCTCGAATACAGGAGCCTGAGGTTCGAGACGGAGGAGATGCCGGATGTTGATGACTACCAGGGCAACGCCGTCATAAACTATACGGATGCGGAGACTCCGTATACGCGTATTATCGAGCACAAGCATTTCGAGTTTAATACATGCAAGGGCACAGTGGTTACCAGAGAGTATCCTGCCGACTGGAAGCCGGGCGACGAGCCCTACTATCCGGTAAACAATGACAAGAACAACGGGCTTTATGCGAAGTACAGAGAGCTTGCCGATAATGACGGCGGTGTATTCTTCGGAGGAAGGCTCGGCAAGTATAAGTATAACGACATGGATGATACGATCGCTGATGCGGCCGATGATTTCAGGAAGATAACGGGTTAAGGAGTAAAAATGAAAAAGATTCAGAAGATCATTGCAGGCGCAATAATGGCTACGATGCTTATGGCACCTGCCGGAACAGTCCTGGCTGACGAGACGGAGGATACCTGCGGCGGGATCGAAGACGAGACAGATGCAACAAGCGAGACCACGCAGGAATTATCGTTTGATACTTTGTACGGAAGCCAGATCGGAAGCTTCCTCTACCATCAGTACACTTTTGAGGGCGAAGAGATCCCGGTATACGAGACAAACTTCTACTTCATCAACGCATTCATCGAACTGAGCCAGTATGCTTATTACGGCCAGGCTCCGGCTACGTCTGAAGGTTATATTGACCTCTCAGAGGAATTCGGAGGCGATTATCCCACATTCGGCGACTACTTCGTTGCATATGCGGAGAATACCATCGAGAGTACTATGATCATCTGCAAGAGAGCAGAAGATGAAGGAGTCACCCTTACGGAAGAGACACAGACTGCGATCGATGACATGATCGCTGATCTGGCCACGGAATCTGCGGCTCCCCAGGGCATGACAATTGACGAGTATCTTGCGCTGTATTTCGGAGAAGGAATGGACGAGGCGGCATTCAGAAAGACCCTGGAGGATTACTATCTTGCCGATGCATATTCTCAGAAATACTGTGAGAACTATGAGTTTGCCGACGAAGATAAATATGTTCCGAACATCAGATATGCGCTGTTCTATGCACCTAACGGTTCAAGCGAGGACACACTTGCGCAGGCTCAGACGGCTGCAAACGATCTTCTCGCACAGTGTTCCGATATCGATGATATGCAGGTTAAGGCACAGGAACTCCTTGCTGACGGAACTGTTTTCGAGACGAACGATATCCTGGTTCCGATGGGTGTGATGGTGCCTTCCTTCGAGGCATGGGCCTACGAAGATCATGAAGTTGGCGACATGGATGTTATCCTGAGCGAGGAGTACGGTTACTTTGTAGTCGGATATCTCGGAAAGGAAGAGAAGAGCCAGGATGAGCTCGATGCGCTTGCTCTTACTGCTTTAAGCGAAGAGATAAGCAATGAAATCGACACCGGCAAATACCAGTTCGGCACCGATCAGGCGTATGAACCTGCAATCCCCGTTGCTGCTGAAGGCGATGTTTACGATCCTGCTGCAGGCGAGCTGATGCTTAACATCACGACGACACCCACCCCGTCTGCGGAGATGGCTCCCGGCGGCGATGATACTGCCAATACGATCATCTGGGTGCTCGCAATAATCGGCGGCGTTGCAGTGGTCGGAGTAATCGTCATACTGATCGTTTCTGTCGTCGGAAAGAAAGATGACAAGATCACCGGTAAGGCAAAAAAGGAAAAAGCGGGAAAAGAAGAACCTGCCGATACAGACACAGAGCCGGAAGAAACAGACGGCGATGAGGAGTAATTTATGGAGATAACAAAAGACCTCGTAAAGTATCTCGAGGCACTGGGCAGGATAGAGCTCAGTGAGGAAGACGAGATAGTTACCCAGGAAAAGCTCAATGATATCCTCGGATACTTCGACAAGCTCTCGGAGCTTGATACGACAGGCGTGGAGCCACTGAGCCATGCTTCCGGAAGATCCAACGTAACCAGGGAAGATGATGCGTCGAACGGAGACATGAGAGAGGATATACTCTCCAATGCTCCGGAGACCAAAGAAGGTACGATCCTCGTGCCCAAGACTTTTGAGTAACGGGGGATTTGAGAATATGGAAAAAGAAGCAATCTTAAAACTTTCAGCACTCGAGATAGGAAGCAAGATTAGAGCCAAGGAACTTACTTCCGTTCAGGCAACGCAGGCTTTCCTTGATGCCATTGATGCGCTGGATCCCAAGTATAGATCATATATCACGGTATGCCGGGAGCAGGCGCTTGCCCGTGCGGCGGAAGTGGACAGCATCATTGAGCAGGGCGAACTCACGGGCAGCCTTGCAGGTGTTCCGATAGCCATAAAGGACAACATCTGCACTAAGGGAACCGCAACGACGTGCGCTTCGAAAATGCTCGCGAACTTTGTTCCGCCTTACGATGCCACTGTCATTAAGAAGATCAATGCCGAGGGTATGGTCATCCTCGGAAAGACGAATATGGACGAGTTCGCAATGGGATCGACCACAGAGACATCCTACTTCGGTCCCACGGTAAACCCCTGGGGAGAAGGAAGGGTTCCGGGCGGTTCATCCGGCGGATCAGCTGCCTGCGTAGCCGCAAGGCTTGCTCCGATCTCACTGGGTTCTGATACGGGCGGATCGATCAGACAGCCCGCATCTTTCTGCGGTGTAACGGGTCTTAAGCCCACATACGGAACAGTGTCCAGATACGGTCTTGTCGCATTCGCTTCATCTCTCGACCAGATCGGACCGATCGGAAGAGATGCCGTGGATGTCGCATCGCTGTATAACCTGATCTGCGGAGTGGATGCGAAGGATCAGTCTTCGACAGAGACTTCAAAGCTCGATATCGACAGCATTAAAGGCTACTCGGTCGCCGGAAAGACGATCGGCATTCCTGAAGAGTATTTCGGTGAGGGAATAGATCCCGAAGTCAAAGATGCCGTAATGGAGGCCGTGAAGGTTTTCGAGAGCGAAGGCGCGAAGGTCGAGAGGTTCACGCTTCCGATAATGGATTATGCGATCCCGACTTACTACATCATCGCCTGCGCGGAAGCCTGCTCCAACCTGTCGAGATATGACGGCATCAAGTACGGCTTCCGTCCGGAAGGCGTCGAGGACTTAGGCGAGCTTTACATCAAGTCAAGATCCGAAGGATTCGGAATGGAAGTAAAGAGAAGGATCATGATCGGCAACTTCGTGCTCTCCTCCGGATACTTCGATGCATATTACAACAAGGCTCTTCAGGTCAAGAACCTGATCTGTCAGGCATTCGACGAGGCATTCTCAAAGTATGACGTAGTCATCGGCCCTGTCGCTCCGACCCCGGCCCTCAAGGCCGGCGAGAGCCTCTCGGATCCTCTCAAGATGTACTTGGGAGACATCTGCACCGTGCTCATCAACATCGTGGGTCTTCCTGCGGTATCAGTACCCTGCGGATTCGCATCAGGACTGCCTGTGGGAATGCAGATCATCGGAAAGAAATACGGCGAAGAGACCATACTGGGTTTCGCCTCCGATTTCCAGCGCGCTACGGCTGACAAGGCTTACGAGCAGCAGTCGCCGTCAGCAGAGTGAAAGGAGGCAGGACGATGAAAGAATATGAGATGGTAATAGGACTTGAAGTCCACTGCGAACTTTCCACGGAATCAAAGATATTCTGCGGATGTTCCACCAAATTCGGCGGAGAGCCCAACACACATGTGTGCGAAGTCTGTTCCGGTATGCCGGGCACGCTTCCGACACTGAACAAAAAGGTTGTCGAGTACGCGGTCAAGACAGGCCTCGCGCTTAACTGCGAGATAACGAGGAAGAACAAGTTCGACAGAAAGAACTATTTCTACCCTGACCTCCCGAAGGCTTACCAGATATCACAGCTCTACTTCCCGATCTGCAGGAACGGACATGTTGACATCAAGACATCTGAAGGCACCAAGTCCATCGGCATCCACGAGATCCATATGGAAGAGGATGCCGGCAAGCTCGTGCATGACCCGGTTACGGGAATGACGATGGTCGACTTCAACAGATGCGGCGTTCCGCTTCTTGAGATCGTGTCGGAACCTGACTTCAGGAGCGCGGAGGAAGTTACTGCTTACCTGACAAAGCTCAGGGATACAATGCAGTATCTCGGCGTATCAGACTGTAAGATGCAGGAAGGTTCGATGAGAGCGGATGTCAACCTATCGGTAAGACCTGTCGGCCAGAAGGAGTTCGGCACCAGGACCGAGATGAAGAACATCGCAAGCTTCAAGGCTATTGAACGTGCGATCGAGTATGAGCGCGACAGGCAGATAGACCTGATAGAAGAAGGCGGCAAGGTCGTTCAGGAGACGAGACGCTGGGATGACGAGAAGGAATACACCTATGCGATGCGTTCCAAGGAGAATGCCCAGGACTACAAGTATTTCCCGGATCCTGACCTTATGCCCATTGAGATATCCGAGGATTATCTTAATGAGGTCAAGGCGGCGCTCCCCGAGTTCGCGGATGCAAAGCGTGCAAGATACGTCAGCGAGATGGGCCTGCCCGAGTATGACGCGGAGATCATTACCGGCGCCACCACGCTCGTTAAGGTGTTCGAGACCGCGTCCGAGATGACCGGAAGCCCGAAGGATGTATCCAACTGGATAATGACCGACCTGCTCAAGCTCTGCAAAGATGCCCATGTTGCAGTCGAAGATATGGACTTTGACGGAAAGAATCTCGGAACGATCATCAACCTCGTGTCTGAGGGCAAGATCAACCGCAAGACCGGAAGACAGGTTCTCGGAACCGTGTTTACGGACGGTGTCGATCCCGAAGAATACATCAAGGCAAATAACCTGGCACAGGTATCCGACAGTTCTGCCATCGAGCCGGTGATCAAGGAAGTGCTCGCTGCAAACGAGAAGGCTGTTGCAGAATACCTCGGTGGCTCTGAGAAGAACTTCCAGTTCCTTATCGGCCAGTCCATGAGAGCACTGAAAGGAAAAGCGGATCCCCAGATGGTAAGGACCACTCTGAAGACGCTGCTTGATCAGATGAGATAATGGTCAAGACTGTTGTTGATCTGCTGGTAGTATTCTTCTTCGTGCTGGTAAACGCTTTTTTCTCCGGCACGGAGATGGCCGTGATATCGCTCAATGATGCGAAGATGCACAAGATGGCCGAGGAAGGCAACAGGAAGGCCAAAAGGATAGTCAAGTTCATCGATAATCCCGGAAGCTTCCTTGCGACCATCCAGGTCGGTGTTACCCTGGCCGGATTCCTGTCATCGGCTTTTGCCGCTAACAATTTCGCAAGGGCGCTGGCACAGGCAGTGGATCCTGCGGGGCAGTATCCCTGGATGGAGACGCTGTGGACGGTTGTTATCACCGTGATACTGTCGTTCTTCTCTCTTGTGCTCGGCGAGCTCGTTCCCAAGCGGATTGCGCAGACATATCCTGAGAAATGGGCTTTTGCCGTTACGGACATAGTCAATTTCTTCAGCATTTTCTTAAGACCGTTCGTTGTTGTCCTGACCGCATCGACCAACGGCATCTTAAGGCTGTTTAAGATCGACCCGGATAAGAACGACAAGTCCGTTACAGAGGAAGAGATCCGTATGATGGTCGATGTCGGTTCCGAATCCGGCAACATCGAGGATACCGAGAAAGAGATGATCGAGAATGTTTTCGAGTTCAACGACAAGGAAGTTGCTGAGATCATGACGCACAGGAAGAAGATAGTCTCTCTTCCGATAGATGCCGAATACGATGAGGTCATGAAGGTCGCCAGGGAAGAGAAGTTTACCAGGATCCCGATCTACAGGGAGACGATAGATGACATCGAAGGCGTCCTCCACATCAAGGATCTTCTCGGGCTCACTCCGCCCGACAACGACCACCCATTCATCCTCTCGAAATACATCAGGGACCCGCTGGTCGTTCACGAGACGCGCAAGATATCATCACTGTTCAGCGAGATGAAGAGCTCGGGCATGCAGATGGCCGTGATAGTCGACGAGTACGGCGGAACAATGGGCATCTGCACGATCGAGGACATCCTTGAAGAGCTCGTAGGCAACATAAGCGATGAGTTCGACGAGGACGACGACGAGCTGGTACGCCTCTCCAACGGTGATTACATCGTGGCTGGAGACATGACCCTTAGCGACCTCGAGGATGCGATCGATGTTGAGCTTACCGATGACGAGTACGATACCATTGCAGGTCTTGTCCTCTCATTACTCGACCGTGTTCCCGAGGAACGCGAGCACCCGCTGGTCCACTACAAGAATCTCGATATCAAGGTGCTTAAAGTTGCCGAGAATGCAATTGCCAAGGTAATGATCCACGCTAATCCGGAACCCGAAGAGGGCGACGGCGACGAGGAAAAAGAAGGCAAAAACGAGTAGTCGAAGCTCCGGAATTCAGGCGTTTTATGTATCAAAAGTGCAGAATTGAGAGTTTCCTTGCATTATCAGGCCTGCCGAATTATAATAGTCAATGCTTTTTTATAAGCCACTAAATTCAAGGCAGGTTGGCCCATATGGCAAAGAATAACAAATCTACTAAAAGCAGCTCGAAGAGCGCTAAGATCGCACTCGGCGTTTCAGTCGGTGTAATCGTTGTATGTGTTCTCGGATGGTTTATTTATATATCCGGTATCATTCCCCAGCTTCTTCCCGGTATGACGATCTACGAGACCGCAGCTGACGGAGTGACACAGCAGCAGGTGGCCAGCATCTCTGTCCTTGAGACCAACTATCATTTCAATGAAGTCTTCCAGCAGTACTCACAGTACGGCTATGTAACAAGAGATAATCTTGATGAAGTATATAATCCCGCAACAGGCGAGACATACCGCGACATGATCCTCCAGCAGGCCGGCATGCAGGTCCTTAATTCGATCCTCATCAACCGTGCGGCTGAACAGGACGGTTTCCTTAAGTATTCCACAGCAGATGCTGTCGCACTCGAGCAGAGCGAGAGCGTCGAGATGATGGCAGCTCTTTACGGCTATTCTTCTGTAGACCAGTATCTGTTCCAGGTATACGGAACAGGTATGTCCATGCGTATCTACAGAGAGATCCTTGCCAAGGAGGTCCTTACTAACGAATATCAGGAGTATATCGGACAGTTCAAGTTCATGCCTACCGCTGAGGAGATCCAGGCTGCGTTCGATGAGAACCCCCAGGCATACCAGCTGGCTGACTTCAACTATTTCTTTATTCCTGCGGATGTCGATGAAGCAGGCAATGTAACAGGCATGGAAGATGCTGAAACGACAGCCAAGAAGATCGCTGTGCTCGGCACAACACCCGAGAATTTCCGTCAGGCGGTAATGGACTATCTTACCGAGAAGGGTGATGAGGGCGCGCTCGCAAGCTTTGAAGACGATGCTGATCCTACACGCTGCGAGGGATATACGGCACAGTATACCGACTATTTCGTTGAAGGCTTTACGGAATTCATCTTCGGCGCAGACACCGCTGAAGGCGACACAGCCGTAATCCCCACAGAGACAGGTTACTATGTCATCCGTTTCGACAAGGTATATCTCAACGAGGAAACAACAGTAACATACAGACTTATGACACTCTCGTTCGAAACGGATCTCGATGTTGCCACCGCTGATCCGGCAGCACTTCAGGCTGAAGCTGAGGCTCAGGTCGCAAAGATCCTTTCCGGTCCTGTCGATTCCCTGACCTTCTACTCAATCTGCAAGGCTAACTCCAGCGTAACGAGCGAGATGGTCAATGGCGGTTACACCCCCGGTGCCAAGATCGCTTCGTTCACTGACACAAGCGCAGAGACAGGCTACACACCCCTTGCAACGGATATCGTTGAAGCAGGCCAGTGGCTTTTCGATCCTGCCCGTGTTCAGGGTGATTACATCGTTATCCTCTCACAGGATAAGACAAGGGTTCTTGTATACTACTTTGAGTGCAGCGAGCCCGACTGGCAGTATCAGGTCAAGAACTCGATCATCGTAACAAGGATCAACGAGTGGGCACAGGGCCTCCAGGCCAACAATCCTTCTTACGAAGTTAACAAGGGATGGCTTGAACAGTTTACCTATTGATTACCTTACAAAACTGTTGACAATACTTTAACGACCCTTTATAATTGTTTACTGCGTCGTATTGGGTAGGGGTATTATGCCCTTTTGCCTTGACGGGATTAGTCTTTTGTGTTAAATAAAAAGACTTTTCCACTGTAAACCGCTTGAAATCAATGGTTTTAAGCTTTGTGTGAGGTGATTCGTTAGCTATGGTCCATTCCGTTAAACAAGGCAAGACAGAACGTCAGTCTTACTCCAAGATCAACGAAGTAATCGAAGTGAGATCTATTTTATCGATAAGATCTTCGATCCTGACACACCGTGTGATCCTTCCGGTAAGGAAGACAGATCCGGTAAGAAGGATAAATCCAGTGGAGTCGTAAAGCTTTCAAAGGCAGATGTCATTGACCAGTGCAAGAAGAACGACAGCAACTATGCTGCAAGACTCAGCATTAAGGTACAGCTTAATAATAAAGTAGATAATACTGTTTCCGAAGAGACTATCTATGTCGGTGAGTTCCCTATCATGACAGAGCAGGGTACTTTCATCATCAACGGTGCCGAGAGAGTAGTCATCAACCAGATCGTAAGATCTCCGGGAGCATACTACGGTGAGGCAAGATCCAAGATGGGCAACCGCATCTATACTGCAGAGCTCATCCCCTACAAGGGTTCATGGATCCTCATCGAGGAGAACGAGAAGGAGAACAAGATCTCCGCTAAGGACAAGGCTGCAAAGGGAGAGGCTTCCAATGAGCCTGATGAGTACCAGCTCATCAATATTGTTGTTGACAAGTCACACAAGATCCCTCTGTCCGTATTCCTCAGATGCCTCGGTCTCGTTACCAACGAAGACATCATCGATATGTTCGGTGATGAGGACTGCCTCAGGATGACACTCGAGAAGGATGACACAAAGGATGCACAGGATCCTTATGTTGCCGCTCTCTCCGAGTTCTTCAAGAAGATCCGCAACAACGAGCCTTTCTCAAAGGAGAATGCCGAGAGCGTTCTTAACAAGGCTTATTTTGACGAGCTCAGATATGACCTCGATCGCGTAGGTATCTTCAAGCTCAACAAGAAGCTTGCGATCGGCAGAAGGATCGTCGGCCAGAAGCTTGCCGAGAACGTTACCACCGAAGACGGTGAAGTCATCGCCAAGAAGGGTGCCGTTGTAACACCCGAGATCGCAGGCAAGATCGATGAGTCCGGTGTCCTCTGCGTTACCATCTTCCCCAGAAAGCTCGTTAAGGCTGCTGACGAGGATGATTTCGATGAGAAGCCCCTCAAGGTGCTCGGCAACGGAAGAGTAGATCCCGATGCATTCATCAGGAACAGCTTCACAAGGAAGGAACTCAAGAACTTCGACATCAATAACACTCCCGTAAACGAGAAGGTTATTGCTTCAGTTCTCCGTGATATCATCGCAGACGCTAGAGAGAACGGCGGCAAGGATATTGCTGCATATCTCGAGAATGCTCTCTTCGAGAAGAAGGAAGAGCTCATGCCGCGCTGCCTTACAAAGGAAGATATCTATGCATTCGTTTCCTACTACCTTGGACTTCACAGAGGCGTAGGCAGGATCGACAATATCGACCACCTCGGCAACAGACGTGTAAGATCTGTAGGTGAGCTCCTTCAGAGCCAGCTCCGCACAGGTATCGCACGTGTCGAGAAGAACACAAGAGACAGGATCTCCCAGATCTCCGGCAAGGACGGCGAAGTCGTTACGGCACAGAGCCTTGTTAACACAAGACCGCTCTCTGCATCCTTCCGTGAGTTCTTCGGTTCTTCCCAGCTCTCCGCTTTCGCAGACCAGAACAACCCTCTTGCAGAGCTTACGAACAAGAGAAGACTTTCTGCTCTCGGTCCCGGCGGTATCTCAAGAGAGAGAGCTTCCATGGAAGTCCGCGATATCAACCCCACACATTACGGACGTATGTGCACCATCGAGACACCTGAAGGCCAGAACATCGGTCTTATGACGTCTCTCGCTATCTATGCCCGCATCAACAAGTATGGTTTCATCGAGACTCCGTACAGAAAGTTCGATAAAGAGAACCTCGTCGTAACTGATGAGGTCAGATACATGGCTGCTGACGAAGAGGATGATTACAACATCGCTCAGGCAAACGAGCCTATCGATGAGAACGGCAAGTTCGAGAACAACAAGATCGTCTGCCGTCACCTCGACCAGTTCCTGCAGCTCGATCCCGAACAGATCGACTACATGGACGTATCTCCTAAGCAGCTCGTTTCCGTATCCACCAGCCTTATCCCGTTCCTCGGCAACGATGATGCGAACCGTGCGCTGATGGGTTCGAACATGCAGCGTCAGGCCGTACCTCTTATCAAGCCTGAGGCTCCGATCATCGGCACAGGTATGGAGTACCGTGCGGCAAAGGATTCCGGTGTTTGTATCGTTGCTCTGCACGACGGTGTCGTATCATTCGTATCCGCAGACAGGATCGAAGTCACAGCCAAGGACGGCACAGTAGACAAGTACACACTTTCCAAGTACCAGAGATCCAACCAGAGCACATGCATCAACCAGCGCCCCATCGTTGAGATCGGCGAGAAGGTAAAGGAAGGCGATACGATCGCTGACGGTCCCGCAACGGACAACGGCGAGCTCGCTCTCGGAAGAAACGTTCTCATCGGATTCACGACATGGGAAGGCTATAACTATGAGGACGCTGTCCTCGTTAACGAGAGGATCGTAAGAGACGATGTCTATACTTCGATCCACATTGAAGAGCATGAGTGCGAGGCACGTGAGACAAAGCTCGGTGCCGAGCAGATCACAAGAGAGGTTCCGAACGTCTCTGATGAAGCTCTTTCCAACCTTGATGAAGACGGTATCGTAATGATCGGTGCCGAGGTCAAGGACGGTGACATCCTCGTCGGTAAGGTATCACCTAAGGGTGAGACAGACCAGACGGCTGAGGAAAGACTCTACAAGGCGATCTTCGGTGAGAAGGCTCGTGAGGTAAAGGATACTTCCAAGCGTGTTCCTCACGGCGGCAGCGGCGTAGTTGTCGATGTCGTTGTATCCACAAAGGAGACCAACGGCAACCTTAAGAACGGCGTTAACAAGAGAGTCCGCGTATATGTCGCTCAGAAGCGTAAGCTCTCTGTCGGCGATAAGATGGCAGGACGTCACGGAAACAAGGGTGTCGTCTCCAGGATC
>CADAOK010000062.1 GCA_902789515.1 Oscillospiraceae bacterium
TGCTTCTTCAGGAATCGGTGCAGCGCCGTGATTGCCGGCCTGATTCACTTTGCACATATTCTTGACTTCTGTTGAATAAATCATTATGTTTCTCCTTTCCTTTGTAAGGGATGCGACCTTAACAGTCGAAATTCACCGTAGATATTTTAAGTGTTAAGGGGGTATTTTTCAACACAAAATCACCCGAAACAGTACACGCATAACAACCTTCGGATATGCTATACTCAAAATAATTTAAGGGATATACATAAGGGGGATACTGTTATGATGATCAAATGCATTTTCTGCGGCAAGCCTTTTGATGCTTCTTTTGAAATATGTCCCGGCTGCGGTGCCGTCAACATGGAACAGAAGCTTGCAGATTATACGGGACCGAAGACTATAGAGGAATTGCAGGCGTACATCAATGCGAACAATATTCCGGCAAGCATTCTCAGATTCTTTATCGGGACCGACTGCGCAGAACCCACGGCATTCGGCATCTTCAAAAAGGATGCCCAGACCTTCGTCGTGTTTGAGAACGGAAACGACGGCAAGCGCAACAACCGTTACACAGGCACAAATGAGGCTTATGCCGTAAGCCTTATTTATCAGAAGCTGCTGGCTGTGCATTCCGGATTCAAAGAGAAGATGGACCGCATGGATTTCTTCAGCGGCGGCAACTACGGTGTCGGACGTCCTTTCGAGCCCTTCAGGGAATTCGGCAAACCCGATCCTTCCAAAGGAAACTCACAGAATCCCGGCAACTAATGAACTGATCAGGCCTGCGGAGGCATCGGCAGTGTCGCGCCGCCGAAAGGCATGCAGATAACGCTCGCGTCTTTGCCATAGCGCTCCATCGCCTCATCGAAAGCTTCCTGCGCGCTGTGCACGGGCTCTAAGAAGATGCTCCTTACAAAATCATCATCCATCTCGGACACCAGACAGATCCTGGCATGCTGCAGCACCATTGCGATCGCAGCCGCCTTGTGCCCGCCGAGCTGGAAGTGCTCGTTGACCCTTACTATCATGGACTCAGCCGTAGGCGCTGATACAAGCCACTCCTCGAAAACCTTGCTTCCCAAGCCTTCGTTGCATGCGCCGATCAGGATGATCGTGCCTCCGTCCTTGACGGCGTGTTTCGAGTTGTCCAGAGCCTTCTGTGTCTGGTAGAGATTGGCGTCCTTGGGCGCGCCTCCCTGCGAGACGATAACGATATCAGCCCTTTCCTTGATGGGCTTCCTGTACATCTTGTCGAGATAAGCGCATCCCACGCGGTGCGCCTCGGTAACGTCACCTGCCACACCGTAGACGATGTGCTTGTGCTCGTCCAATACAACATTGACGATGAAACTCAGGTGGCAGAATGTCTCGGACTCTTCGATGTCCGCCCTTACCGGGTTGCCTTCGAGCTTGCCCGCACAGGCATTCTCGTCGACCATCATGCGGTGGTTGGACTGGATCGCATTCGGGGTTGAAACGCCCGGCATCAGAGCCTTCGCGCCTCCGGAATACCCTGCGAAATAATGGAACTCTATATTGCCGACGCCGATCCTGAAGTCAGCCTCGGCAACACTCCTTGTAATGTCAACAGGCGTTCCCCTGCTCGTGTCGCCCATATGGATGCAGTCTTCCGGCTCGCTGTCGACGCAATTGACCTTCTCATAGACATAATCTCCGACCAGGTGTCTCTTCTCGTCTTCGGTGTGATGCCTGTGCGAACCCAGCGCGAAAACGACTGTTATGTCTTCGGGTGCACACCCGGCCTTGAAGAGCCTGTCGATAATTGACGGGATAACATCAAAGCTCGGAATGGGCCTGGAAATGTCGCTCGTGATGATGCAGATCTTCTGACCCGGCTTTGCGAGATTCTCGAGCTTATCGGAGCCGATCGGGTTGTCCAGAGCGTATTCAACTGCTGCAGGACCCGTTCTCTCGTGCTCCAGAGGGTTGCTCATCAGGATGTCCTGAATGTTCTCATCGGGAATATTAACATTCTGAGTACCTTTGCCGTAACCAAATTCAACGATCATAATAACTGCCCTTAATATAAATAAGAATTTAACTTAATCATTATACAACCCTGCCGCGGGCAAAAAATGAACGATTTCGAGCCAAAAATCGCCTTCACTATTTGTTAATAATTTTCCCGTTTTGTATCATTTATTTACATTTTCTTAAAAATATTTTTTGGTTTTTTTGCAGATTTTTGTTGTAACAATGTTATAAAGCCTTATATATCAAGGTTTGCGGGATTTCTTCATAAATGTGAAAATTTGACGGAAAATATTGAACAAATGTGAACTGTGTGTTATGATTCCATTATCAGTTAACAAATTCTTCATCAGGAGGAAAGGACAATGACAAAGCACAATAAGTCACGCAAGGGTTTAACTCTTATAGAGATGGTTCTTACAATGGCAATCATAGTTATCCTCGCCAGCATCGTTATGCTTGGTGTCGGATTCTATCTCGATGCAGCTAACGTTGCAGCTGATGATGTAAGTGAGCGCAACGAATCAGTTGAGTACATTTCAGAAGAGGTCTTCAACCAGACTCCCGGAATGTAATATATAGATTTATTTATATCTAAATATTGATTGGGTGATCTATTCAAGGGGGGAAATATATGAGAAGACTTAATAAATCATGCAAGGGATTCACACTCGTTGAGATGGTTCTCGTAATCGCGATCATCGTTATTCTTGCAGCTGTCCTTATCTTCGGTATCGGGACGTATCTCAATGCTGCCAACGCAGCCGCTTCTTCTGTTACCGCGCATAACGATTCAGTCAACTATGTAACTGACGAGATACTGGACAAGACCGGACTCTGATCCAAATAATCCATAGACCATATAAAGAAACAACCTGCGGTTCTCCTTGACCGCAGGTTGTTTTGCTTTCTTGTAAGTTATCGGCGAAGTATCAGTTTGCTGTATAGAATGCGCCGTCAGCATCTACAAAGCAAGCTGTATAGAAGTAGCTGTAGTCGATGTAGGTCATTGCCTCGTCTGAGACGATCGCTACATATATTGACTCTTCATCGGAATTATCCGTTACTACCACACTGTAGTTGCCGTTTGCGTCAGGTGTAAGCTCGAAGCTTCCTACCAGGTATTCTTCACTGAACATATCCTGGTTGGCATCAGGGTCGTTGTCATTTGACAGCGGATAGCAGAATATATCAGCCACGAATGTCACTTTGTCCGACTCTATGCTGTTGAATGTAAGCTCGATATCCGAACCGTACTGATAGATAGCGATACCGTTCTCCATATCGCATCCTTCCCAGCAGATGCTGTTGACACCGACAAGGTAATCGTTGATGATATACTGCTCGAGGCCGTTCAAAGCTTCCGGGTATTCAGCTACAGTCTCGACAGGCTCAGTCTCCACAGGTGTGGGGGTAGGTGTGGGGGTAGGTGTCGGAGTAGGATCCGGCTCGGTCTCGACTACAACATCCGAATCATCGATATCGATATCCAGATCGTCCTCGTCGTCACCCTCACTCCATGTTACGACAGCTGTAGCGCCGTCTTCACACTCGAGCTCCCAGGTATAATCGCCGTCGTCCTCGTCATCGTCGGTAATCTCCCATTCGCCGTCATATTCAGCCTCGACAGCCTTGATGACAGTCCTGTCCGAAGGCGGGTCGATATCTTCGTCCTTATCCTTTTTCTTCTTGCTGCCGCCTCCTGTCAGGATAGAGCATCCCGCGGTGCTCAGGCAGAGCGCCAGGACCAGTGTTGTTGCCAATATCTTCTTGATCTTCATAGTAATAACTCCTTTCGGAAACGAAGTTAGTATCTAACATATACTTTCAATATGCTTATAATAGTATTAAACCGCTACTATGTCAACACTTATTTTGAAATTACCACTCACCCATATATGTCCAGTTATCAGGATCGGTCATATCGCCGCCTGACACGCTGTACCAGTCGCCCGGAAGATATGTATTGCCGTTATTGACGCCGATATCCCACAACTCGGAATTGATGACGATCTGATCGCCCTGCTTGTAGTCTGTGCTGAAGACATAGCCCGTGAACGGGTTGGCGGGATCGTCAATGATATCTTTCGTGGCAAGGTAAGGCGTGTCGGCATTGGTCATGAATTCATCTGACGTGACAAACCCGCTCGCGCCGAAATCCTTTACCATCAGTATCGGCGAGAACTGCTCGATATCGATATTGTTGAGGTCTTCGCCTGTCAGCAGCGCATCAAAATTCCCGAGTCCGTTGCCGTGGTCTGATACGATGATTATCCTCGTGTTATCGTACACGCCGTTCTCCTTAAGGTAATCAAGCCACAGGCCGATCTGGATAAGCGTGGCGGCATTGGATTCATAACCGGTGTACTGGTAATACTCCTCTGCTATGAACGGCACGCCGTTATACAGGAACCTCCACCCGTTCTCCTGATCGTAGAGCGTGTTGTCGACATGGATCGCAGGCACCATCTCAGGTTCTGCCAGCATCATCGGATCGTGCGGAGTCTTGTTGGTAAACATGATGAAGTTGTTGCTGTCATCATCCGCAATGGAAGTCAGATCGGACATTGCCCCGAGTGCGTAGTACTCGCTCATGAACGGATACAGATAACCGTCCGAGATCGAAGTGCCTCCGATCTGCTGCGTGATGTCCGACAGATCCAGCACAGAATTATACTTGCCGTTGTCGTACATCATGGGCTGCAGTATCCAGGGGGATGCCTTGAACAGGCCGTAGCAGAAGAGATTTCGCGTCATCATGGCGAAATAGTTCTCGTT
This sequence comes from Oscillospiraceae bacterium, assembly GCA_902789515.1. GTDB lineage: Bacteria > Bacillota > Clostridia > Saccharofermentanales > Saccharofermentanaceae > Saccharofermentans. Next base: position 4,753 of record CADAOK010000062.1, read on the forward strand.
ATATGTCTCCTTGTACGGGTTGAAGGCGTTGCCCGTGTTGTAGCATGTCACGCCATCCATTCCGTCATAGATCGAAGTGTCCGGGATCCACTGGTAGTTCGCGTATGTCGGGTTGACCACGGTTACATTGTAGCCGTTCTCGAGGAACAGCTCGGGCATGACCTTCAGCGCTTCGTTGTGCTTCTCCGGTATGGATTCGCTGTCGCGCTCGTTAAGCTTGGCGGGGGTGTATTCGAAGCCTCCGTACACCGCGGTCATGCCGAAATTCGTATACGGGCCGTATGTCAGGGTATTGTCGTAGTAGACGAAGCCGTCGAACTGCTCCTCGAGCTCCGGGTGTTCCTGGAAAATGTACGGGACCATCGGTCCGACCGCCTTATCGAGGACCAGGACATAGACATTTTTGCCGTTCTTGGAGAGTGTCCAGGGTTCGATCGAAGAGGTGCCCTCCTCCCCTACCAGCGAGAACTCTTCGTTATAGAGAAGGTATGTGGCAAATCCTTCGTTGACCTTGATGCAGTTCATCACGGAGAGGACCGAGACGGCGATAACGCCCGCATAGAGTATGCTCTGGACGATCTTCGGGAACTTCTTGTACACGAAAACGATCCCGAACGGAAGTGCGCACACCACCAGGAAGTTGATGAGCATTCCGGGGATGGAATATGTGGGGTATTTGTCGAACTGGAGCATACTCGACATGATGCCGAGCTTCGCATCGAATATAAAGAAATTCACTGCCGCCCCGATGGCAAGGCTCAGCATGACATAGGCAAAGTACTTCCTGTATTCCTTAGCGGAGAGCAGATAGAATACTCCGCCCCAGAGGACGAAGATGCCGGCCGCTAGAAGCGCACTCTGGAACACGAGGTCATTCGGCGAGAACAGAAGGCTCGTGTTGATGAACTCTTCCGTGGAGACGGTTATTACTCCCGATGGGATATAGAGCCCCGTGAGCACCGCCAGGAAAGCTGCGGAAGCAAAGAACGCCGCCGTGTGCGAAGCTGTATCTTCCTTTCTCCTGCATGACGGTTTCCTGTCAGCCAGTCCCGCCTTCTCCGTGACGATGTTCTTCACGAGAGAGAAGACATTATTCAATGTCCAGTAGAACACGAGTCCAGACGGCGAGTTGTACAAAAGCACCAGGAACACCGCAGCGATCAGATAGGTCTGCACCTTGCTCTTGATCGGCAGACCTTTTGTATAGATGGCGCCCGATATAACGTTGATGGCAGTCATCAGGATGGGCAGCACGTTGATGGCAAAAGATCCGGCAGGGATCAGTCCGTCAGGGGCACCGAGATCCTTTAACGGCCCGAAAGAAAGCCCCTGAAGCAGAGCGAGATTCGACAGGAATGAATATGCCGCGAGGAAGAACGGGATCTGCAGGAGCACCGGCAGAAGGCTCTTGAGAGTATAGAGCGGGCTGTAATTGTTCTGGCGGTAGTATGTCTGCAGGATCATGAACCGTTCGTCGCCCTTGAAAGCCTTTTTTATGTGGGCAACGGTACCGCTCATCTTCTCTTCGAGCCTGCGTTCCTCCTTCTGAATGACATCCGCCTTGTGATAGATCGGAAGGACTAGGAGATTCATCGCCAGGCTGAGTATCACTATGGACCAGCCCGGGTTGTTCAGCGCCCTGTCGGATACGACAAACACGACCTCAAAGAGCAGTACCAGAGGTTTTATTATGAGCGTATACAGTATTGTGGCGAGATCCATGTAAATTAGTCAGATTCCTTAATAAAAATACCTTACAAAAGTATAGCACACGGAGTATAATCGCGTATAGAAATAAGAGCGCGCCATAGCCGCGTCCCGCAAAAGGAGGTGATCTTTAATGTTACACAGCGATTCTGACATTCCCCGATCGCGGTATTACGCATTAAAATCACACCTTAAGGAGATAAGCTATGGAAGAATTAGCATCCGTAAAGGCGGAGATCTTAGAGCTTCTTGAGCAGAAGCAGTATGTAAATCTCCGTAACCGGCTTTCTGAGATGATGGAAGCCGATATCGCATCGATAATGGACTCGATGGAGGACGAAGAGAGCCTCAAGCTGTTCCGTATCCTGCCTAAGACAATGGCGGCGGACGTTTTCGCCGAGCTCGAAGTCGATGACCAGAAGTACATCATCATGTCCCTGTCCAAGAACGAGGCTGCGAACGTCATCAACAACCTGATGGCGGACGATGCTACTGACTTTCTTGAGGAGATGCCGGCAAACGTTGTAAAGCAGATCCTGGCAAATGCCACACCCGAACAGAGAGCTGACATCAACCACCTCTTAAGATACCCCGAGGATTCCGCAGGCTCGATCATGACGGTCGAGTATGTTGACCTCAAAAGAGACATGACCGTAGCGGATGCGATCCTGAGGATACGAGAGATCGGTCTTGATTCCGAGACCACCAACATCTGTTATGTCCTTGATCCCAAGAGACTCCTTGTAGGCACCGTTGCCTTAAGATATCTTCTCATCAGGCAGCCCGATGAGGTCATCGGCGATATCATGAACGATAACGTCATCTCGATCAAGACGACGGACGACCAGGAGGAAGCAACAAGAGCCTTCCAGAAATACGACTTTACCGCGATGCCTGTTGTCGACAACGAGAACCGAATGGTCGGCATCATCACGGTCGACGATGTAATCGATATCATGGAAGAAGAGGCTACCGAGGATATCGAGAAGATGGCCGCTATCATCCCGTCCGACACGGATAAGCCTTACCTGCGTATCGGCGTTTTCGAGACGTTCAAGAAGAGGATGCCGTGGCTGTTGTTCCTCATGATCTCCGCGACATTTACGGGTGCCATCATCACGCATTTCGAGAGCGCCCTTGCAAGCTACGTGCTGCTTACCGCATACATCCCGATGCTGATGGATACCGGCGGTAACGCAGGTTCACAGGCAAGCGTATCGGTAATCCGTTCCCTGTCCCTGCAGGAGGTAAAGTTCCGCGATTTCTTCAAGGTCCTCTGGAAAGAGATAAGAGTGGCTGTCATCTGCGGCATCACGCTCGCGAGTGCGAACTTCATCAAGCTCCTGCTGATCGACAAGCTCCCGATGAACATCGCGCTCATCATCTGCGGCACGCTCGTGCTCGTCGTTATCTTCGCGAAATCGATCGGCTCCACCCTGCCCCTCATCGCAGCGACGATCAAACTCGACCCTGCCGTCATGGCGAGCCCTTTGATCACTACGATCGTTGATGCGGTGTCACTGCTGATCTATTTCTCGCTTATTACCAATCTGCTCTCCATCGCCGCCTGAGACAGTATCTTCGGGCTTAAGGACAGGAGTATCCTCCTGCGCCTTCTCCATCTCTTTGATGCCCTTCATGATGCCGCCCTTGGTGTCTTTCGCGAAGGCGACTATCAGGATGCTGAGCAGGAGACCGAAGTAGAATGTGAGCATTCTCCAGATGAGCATGGCAGAAGATGCCGTTGCCTGGCCGAGGAAACCGAAGAGCAGCACGAAACTTGCTTCGCTTCCGCCTGAAGCGCCGGGGATCGGCATGAATGTATTGAAGAGGCTTATTGCCGCTGCAAGCGAGAGGAATTTGGGATAGTTACCAGCCGTAAGAGGCACCTTGAGCGCGAGCGCCGCGAAGAACGGCACCGAATAAAGAAGCGTGAGCTTCAGCGCGTGGCAGAGGCATACCTTGAAGAAGAGTGATTTCCTCGAGAACAGTATAGAAGATACGTTACGGAATTCCTCGAATGATTTGGTGACCGTCTTGGACGTCTTGTCGTAGTCCTTTACGAGGTGGATCTTCTCCAGGAACTTAAGGCAGCTGACCGTAAGGAAGGTGTGGAACTTCTTGAGCTTTGTAGCAAGGAAGAAGCTTCCCGTGATGACAACGTTTACGATGAATCCGACGACAGCGATTACCGTCGTCTGCTGGTTGGCAAAGATGATCGTGTGGTTTAAGAGCATGGCTGCGGTCGCATAGACGATGATGACGATCTGATACGTCACGAAACACATCGCCAGGATGCCGGATCCGATGCCCGCAGGCACACCTTGATTGTGGAAGACATAGACCTGCGCGAACTGTCCGCCCGTAGACGAAGGTGTAAGGTCTGAGAAGAGCACACCGGTCATATTCGTTACGAACGACTGCTTATAGGTTATGCGGTATTTGAGCTCCTTGCATATGATGAACAGTATCAGTGCATCGATAAGGTAGTAGCAGAGCATGAGTCCTGCCATTACGAAGATAAACCTCTTGTCGGATGTTACCAGCGCATCGATAAAATCCTTGCCTTCCGATCCTACCGACAGGAACAGCGACAGAGCGCCGATCGCGAGGATTATCAGGAAATTCAGTATGTATTTGCCTGCAGTCTTAAGTCTTTCCATATATGCCGTCAATTGAACTTATAGAGCTTCTGTACGA
>CADAOK010000063.1 GCA_902789515.1 Oscillospiraceae bacterium
CTGGGGCATGCTGCCGTTTGTTATCGCTGAAGACGCAGGCTTCGAAGTCGGTGACTATGTATTCGTTCCCGATATCAAGAAGGCTGTGGAAGAGAAGACAGATGAGATCAAGGCCTATATCGTCAACAAAGGAATGAAGGAGATTACCCTGACACTGGGCGATCTGACCGACGATGAGAGACAGATCATCTCCAAGGGATGCCTCATCAACTTCAACAGGAAATAAAGCCTGATAATAAGTGCTTGAATTAGCTTTGTCCTTATGGTAATATACACGGGCAAAGCAAATCGGCCCCATGGTCAAGTGGTTAAGACGGCGCCCTCTCACGGCGCAATCAGCGGTTCGAATCCGCTTGGTGTTCCTTACGGGGCAGCTTTTTTGTTTCTTTCAGTGCTGCTATGAGACATGTATGCCTCATATTTCACAGACAAACGCACCCCCGCGGTGTTATAATCACTTAGCAGAATAAGGATTAGATATATGGAAGAGAATAAGTACATTAAGATAAGAGGCGCGAGAGAGCACAACCTCAAGAATATAGACCTGGATATCCCCAGACGTGAGATGGTTGTAATTACCGGCCTGTCAGGCTCGGGTAAGTCCTCTCTAGCTTTCGATACGATATATGCAGAAGGACAGAGACGCTATGTCGAGTCGCTCTCTTCGTATGCCAGGATGTTCCTCGGCCAGGTGGAGAAACCTGATGTCGACAATATAGAAGGTCTTTCACCCGCTATCTCCATCGACCAGAAGTCGACAGTTGTTAACCCGAGGTCCACTGTAGGTACTGTAACTGAGATATATGATTATTTCAGGCTCCTGTATGCGCGTGTCGGTCAGCCCTACTGTCCGAACTGCGGAAAGCCCATCAAAACACAGACGATCGATCAGATCATAGATAAGCTTAAAGAGTACCCTGAGGGGACCAGGATGATAATCTATGCTCCGATGGTGAGAGGCAAGAAGGGTGAGTTTTCCAAGCTTTTCGAGAGCTTCAGGAAGCAGGGATATGCCAGGGTCAAGGTCGACGGCATCATGTATGAGCTCGACGAGGACATCAAGCTTAACAAGAACAATAAGCATGAGATAGAAGTAGTGGTCGACAGGATCGTCCTCAAGGAAGCTAACATCACAAGGCTTACGGATTCCTGCGAGACTGCGCTCAAGCTCGCGGGCGGACTCCTGCAGGTCGAGACGCAGACTGCCACAGAGAACGAGAAGGGCGAGAAAGAATACGAGACCGGCGAGGAGTTCTTCTCGCAGAATCTTGCATGCCCCGACTGCGGTATCTCCATTCCTGAGATAACCACGAGGAGTTTCTCGTTCAACAGCCCCGAGGGCGCATGCCCGAACTGCTCGGGTATCGGTACGCTCATCAACGTGGACCCGGAGCTGTGCGTAACCAACCCGAAACTCTCCATCAACGAGGGTGCGGTAAGGACCGCAGGGTGGAATTTCGATGACCCCAAGAGCTGGGGCAGGGCTTTCATAGTAGCGCTTTCAGAGAAATACAAGTTCTCTCTTGATACCCCGTATTACAAGCTGCCGGATGATATCAAGGATCTCATCATGTACGGCAACGGCGGGGAGAAACTCAAGATAGATACGACCAATTCAGTCTATCCGCGCGAGGGGGATTACTATTCCGCATGGGAAGGCGTCGTACCAAGCGTTTACCGCAGGTGGCGCGAATCCATGAGCGAAGAGATGAAGGCTTCGTATGAGAGGTATATGAGCATCGACACATGTCCGGTCTGCGGCGGTGCGAGGCTGAACCCTAACAGCCTGTCTGTAAAGGTTAATAAGAAGAATATCAGTGAGATTACCGCGATGTCCGTAAAGGACCTGCTCGCGTTCTTTGGAAAGCTCACATTCAAGGGTAAAAACAAGGAGATAGCAGAGCCGATCATTCGCGAGGTCTCAGCAAGACTCCAGTTCTTGAACGACGTCGGACTCGACTATATAACGCTTGCCAGATCTTCTGCCACGCTCTCGGGCGGCGAGGCGCAGCGTATCAGGCTGGCTACACAGATCGGTGCGGGCCTGCAGGGAGTGCTGTATGTGTTGGATGAGCCTTCAATCGGTCTTCACCAGAGGGATAACGACAAGCTCATCAAGACACTCTTCAAGCTCAGGGACTTAGGCAACTCGATTATAGTTGTCGAGCATGATGAGGAGACGATGAGAGCGGCTGACCACCTGATCGACATAGGTCCGGGTGCGGGCACGTTCGGAGGCGAGGTAGTTGCGCAGGGTACGATCGATGACATCATCAAGACACCCGAGTCCATCACAGGCCAGTACCTGTCGGGCAAGAAGTTCATTCCCGTTCCAATCAACAGGCGCCCTATAGACAAAAAGAAGATGCTGACGATCCACAACGCATCCATCAATAACCTTAAGAATATCGACGTTGATATCCCGATAGGCGTGTTCACGGTCATCACGGGCGTGTCAGGTTCGGGCAAGTCCTCGCTCATCAATTCGACGCTCGTTCCGTATCTTTCTCATGAGCTCAACGGTGCCCGCAAGTCGAGAGTAAAGTGTGACCGCATTACGGGATACTCGAATCTCGATAAGATCATATGCATTGATCAGAGCCCGATAGGAAGGACACCGAGAAGTAATCCTGCAACATATATCGGTCTGTTCGATTTGATAAGGAAGCTTTTCGCGGCCACACCTGATGCGAAGATGAGAGGATATGCTGCCGGCAGGTTCAGCTTCAACACCAAGGGCGGCAGATGCGAGGCATGTGCGGGCGACGGCGTAAACAAGATCGAAATGCATTTCCTCCCGGACATCTACGTCACATGCGATGTCTGCCACGGAAAGCGCTACAACCGCGAGACTCTTGAAGTCAGATATAACGGCAAGAATATCTCGGATGTGCTCGGTATGTCCGTGGATGAAGCCTGTGTGTTCTTCAAGAACCATCCTGCGATCTTCAAGAAGGTAAGAACGCTCCAGGATGTAGGCCTCGGTTATATCAAACTCGGACAGCCGTCTACGACCCTGTCTGGCGGAGAGGCGCAGAGGATCAAGCTGGCGGCGGAACTGTCCAAGAGATCGACGGGAAAGACCATATATGTGCTCGACGAGCCTACCACGGGACTGCATATTGCGGACGTCCATAAGCTTGTTGACATTTTGGAACGCCTGTCTGAAAATAAGAACACTGTCGTCGTGATAGAGCATAATCTCGATGTTATCAAGGCGGCGGATTACATAATAGACATGGGACCGGAGAGCGGTGACGAAGGGGGAGAAGTCATCGCCAAAGGCACTCCGGAGGAGATATGCAGGATAAAGAGATCCTATACGGGTCAGTTCCTGAAGCCGGTGCTTGATAAGGCAAAGAAGAATGGTCAGTATAAGGATCTGTCTGCCTTTATCGATACAGCCAGACTCGAGGAGGAACAGCTCGATATTTTGACCGGTCCGCGTGTAAGAAGAAGGATTAAGGAAATCGGAGATCAATAATGGCACTTTGCAGTATATGTAAGACAAGACATGCGATAATATTCACCAGCCGTTTCGAGGCGGGCAAGAGGATAGACGAAGGGTTCTGCCTCAAGTGTGCATATGAGTCGGGGATTGCCGGCGTGGCCGATATGTTCAAGGCCAGCGGTATCAACGGCGACAATATCGATGACATGAGCGACAGGATTGAGGACATGATCGGCAACAACGATGTCAATGCGGATCCGTCCGAGTTTCTCAGGTCTCTTGCATCTGGTGAGTTCGGCGATATGGAAGGCGACGAGGAAGGGTATGAGTTCGATGAGGATTCAACACCCATCAATGTAGCTGATGCCGATGATAACGGTGATACGGACGAAGATGAAGAGAGGAAGCAGGGTTTCCTCGGAGGCATGTTCGGAAGAAGACCCGGATCACAGGCAGGTAAGGACGAGGATAAGAAGGACGGCAAGAAGCTTAAGAACCGTTCCCGTATGAAGTACCTTAACGAATTCGGTACAAACCTTACTGCCAGAGCCGCTGAAGGCAAGATCGACCGCATAATCGGAAGAGATGTCGAGATCGAGAGGTGTATTCAGATCCTCAACAGAAGGACCAAGAATAACCCTGTCCTCATCGGTGCGCCCGGTGTCGGTAAGACTGCCGTCGCACAGGGCTTGGCGGTAAAGATAGTTGAAGGCACAGTTCCCGAGAAGCTTCTCAATATGCAGGTATGGCAGCTCGACCTTCCCGCGATGGTCGCAGGCACTCAGTTCAGAGGCCAGTTCGAGAGCCGTATAAAGGGCGTTATCAACGAAGCCATCAAGGCTGAGAATATCATCCTCGTAATAGATGAGCTCCACACCATAGTAGGTGCCGGAGACGCAGAGGGTTCCACCAATGCCGCAAATATCCTCAAGCCGGCTCTCGCCAGAGGCGAACTGAGGATCCTCGGTTCCACAACGACAGCCGAGTATAAGAAGATCGAGAAGGATTCAGCTCTTGAGAGAAGATTCCAGAAAGTCATGCTCGACGAACCTTCCATCGAGGATTCAATAGAGATCCTCAAAGGTATCAAGGACTACTACGAGAAGCACCACAACGTCACATATTCTGACGAGGTCATCGAGTTTGCGGTAAAGGCATCGAAACGCTACATCACGGACAGATTCCTGCCCGACAAGGCGATCGACCTCATTGATGAGGCCGGTTCTGCGTCTAACCTTAAGAACGTTAAGCTCGTAAAGCTTGCGAATACGAAGAAAGCTCTTGCAGAGGCTCAGGACGAGCATCAGAAGCAGCTCGATTCGATGGAGAACTCTTCACCTGAAGAGCGCGAGGCAGACTATGAGAAGGCTGCAGAGCTCAAGGCAAAGGTCGACAGGCTCGAAGCAGAGCTTAATGCTCTCGAGAGCGAAGTGTCTCCGGATCCCATCCAGATCGAAGACATAGCAAGGGTAGTGGAGATGTGGACGGGCATCCCGCTCAAGTCCATCTCCGAGAGCGAGACAGACAAGCTCCTGCATCTTGAAGAGAGACTCCACCAGAGAGTCGTTGGCCAGGAACAGGCTGTACATGCCGTTGCCGAAGCCGTTAGACGTACAAGAGCAGGCTTTACAAAGAAGCACAAGCCGACGTCATTCATCTTCGTAGGACCTACGGGCGTGGGTAAGACAGAGCTCGTTAAGGCTCTTGCGGAAGTGATGTTCGATACAGAAGAAGCACTCATAAGGATCGATATGTCTGAGTATATGGAGCCACATTCGGTAAGCAAGCTTATCGGATCTCCTCCGGGATATGTCGGATTCGACGACGCGGGCCAGCTTACCGAGCAGGTAAGGAGGAAGCCGTATTCGGTCATCCTTTTCGACGAGGTGGAGAAGGCGCACCCCGATGTGTTCAACTTGCTCCTGCAGATGCTCGATGACGGTGTGCTTACGGATTCACACGGACTGCACGTCAACTTCGAGAACTGCATCATCATCATGACTTCCAATGCGGGGTCTTCGTCGAAAGCAGCAACCATTGGTTTCTTCTCCGGTACGCAGGAAGCGCTTGAGCAGCATGTTCAGACGGCTCTCAAAGAGACATTCAGACCCGAATTCCTCAACCGTGTCGATGAGACCATCATCTTCAAGGAACTTAAGCCTGATGAGATCCGCAAGATCGCCGATATCATGATGAAGGATGTATACCAGTCGCTTGCCGACAAGGGCATCAAGGGATCAATGTCAAAGGCTGCTGGCGACAGGCTTGCAGAGGTCGGATATGATGAGAAGTATGGAGCGAGACCGCTCAGGAAAGCTATCAGATCCAATATCGAGGATACTCTTGCCGATATGTTCCTCAAGGGAGAGCTTAAGGATGTATCGGAGCTCAAGATAGGATACAGGTCAGGACATTTTGTTTTCGATACCGTCAAGATAAAGGTCTGAGATAAGGCATATGTCTGAAGATAGAACTACGGTCAATGAGACAGAGACAATGCAGGCCCGCAAAAGACCTTCAAAAGACAGAGCCACAGCTGCTGTGTTTGCGTTTCTTCTCGGCTGGTGCGGCTGCCACAAGTTCTATCTCGGCTATACCGCTGCTGGATTGGTCTATCTGCTCTCTTTTATATTGAGCATCTTTATGATCTTCTCGTTCTTCTTTACCTTTATCGGAGTGTTTTCGATCTATGTTCCTTTTATCTTCTCGATTGTTGACGGAATCCTTTATCTGACCAAGACAGATGAAGAGTTCCAGAAGGTCTATGTACAGGAACACAGGGAATGGTTCTGAGACCTAAAGCTGCCTGAACTGATTATCCGTTTTCTATAGCTTTATGACTTCAAAAAAAAGAGGCTGCCCGCTCGGGGCAACCTCTTTACTTTTGCTTATGCCGTGGAGATTAAGTGTTCCAGTCGAAGTAGCAGCTGTTGTAACCGTACTTGGTAACGGAAGATTCTGTGTTTACATAGACGGTAAACTTGTATTCCTCGCCGGCTGCGATCGAAGCACCGTTAGGTACACCGACCCAGTCCTTGCCGGAACCGGTAAATGTCATCTCATCTGATGTAACGCTTGTAATATCAGAGTTAGCGTAGAATGTGATATCAACTTCTTCGAGAGATGCCTTGAGATCTGCTGTCTCGTTGCTCTTGTTGGTAAGAGTGATATCGAACTTGAAGCCGCCTGAAGTGGAGGTGAAGCCTGAGAGCTTGGTGTTGAAGTCTGTTACAACACTGCCGCCGGTTGCAGAAGGCTTCTTGGTGGTCTCAACAGTTGTTGCCTCTGTTGTGGCTTCCGTTGTAGCTTCTGTAGTAGCCTCTGTCGTCTCTTTGGTGGTAGCTTCAGTTGTTTCTTCAGTAGTCTCTTCGGTTGTGGCTTCAGTGGTCTCCTCAGTAGTCTCCTTGGTCGTTTCCTCAGTTGTTGCTTCGGTGGTTTCCTCGGTAGTCTCTTTGGTGGTCTCTTCAGTCTCTTCCTCAGAAGTAGCTGTTGTTATCTTCTCTGTCTCTTTCTCTTTCTTAGTCTCGGAAACAGAAGTAATGCTTGCACCGCCGAACAAAGCGGAGATCTTGTCGGTATTGGAAAGTACCCAGAGAACACCGACGAAAGCAACCATAACACAGACAAGAACGATTATTCCGGCAACTCCGGGTGAACGGGACTCCTTGACCGGCTTGGACTTTCTCTTCTTGCCGTTGCTTACGGGAGTAACGGCAGTGATCTCTTTATGGTTGTCGTGAGGTACAGCTTTGCTTGCGGCTTTGCGCTCATTACGCTCAAGTGCATTCTGAGCTGCAACTGCAGTCGGAGCAGATGCTTTCCTGGGCGGAACAGCGGGTGCCTGAGGTGTTCCTTTCGGAGCCGGTCTCCTTGCGAAAGGCTTGTCATCGGCACCGGGTCTGGATGCGGGCTGAGGAGCAGCTTTGGCATCGGGCGCAGAAGGAGCTTCCTTTGCCACGATCTTCTCGCCGGCTGCGGCTTTGCCTGTGTTGCTTACCGGAGCATGCTTTGCAGGTTCAGCGGGAGCTGCCTTGGGGGCAGCTTCAGGAGCAAGTTCTGATCTTGCGGGCTGAGCGAAAGGTCCCGGTTTTGATGCAGGTGCGGAATGCTCAGTCTTTGCCGGAGGTGTAAACGGACCGGGCTTGTTTGCTGCAAAAGAACTGTCAGCTTTTGGAGCTGCCTTAAGATCTGCGGGAGAAGCTGCAGCCTTTTTTGCCGGAGGTGCGGGAGGTACAGGTGCAGCCTTGGGTGCTGCAGGAGCTTGAGCCGCAGGTGCAGCTTTCGGCGTTATAGGAGCCTGAGCTGCGGGAGCAGCTTTGGGCGCTGAAGGTGCAGGGGCTGCCTTGGGAGCCTCTGGTGCGGGAGCTGCAGGAGCAGCCTTCGGTTCTGCGGGAGCAGGCTGGGAAGCCTTAGCGGCAGCTAATCCGGCTGCAGTTCCGGCAGCGGCAGCAGCTGTAGCGGCAGCTGCCGTTGTTGCTGTATCTTTCTTTGATTCAGGAGCCGGAGCAGGCTTTGCTTCGGGTTTAGCGGGTGCTTCTGCCTTATCAGCAGGCTTACCCGTATCAAATTTGACTGAAGGTGAGGGCTTGGGTGAGAAAGGTTTGTTTGCAAAAGGTGAGGGCTTCGCGCCGGGTGCCTTGGGTGAAGGCGGAACATCCTTCTTGGGTTCTGCAGCGGGTGCCTCGGGCTTCTTGAAGGCGTCTACTCCGGATGCAACCGTACCGAAAGTCTTGATGCCTTCCTGTTCAGCATCTTTTGCTTCAGGCTTATTGCTTGCGAAGGGGCTCTTCGGCTTATTCTGCTCGGAAGCAGCAAAATCGAGGTCGTTGCCTTTCTCGAAGATCTTATTGCCGGGAAGATCTTTAGAATCTTTCTTATCTTTACCGAAACTGTTGAATTCAAGATCCTGGGGTTTGAATTCGGGAATATCCTCAACACCTGCTTCGGGCTTTGCGGGTTCTTTCTTTGCCGGAGCAAATGCAGACTTAACAGGTTCCGCGGGTGCAGCGGGCTTGGCCGGAGCAAATGCGGGCTTAGCAGGTTCTGCAGGTGCAGCGGGCTTCTCCGGTGCTTTGCCGAAAGGCGCGAAAGCCGGCTTCTCAGGCTCCTTGTTCAAAGGGGCAAACGCAGGCTTTACAGGTTCTTCAGGCTTGGGTTCAGGCTTTGCCTCGGGAGCCTTATCTTCAGGCTTAGCCGTGAAAGCCGGTTTCTCAGGTTCAGGCTGAGAAGCAAGGGGCTTGAATGCTGAGATGGATGAATCAAATTCGAAATTATCGAACTCATCCTTGAATTCGTCTTCAAATCCGTCGTCGAAATCATCCTTCGGATAAGCATTCTGCTTCAGCTTGTCCGCTACAGAGCCGGCAGGATCGTTCGGTTTGAACTGAACCGCAAAGGATGAATCGATAAAATCGTCATCCGGGTTCATTCCGCCGCCGTTGGGGATGAAACTGTCATTGTTCTTGTTAGGATCAAATTCCATAATTGTTACCCTCACAAATATAGATTGTATTCATTTTATCACTAAATATAATATTTAAAGTCGTTTTGTAGCTTTGAGATGCAATTGTTATTTACTTGACATTATTTGAGGCTGATGTTATTATCTCTCCGTTCTAAAGATAAGCTCGTGTGGCGAAATTGGCAGACGCAACGGACTTAAAATCCGTCGGAGTAAAATCCGTACCGGTTCAAGTCCGGTCACGAGCACCACATAAGATATCGCGGAGTGGAGCAGTTGGTAGCTTGCCGGGCTCATAACCCGGAGGTCGTGAGGTTCGAGTCCCACCTCCGCAACCAGTAAGAAAACAGTGGCAATGCCACTGTTTTTTTTGCTTTTTTCTTTTTTTATGTATAATTAGTTGAAAGCTTCTTTACGGAGGTTGTTTTGTTATGTCAAATATTCATGGTGATCCTAAGGCAGGACAGACGGATTTTGTAAACCGCCTCGTCCGTATTGTCATTCTGGTCATCGTTTCTTTTCTTATATCAATTGCCGCTGTCTCATTTGCCGTTCATCACATGAGGCTGCAGTTTGAAGGCGAGTTCAAGAGAATCTCTGATACTAAGGTCGAGCAGGTCTGTGACATAGTAAAGAGGACCATAGACGGAGACGACATCTCAGCCGATTCCGGTGCGGCGGCACAAAAGTATTCGACAGTATTCAATCTCATGCTCGCCGATACTTCTACGGAGAATCTCTCTCAGGAGAGCTATGCGCTCTATGCATATAAGGACGGACAGCTTTCCGTTCTCCTTTATAACGGCGCAGCAAGTGAGAAGGACTTTGCGGTTGCCGGCAGGAAAGTATCTGACTGGCTTGACGGTAGCTTCGAGAATACTGTTGTCGGCGGTGCGAATTTCGAGAGCATCATAGTTCCCATCACGGACAGCACAGGCATGTGCGTGGGCGTTTTCGAGTACAAGGTGGCTTATGATGGCCTTTACGATATCGGAAATACGCTTGAGTCCAGGATACTCCTTGCCGTGATCATCTCTGTCGTAGCGGGCGTTATATTGTTCATCGTCCAGGAGATCTTCGTAAAGATAATGCGCAGCAAGCAGGGCGACAAGGGCAGGGGAGAATCTGCCAGGAGCAGGGATAAGAGAATTACATCCACGACGATCGGTTATTGTTTTGCGATCGTTCTCATCGTTCTGCTCGTAATGTCCTCGCAGCTGTCTTCGGTCTATATCAAGGCACTGGAGAGCGAGCGTGCGGATTCCATGGAGAAATGCGCACTGTCTTCTGCCATTGCTCTCAGCTATACCCAGATCGAAGAGAATATGAACTATTCGCTGCCGGTATATACATATGCTCCCGATAAGAGCTATACATTCAACATCTACACGATGGCCGGCGATTCGTTCCTCAGGCTCTATACATCCCAGGAGGGCGGAACGACTGACCAGTACTATCTGTCCGGCGTAGGTGACCAGTATGTGAACTGTTTCGTTCAGCAGCAGGTGGCATTCACTTCCAGGAATGAAGGCAGCAACAGCTATGTGGCAGCCATCGCTCCGATCATCTCGTCAGAGAACACCGTTGCCGGCATACTTGAGGTAACGATGCCCAGAAGTGATTTTGAATCAACGGTAAACGGCATGTCGCTGTCCTGGATCTTTACGATCATTTCCATCGCGATATCCATGGGAATCATTGTATTTGAACTCAATCTGTTCATATCAACTCTGTCCAGAGGCATATCCGGCAATGCTCCGGTAATCGTAATGTACGGCGAGAATGCCGTCAGGTTCCTGTCGTTCTTCATGGCGCTGGGTTCCATAATGATCCCGATCACATTTACTTACTATTATGAAGAGACGCTGGATTACCTCCCGCAGCCGGCTATACAGGCTTTCATTGCTGTATCGGCTCTTCTGTTCGCTGTCGGTTTCTTCGGATTCTCCGGTTTCAGGAACTATGTCAAATCAAAGCTTACGAGCAAGATCGCCATCTCGAGTGTTACGGCATTCGGCTATTTCCTTGCGCTTGTTGCAGGTATAGTCAACATCCCGTATCTGACTGCCGTTCTGACTCTTCCCATGGGATTCTGCTTCGGAATGCCTTTCAGCTATATGCGTGATTACAGGATCAATGCAGGCAAGCTCGGGTACAGGGACTTCAGCGACAGGACGATTCACAACATCCAGAGTGCATCTTATTTTATGGGTGTATTGGTCGGTGCGGTTATCTCGGGAATCTGCTATGAGAGATTCGGACTGCTCATCGTTGCCGTCATAAGCGGCGCCGCACTTATCCTCTCAGCATTCGGAATGATCTACTTCATCCAGAACAACAATCCGGTAAGGGAAGCTCCGCTGAGCATAAGCGGATGGCTTCAGATTGCTACGGACAGGGATGCGGGCAAGTTCCTCAACTCCTCGTTCCTTATCCTCGGCATGGCTCTGTCATTCCTTCTCGTATTCATCCCGAATTATCTTGAGAAGGTCGGCATATCACTTGCGACCAGCTCGTTCTATTATCTTGTCTGCGGATTGTTTGCAGTTGTCGTGACAGGTTTTGTCAAGAACAGATACGGCAATATACTGACATCAAGAGTCAGAGTCATAATCGAAGGAACTGCTGTACTCGTCGGTATACTGATCTTCGCACTTGCGCCTTCTGCCAAGATCCTTGTCGTGTCTGTTGCGCTCATCGGTGTGGCACTCGGCATACATGATTTCTACTATATCTATGTTCTGTACCTGATCTGCGGCAAGAAGTTCAAGGCAAACCTCAGAAAGTGTGCGGAATACTCATTCTATTTCGGATTTGGAGCACTTATTCCTGTAAGTGCGGTCTCGTTCATAGTCGGTGACGTAAGGATCGTGTTCCTGGTGGCATGTGTGATCATCGCAATCCTGGCTTTCATATATCCCGTATCAGCCATATCAGGCAAGATCGACGAGAGGGATACGAGTTACAGGGCATCAAGGAAGACTAAGAGGGTCGATCCCGCGACCATGGCTCCGGTCCAGAACGGTCCGGCGGTTCAGGGTTCTCCCGAGATTCCGGCAAATGCCGCTCCGGCTTCTTCAATGCCGCAGGAACCTGTTCCCGTATCGGCTGAGGATTTCTATGCCAACAGACCGGTTCAGGATCCTGCTGTCCAAAATGCGCAGCCGGTGCCCGATCCCATGGCTTTCCTGAACAGCGGTGACCAGGGCGGTTATCCGCCTGTACAGGGTGATAACGGAAACGGAGGTGATTACAATGGCTGATGAATTATGGAATGCTCAGCTTACACGTGAGAACTTCAAAGACTTCTACATGTCGACCGTTGTCATGGTCTATTCCTCCGTGTATCAGATCACAAAGGAAGCAACCAGGTGTGAGAATGCCATCGTAAAGTCTTATCTGGATGTCTATTCCAAGAGGAGCGCACTGCCCGGAGACAAGGTCATATATGTTTTCGGAGACATTCTGCTCGAGAATGCCAAGCATATCGTCGAGGAGTATCCGCTTCCTTCCGACATAACGTATTCGGAGAGGGTGCTTGACGAGTACACACGCAATTCAATGCTCGAGAAGATCCTTGCAAAGATCGATTCCAAGAGCTTCAAGATGGCCGAGTTCATCTCTACGGACGTTAAGAAGACCGGAATGACGATGCACGCCCGCAAGAAGAATGATATTTTCGCGGTAACGCCGCTTCTCGTGCTTGAGATAATCGTCCTGTCCATTCTCATCTGGATGGTAAGCTTTGCGGCTGTAACGGTGCCTTATTCAAAGGATGCCCTGATCAATGAGAAGAGCATCTTCGAGAATTCTTCCGTTCAGGAGCAGTTTGTATCTGCGATGGGTTATTTCCCTCTCAACGTCAAGATGGTCGAGCAGACACCTGCTGAAGGCGGAGAGGCCCCTGAAGGAGGGGAGACTGAACCTGCCCAGCCTGAAGCACAGATCGCCGCCAGCCTTGCCGAGACGACTGAACCTGAGATATCTGCTACCAGCGGCTGATGCTTGAATAGATTACTTTTTCCCTGATTCCGGGTCGAAATTCGCCAGTGGATTGCTCTCTATGGCTTTCTGCAGTTGGCTCTCGTCAACATGAGTATAGATCTGAGTCGTGGATACACTCTGATGTCCGAGGATCATCTGAAGGTTCCTGATATCGACCTGACCGTATTTGTACATCAGTGTCGCGGCCGTGTGCCTGAGCTTGTGCACGGAATACACCTTGGTATCAATTCCAGCTTCCATGAGAAGCCTCTTGATGGTTATCTGTATCATGTCATCAGAGATCCTGGTTCCGCGCTTGGATATGAACAGTGCCTTTGATGCGGATGGCTTGATCTTCATGGTGGCACGCTTGTCCATCCAGTCCTTGATCGCGGACAGACACGCTTCATTAAGGTATATCGTGCGTTCCTTATTGCCCTTACCGATAACGGTGAGAGTCGTATCATGGATATCGTCTATATCTATCCCGCGGAGCTCCGACAGACGCATTCCGCAGTTAAGGAAGAGCGTAAGCATGCAGTAGTCGCGCTCGTTGGAATCGTGAGGAGAGTTATATGCGGTCTCAAGGAGCTGGCGGCTCTGGTCGAGCGTCAGATATTTGGGAAGACGCTTGCCTATCTTAGGGGTCTCCAGATCGTATGCGGGATTAGTGTCTATCAGGTGCTTCTTCGAATGCAGATATTTGAAGAAACTCTTCAGGGAAGCGACATGCCTTGCACGGGAAGCATTCGACTGCTTGCGGTTCCTCGAAAGCCATATTATAAAGGCGAGCAGGTCGTCCGTTGTTACCTTGTTCAGCATCTCAAGGTCCACATGGGACACATCGATCTCCTCGAAAGGGGTGTCAGCAGGGACCTTGCCGTGATCCAGCAGGTAGAACCTCGCGAAACATATCAGGTCATACGTATACTCCTTGACGGTAAGCTCGGATCTGCCGAGTGCCGCAAGCATGTAATTACTGTACTGATCCAGTATCGGAAAGGTCTGCAAGGCGTATATCTCCCGGTTGTTTATCTTGTTACATTTTATCATAGGAAAATGAACGTTTTTTGTGCCTGCCGTGCTTGATATAAAAAAGTCATAGTGTTAGTATAGTGCACAGGTCATAGACAACTGTGCGCGGTACGCGGACAGAATACGTTAGGAAAGTAGAGAATTTTAAAATGGAAAAGAAGCTTAGAGTAGGTGTAATCGGTGCTACGGGTTATGTAGGACAGCGTTTCGTAACACTGCTTGAGAATCACCCCTGGTTTGAGTGTGTAGCGGTATGCGCTTCGCCCAGATCTGCAGGCAAGACCTACGAGGAAGCATGCGGCTCGCGCTGGAAGCTCGAAGTACCAATGCCGGAATATGTAAAGAATCTTATTGTATACGGTACGGATAATATAGAAGAATACTGCAGCCAGATCGATTTCACGTTCTGCGCCGTAGATATGAAGAAGGATGAGATCAGGGCGCTCGAAGAGAAGATCGCAAAACTCGAGACTCCTGTCGTCTCCAACAACTCTGCAAACAGATGGACAGAAGATGTCCCGATGATCATCCCTGAGGTCAACGGTGACCATGCGGCGCTCATCGATGCACAGAGAAAGAGACTCGGAACACAGAGAGGATTCATCGCAGTTAAGCCTAACTGTTCCATCCAGAGCTATGTTCCCGCACTTACGCCTTTCCTCAAGAACGGCATCAAGCAGATCTCCGTCTGCACATACCAGGCAATCTCCGGCGCAGGCAAGACTTTCGCAGACTGGCCTGAGATGGTAGGCAACGTTATCCCTTACATCGGCGGAGAAGAGGAGAAGTCCGAGAAGGAGCCTCTCAAGGTCTGGGGTAAGCTTGCAGGCGACCATATCGAGCTTGCATCTGAGCCCGTTATCTCCGCTCAGTGCTACAGAGTAGCCGTACAGGAAGGTCATACTGCTGCAGTAAGCGTATCTTTTGAGAACAAGCCTTCTATGGAAGAGATGATCGAAGTCTGGAACAACTACGAGAGCGAAGCAGTAAAGCTCGGTCTGCCTTCAGCACCAAAGCAGTTCCTGCAGTACATCGCAGAGGACAACCGTCCCCAGCCTAAGCTCGATGCCAACTTCGAAAGCGGCATGGGCGTATCTGTCGCAAGACTTAGAGAAGACAACATCTTCGACTACAAGTTCTGCTGCCTGTCACACAATACTTTGAGGGGCGCAGCAGGTGGCGGCGTGCTTTCTGCAGAGCTTCTGACTGCAAAGGGTTACATTACTGCAAAAGAGTAAAGATCATGGGGCGGGGAAGTCATCCGGAAACGATTAAATTTCCGCTTGACTAACCCGCCCATTATATTTATACTAATCAAGCGCTTTGAGAAAAGCACCGCAAGTGTAACGTGGGCCTTTAGCTCAGTTGGTCAGAGCATCCGGCTCATAACCGGCGGGTTAATACATGGGAAGATTCCCGAGCGGCCAAAGGGAACAGACTGTAAATCTGTCGTCTTCGACTTCGGTGGTTCGAATCCACCTCTTCCCACCATTAAGGGTTTACCGGTTTCGGCAAACCCTTTACTTTTGCTTATGTATGCATGTGGATAATGCTTTTTCTGTTATCATTGTGATAGTTGTTTTAGACGAAACGAGGAAATATCAAAAGCTATGCAAAAAGCTGTGATCAAAGCTTTGAAGGCTGCACATTTTATGGCCGGCAAGACAAATACTGAGCCGGAGCTTAAGCGCCATAGGAAGCTGTCTGATTGGGCAGGCCGCATCTCGACGCCAAAAGGCGGTGTGGAGCGGCGTAAGTTCCGTATTGGCAAGATAAACTGTGAGGAGATCAGCCCCGTTTCTGAACACAATAAAGATTATGTGATCCTCTACTGTCACGGTGGCGGCTATGTCAGCGGCGGGCTTGACTATGCGGGAAATCTCGCAGTAAAGCTTGCCTTGTCAACAGGGTTTACGGTCTATTCTTTCGCATACAGGTTGGCACCGGAGCATCCATACCCGGCGGCAGCAGAAGATGCGAATGCTGTGTGGGACTACCTTGTCGAAAATGTTGCGAAGGCAGAACAGGTGTTCCTGGCAGGTGATTCGGCGGGCGGCAATATGGCGTTGTGCCTGACACAGAGACTGCTTGCGGAAGGAAAGCCTGTTCCGCGGGAAATTCTTTTGTTCAGCCCGTGGACCGATATGACAGGAACGTCGAATTCATATGAGACCTATAAGGATATAGATCCTATACTTACGAAAGAGTTTGTATTGGATTCTGCCAAGGCATATTTGGGAGAGGGAAATCCGGAAGATGCGGTTTTCAGTCCTTTGTTCGGGAGCTTTGAGCATTTCCCGCCGGTATATATCATGGCCGGCAGAAACGAGATTCTGTTAGATGACAGTGTTATGCTTAAGGAAAAGATAGAACAGGCCGGAGGGACGGCTGAACTCGATATTGAAGAGAAAGGATGGCATGTGTACCAGCAAATGCCCGGCTCCATGGCCCGCGAGGCGATGAAGAGGCTGTCGGAACATGTGTTGTGCACAGTATATGGGAAGCGCTAATTGGTATAGGATCGACAACGTGGCAAAGGTCTTCCTGGCCACGGCAGGGAAGCGGGATACCCGTTCTTTCCGCCTCAGCTGCACATTGAAGGAGGATGTTGATCCTGAACTTCTGCAGCAGGCCGTATTATCGGCGATCGAAGACCGTCCTCAGTTACAGGTGAGGATACGCCGGGGCTTGTTCTGGCATTACCTGGAGGATACCAACATTATGCCGGTGGTAAGGCAGGAGGATGACCGGATCTGTCCGATCCTTTATGTTCCGTCCAAGACCATGCTTCATTATCAGGTAACTTATTTCGGGCGAAGGATCAATCTTGATATCTCTCACGTTTTGGCAGACGGAACAGGTGCCATTGAGTTCCTGAATATCATAGTGCTTGATTATCTCAGCAGGAAATATCCGGGAGAGCTTACTGATGTGACAGTCCACTCCGGAGCCTCGGAAGGAGACTTGAATCAGGACAGTTACAGACAGTTCTTTGGAAGCAAGAATCTCTCGCACGGGCCTTCCCGTAAAAAGGCATATCACTTGGGAGGACTGAAACTTCCGTATAATCAACTGCAGTTCTTCGAGATCCATATGCCGACCTCGCAGATCCTTCCCAGAGCAAAAGAACTGGGAGTCTCGCTGACAAGCTACCTGGGAGCGCTTTGGATGCTTGCTATCCGCGATGATATACCGCCGCGCAAACGCAATCTCCCGGTAACCATATCCCTGCCTGTAAATCTCAGGAATTACTATCCGTCAAAGACAGCGAGGAACTTCTTTAACAGCGTGAATGTGACGCATGTCTTTGACAGCGATATCTCACTTGAAGAGCTGGCTGCAGAATTTGACGCTTCCCTTAAGAGCCAGTTGACTGAGGAAAACATAAAGAAGCAGATGGACAGTTTTGAGACGATGGAGTACGTTGCTCCGGTCAGAGTGGTACCATTGTTTATCAAGCAGTATGTGGTACGGCATTTTACGCAAAAAGCCGGTGGAAAGGTGACCATGACATTCTCCAATATGGGAGTTCAGAAACCGCCGAGATCACTTGGAGAGAGAATCGATAATTACAGCGGCTTCTGCAGTACCAACACCATATTCTCCACAATGTTCGGTTATGGCGAGCAACTGACACTCGGAGTGTCATCTGCCTATATGAGCACCAGTGTGGTAAAGAATTTCGTAAGGTTTCTGTCTGCATCCGGAGTGGATATCACAGTATGCGCGACGGAGGTGATCAAATGAGAAGATGCCCTTATTGCAAAGTGGATATCGAGGGCGATCTTGTCAAATGTCCCCTGTGCCAGAGTAAATTGACGGGAAACGGCGAGGACCCCTGTTATCCCAAGCTGGAGGCTCAGAAGAAGAGGTCTCTGTTCTATAAGATACATCTGTCGGTCACGTGGGGACTCTTGATCATTGGCTTAGGACTTGATTTCCTGATCGGACTTCGTCTTCCGGGATATCAGGATCTGCACTGGAGCCTGCTTCTGGCCATGTGGCTGTTAGCTTTTGAGTTCGGAATAATGCGTCAGTTCAAGCCGGGAACCGGATCGGCAGGCAAAGTGACCAAGCTGGTGTTGATCATAATAGCTTTGTGGTGTGTTACGGCGTATGTTTTCGGGCTGCTGGAGATTACGATAGATCTGGTGGTGCCTATCGTGTTGGCGGCCACGATCACGGCGAATTTCGTGCTTGCCATGATAGACAAGAACGGTAATACGATGTCCTACCTTCTCACGGGGGTTTTCATGGGAATCGTGCCGAGTGTGATCTATCTTTGTGTGAAGAGCAAAATGCCTCTTGCGTGGGCAATCTGCCTGATCGTAAGCGTCATTCTCTTTGCGGGTGCCGTCATATTCAAGGGAAGAGAAGTGGCGGCAGAGTTTCAAAGGCGGTTCCACATATAGTGTGACAACAAGGCCGTTTCCTGACCTGCAATCCGTCAAATCGGGATTTGAAGTGTATAATAACTAATCAGTAGAGATACGAGAGGGGTACATCTATATGAAACGTTTGTCAAAATTGCTCGTGGCCATTGCCACGGCGGCTGTTCTTATTCAGAGCTGGGGCGCCATCCCGGTATTTGCTGCAAGCGGAGTAGCCATCAATGCCACTAATTTCCCGGACCCGAACTTCAGGGCTATCATCAAGTCGGCGACATATAACCCGGACGGAGATGATTATCTGTCTGCAACCGAGATCAGTAATATCTACAATCTTCACTGCGAGAACAGCAATATCTACGATCTGACGGGTGTTGAATACCTGACATCTCTTCGCGGGCTTTGGTGCCTGAATAACCACATCTCCAAACTGAATCTGACCGGACTCAAAGAACTCAGGGGAATATGGTGTTCCAATAATGATCTTACTGAACTGGATCTGTCTCCTTGCAAGAAGATCGAATGGGTATATTGTTT
>CADAOK010000064.1 GCA_902789515.1 Oscillospiraceae bacterium
TTCACATATGTTGAGACTGAGTATGACTACAAGACAGGCGAGCTCAAGGAACTGTCCAGAACATGCTACTCCAAGAACGCTGATTCTCCGAGAGCAAAGGTTAACTGCTATGGTGCAGATGACGTTCAGGAAGGTGTTGCTATCCTCTGGAAGGAGAATGTTGATGTCTCCATCACAGGTAACTCCACCAACCCGACAAGATTCCAGCACCCTGTTGCAGGTACATACAAGAAGGAGCGCCTCGAGGCTGGCAAGAAGTATTTCTCAGTTGCATCAGGCGGCGGCACAGGCCGTACACTTCACCCTGATAACATGGCTGCAGGTCCGGCATCTTACGGTATGACTGATACAATGGGCCGTATGCACTCTGACGCTCAGTTCGCAGGTTCTTCTTCAGTTCCTGCTCACGTTGAGATGATGGGTCTCATCGGCGCAGGCAACAACCCGATGGTTGGTATGACTGTTTCCACAGCAGTTTCCGTTGAAGAGGCTGCTAAGGCAGGCAAGTTCTGATAAAACTTACTTAGAACACATATGCAGGGGCGGCGTGAGCGATCACGCCGCTTTTGTTTTGCCCGGTTTTTGCGCCCTGAAATGCCGCGTCGCTGAAAAGTCGCCGGAATTTCTGTTTACAGCGACTTTCCAGAGAAATTCGCTGAATCGTCGCTGAAAATGCCATTTCCAGCGAATCTCCAGCGACTGGTGATATTTCATTAATAATTTAATTACATATAAATAAACACAACCCCTCTTCCGCATGTTAGCATATGTATACCAAAGGGATAGGCACGGAATAACGGAGGACAACTTCAATGATCAGCATAGATGAGGCAATCCAGAACCGTCATACGGTACGCGAATACAAGAAGACTCCGATCCCCGACGATATCGCCGCTCAGATCCGCGAGAGGATCAAGGAACTCAATGCGCAGTACGGTCTCGAGATGAGGCTGGTCACAGGCAGCGGTGATGCGATCAGTTTTATTACCAAGTTCGTTACGACCAAGAACGTCAACAACTATATAGTCCTTGCGGGAAGAGATGCAAAGGATCTCGAGGAGAGGCTCGGGTACTGCGGCGCCGATCTGATGCTCATGGCTCAGATGCTCGGGCTCAATTCCTGGTGGGTCGGCGGCACGATAAACAAGGGTGCCGCAAGGAAGACCGGACACATTCCCGACGGATGCCGCATCACGGGTGTCATCGTACTTGGTTACGGCGAGACTCAGGGTGTCCCGCACAAATCCAAGAAAGCTGAAGATATCGCTAAGTACTACGGCGATGCGCCCTACTGGTTCGTCAGGGGTGTCGGCGCGGTGCTGCTCGCTCCCACCGCTCTGAACAGGCAGGACTTCAAGATCAGAGGGGACGGCAAGAAGGTGCTCATCGGCACCGGCGGCGGGGCTATGGCCAAGACGGATCTGGGCATCGCGAAATACTTCTTCGAGGCGGGCGCGGGCAAGGAAAACTTCGTCTGGAACAACGAGTAGCCGCGTAAACATTACAATTGAAAAACAATCCCATATTTCCTTTACTTAATCAAAAAATAAGTGCTATTCTGAATGTTAGAGTACGGAAAATGGTTAGATGGCGCAATGCCGGAGGAAATATGTATGGCAGATCTTTTTGCCGAATTCCCGAACTTGTCTAATGACAAGATCATAATCAAGAGAATGGAAGAGTCTGATGTCGAAGCGCTGGCCAAGATCAGCCGCAACGACAATGTCTATAGATTTATGCCGCCTTTCCTTTACCAGAAGAGTGATGCCGCACTTGCGGGTGCGATCAGGAATCTCGGCGGAAGGGATTTCGAGAACAGGAAGTGGGTCATCGCAGGAGTATACCCGGCAGACGATCCGTCCAGGCTTATAGGTCTTGCGGAGATGTTCGATTACGATGCCGCGGAAGACAGGGTAACCCTGAACTATATGTTCAATGAGGATTACTGGAACAAAGGCTACGGCACGGCGACGGTCGCGCTCATGCGTGATTACCTGACGGAGACAGTCGGCATCGGCAAGCTCCTTGCGTATGTCGTGACAGAGAATGTCTATGCGGCAAAGGTCCTGGAGAAGAACGGTTTCGAGAAGGACGAGGATCCAATAAGGGAGAAGAACTGGTCGGGCAGGGGAATACTTACACTCAATCTCTATACTTACGAGAAAGCCTGACTATCAGACAACGACGGTGTTCCTTCCGCCTGATTTACCCATATAGAGCTTCTTATCTGCAGCACCGACGGCCTCGTTGATACGGTCGTCTATCTCTGCTTCGGTAACATCGCCGCTGATGAATGTGTTGACGTCGGCGACGCCTATCGTCATGGTTACCTTGATCTCGACGTCTCCCCACATGACGGTCATGTTCCGGATCTTCGACAGCAGGGCATTGGCGTGCATGCCGGCCTCATCGAGGTTCTCATTATTGAATACGAAAAGGAACTCCTCGCCGCCCCAGCGTGCCGCGATCCCGTGTTCCTTCATGAACTCATGGCACAGGGAAGCAAGCTGCTTTAAGACTTCGTCGCCTGCCTCATGTCCGTATGTATCGTTGACGGTCTTGAAGAAATCGATATCGCCGATCGCAATGCAGACGCCGTTCTCGCAGACGCCGCGCATTATGTTAGAGATCGTGCCGGAGATGACGCTCCTTCGGTTCGGGAGCTTGGTAAGAGGGTCGATCTCCGAGATCTGCTTGAGCTTCTTGTTGTACTGTGACAGTTTCGCCTCGGTCGCCATCTTGTCCCTCGTGAAGATCATGAGGATGACGATCATCGACAGGAAGATCGAGAGGATGTTTATGATCTGGAACATCAGCGTGATGTTATACGGGACCTCCTCATACGGCTCGAAAGACACATGCCAGGTGTACAGCGCAAGCCTTACAAGGAAGACACCGATACTGAGCAGTATCTTGGTCCGGTCGGAAGCATATGTGCCAACGAAGACGAGAAGCAGCAGCACGAAAACGAAGTGCTGGATACTGCACTCCCATCCCCATTGCATCACGAACCTCATCATCCAGAAGATCGTGACTATAGAATAGATCGCGAGAGCGAGGGTGTTGTAATCCCTATAAGTGAGATAGACTGCGAGACCGTAAGTCGCGAGGCAGATAGCGCATGTCCCGACTGTCGGGAACATTCCCTGGATGCTGAAGACCACCATGAAGATGATGAAGTAAATGCACATCAGCAGGGCGTTTATGCGGACAATATAAGACACCCGGTTAGATTCGTTCTCTCCGGTAACGTCTTTCCAGATTAACTGCGCCAGCTTGTTCATATTACTTGAATTCTATCACAGATAAGACATGCAATAATGTATTTTTTATTAATATAATAAGGCATGAGAAAGGCGATGGAGTATCTTCCCGACCGTTTAAAAACTCCCCCCAAAAAAATCCGAAAAGTGCTTGACAACTATATCGGCCCCCGATATACTGTGCTCATAAGATATATCGGCAACCGATATAACGGCAACCAATATAACGCAGCACGATATAAACGGAGGATAGGAAAATGAGAAAGTCAGACATCGTATGCAAGGTAATACTCGCAGGAATGGCAATCGCAGGAGCAGTACTGCTCTTCACAGACCACATGAATCTGGGCCAGTTCCTCTGCACGGCAGGCATGCTCCTCGGATCGTTCATGCTCTGCAGGGCAAACCGCAAAAAGGCTGAGGAGGAGAAGGAATAATGCCGCAGCAAGCACTTACGGAAGCCGTGTACTACATACTGCTTTCACTGATGGATCCGCTTCACGGGTACGGCATCATCCAGAATGTTGAAGCGCTTTCCAAAGGCCGCGTGAAGCTTGCGGCGGGAACACTTTACGGCGCGCTGAATTCACTGGTGGACAAAGGCTGGATCGACCAGCTGCCCGAGAATCCCGAGAGCCGCAAGAAGGAATATGTCATTACCGAGCTGGGCAAGGCAATGCTGGAAGAGGAGATCTCGAGGCTCGAAGAGCTCGCCGGCAACGGCAGGAAGATAATGGAGGGCAGAAAATGAGACACAGATTCCACAAGCTCTTCTATATCTGGCAGCTCGAGAAGGAGGAAGCCTGGATCAACGAGATGGCACAGCACGGCTACGGCCTGGTCGGGATGGGCAGGATGACGTTCGATTTCGAGGATATCGAGCCCGGGAAGTATACATATAAGAACCTCTTCCTGAAGGGTACTGTCAAATCCGAGAAGAACAGGCCGTTCCTCGAGTTCCTGGAGGAAATGGGGATAGAGATGGTAAGCGAATTGAGGTATCCCGGACACACCTGTATCTATGTAAGGTCGGAAGGCGGTTTCGATGTGTTCTCGGATCTGGATTCGAAGATCGAGTACGAGAAGATCCAGGTGAGATACATTTTCGCGGTGTTCATACTGAACCTCTTCGCGGCGTTGTTCAACCTCGCTTGCGCAGTGCAGCTGGGAACATTCGCGAACGGCATATGCTGCGGGATAAGCGGCGTCCTGGCGGTCTTTCTGGTAGTAAACGCAGTAAAGAAAGCAAATAAGATAAAGAAGCTCAAAGCTGAGCGCAGTATTCACGAGTAAAGGAGTAATAGGAATGGAAAAATTAAGTAATCAGGAGCGCCTGCATCCATGGCAGGGTGTGGTATTCTTTGTGGTCCTGATGGCCCTTTTCGTAACGGTCTTCGGATGGATGCAGATGGCTTGGGGCATACCGGGACTGATGGTAACGGAGCTGTCGTTCCTTGCGATCGCGGTGATCTACGCACTCGTGCGCAAGATCCCGCTGAAGGAGATGTTTCCTGTAAAGGTGCCAAAGGTAAGGGAGGTCATCGGAGCTCTGCTCCTCGTCGTAGGCGGCGCGCTGTTCGGCTATATCAGCATCTTCCTTGTAGGAACGCTCTTCCCTGCAACACTGGAAGAGATGTCTGAGATGAACGACATGCTCATGGGTAAGATGAGCCTTCCGGTCATGATCTTAGTCGTCGCCCTGACACCGGCAGTCTGCGAAGAGGCGATCCACAGAGGTGCGATCCTCTCGCACTTCAGAGGTATGAAAAAGGAATGGGTGGTCGTGCTAACCATGGCGCTCTTCTTCGGCCTCAACCATGTCTCGTTCCTGAGGTTCATCAACACCGCGATCCTTGGCGGATGCCTTACGTATGTGCTCCTCAAGAGCAACAACTTCATCCTGAACATGCTGATGCACTTCTCGGTCAACTTTGTCGCGACGATGATATCGTACTTCAGTTCGAGCGAGAGCACGGCTTCTGTCGACTATGCCAACACTGACCTGTCACCGGCGCTCGGACTGTTCCTTATGATCGGTTTCCTTGCACCCGTACTCATGGTCACAGGCGCAATGCTCGTAGACCCGAAATCGCACAGGAAGATAAGATATCTGTTTGCGGGCATCCTGTCGTTCGTAATGCTCGTGAGCGGCTTTGTGATCCTCATCGTTAAGGCGCAGGACATGTTGACCGTTAACACCACCATGTCCTATCAGGTAACGGAAGAAAACTCCGAGTGCGAGATCCCGTACACTATCGAAAATGCGGGCACACATCAGACGCAGTGCATCATAACCGGCGCGGATGACGGCAAGTACATCCTTGAGATCCGCGATTCCGAGGGCAATGTTGTTGACCATTCAGAGTTCGGCGGCGCGGCATACAAAGAGTACAATATGCCGATCGAATACGAGGAAGGTTACTATACCGCAGTGATCATCAACGGCGAGGGGACTGAGGGCGAGCAGCCGATGATAGTGTTCCAGGTAATGTAGGTGTCAGATATAGATCCTTAAGAGAAGGCGCTGCTGATGCGGCGCCTTTTTGATTGGTGTTGTTCATTCTTGCATTTTCCTTGATTCCTTGTATAATGTAATTGCAAGGAAACAAGGAAACAGGGATAGGAGGAAAGACAATGGCTAAGAAGAGAATACCTGAACAGAAGAGGGTAAAGATAACATCCAAGAGACAGTTCACGATCCCGCAGCAGTTCTATACGGAGCTGGGATTTAAGAAGGATGCGATCTGCGCGATGGGTGACGGATTCCTCGTGATCTATCCGGCCGCACCGGTCGGGGAGAGGGACATCTCAGAGCAGATCCTCGCCGAGCTGATAGTCGAGGGTTATTCCGGGACGGAGCTGCTAGATGAATTCAAGAGAAGACAGGCTAAGATCAAGCCGGCTGTCGAGAAGATGATGAAGCTCGCCAGGGAAGTTGCTGCGAGCAAGGACAAGATCAAGGATGAGATCGATATAACTGAACTTCTGAAATGAATAAGGCGCTGCATTTAAGCAGCGCCTTTATTTACCGGAATACTGTAACCCAAGCCGTTAAGTACCCTGGATCCATCCGATCTTGCCGCATGAACGGCACTGTGTCCTGTATTGTTATATAATAGAAAACGGCAGGGGGTATCAGCGGGGATAGGATATGAGATACAGCGAGGATAACAAAGAGATCTTCTTCAATGAGGAGATGATCCTGAGCGAAGAAGGCAACATTGAATACAGCGAGCACTTCCGGCAGTGGCGGTCCGAGGTGCTGAATCACCCGGCCGCATGGTTCGGCAGCATGATGCCCGAGGGTTACGGGGAAGACAAGGGACCGGCCGTTGCCGGGGGTGTAAGTGCCGTGGTGTTTTTCGGAGGCATTATAGCCACGATCTTCTGCATAGCGAAACAGAAGTATGAATACATACCGTATCTGCTGGGCCTGGTGATGGCGGTCATGGGTATCGTTTCGGTCATCTTTCCTGTGGTAAAGGGAAGCAAGGTGTTCTCCGAGAGCGCGCTTGCGATACGAATCGAAGGCGTAATAGGTGTCGTCGGAGGGATCGTATTGACGGTCATGGGGCTGATGCTCCCGAAGGGTTATGTGACGAGCAATAACATGCTGGTCTTCGGTGTTGTCTGCGTGGTGGTCGCCCTGGTTATGCTGATCAAGACGATCGGGATACTGCGCGCACCGAAGAGCATCTACACGGAAGAGGTCAACGCGACCTGCATCGGCTACGTCAGGACCTTCGAGTCGGGCAACAATGACGGCGGCGGGAGCAACCTCGTTCCGGTCAATTCTCCGCTGTTCGAATACTACTACGGCGGCGAGAAATACCGGTCCTACTACGATCTGTGGAATACAGGCAAGGACGGCAAGATCCCGGTGGGTTCTGCGTGCGTCATAAAGATCAGCCCGGACGAGCCGTCGAGAGTGCTCGGCAGCTGCGGGAAGTATGCGGTCACGCCGGGACTGTTCGCGTTTATGGCTCTGATAGCGGCGGTCGTTCTTCTCGTGCTGGCATAAAAAAGGGCCGCCTGATGGCAGCCCTTTAATGCCTCGCAACAGTTGATGTTACTTGAGGATCTCCTTGAGAGCATCGCCGAGACCTGAGAAGAAAGCGTTCTCCTGAGCGGTCTTCTCAAGCACACCCTTAGGTGATGTGCCGCCTACGGGGATACCGCCGACAGATACACCGGAGCTGGAGCTCTGTGTAATCTTAACGAGCTTTGCTGAAGTGCCCTTGACTGTGAGGTTTGCCGTGCAGCCCTTAGTAGGTCCCTTGAAGATGATCTTCTTGCCGAACAGACCCTTCTTAAGCTCGAACGGTCCTGTTACTTCCTCGGGAAGTCCCGCACCCTTGATGAGCTCGAAAACCTCATCCAGCGTCATCTCTTTGCTCAGATCATACTTTCTTGTAGTGTCCATTGCACCCTGCAGAGAATCTGATAAACCCATACATATGTCCTCCGTTATTTGTGTTCGTACGCGCTAACACGTATATATATTATTTTACAATTCTTAAAGTTATTTGTAAATTTATAATATCCTTATTCTATAGATATACCCAGTTGCCGGACATAAACCGCCAAATGTAGCAGATAACGAGAAGTGCGGCGACTATGATCAGGGCTATATTGTTGACCTTGTTCGGGATCTTTATGATGCGAAGTTCGTTCAGGACCTCCGCGATTATCGTGACCGTGATGACGGGCCAGAGCGGATGGTAATGGAATGAAGCCTGGATGTCGCCGATAAAGAGCGACAGGTAAGCGCGCGTAATCCCGCAGAAAGGGCAGGGGTAACCCGTGACCGCCTTGAAGGGACAGCGGTAGATGTTCATGAGAACAAGGGCTCCGAGGATGGCAATGAATACAAGCACCACGGCCGCCGTGATGATCCTGTGCTTTCTGCTTGTCTTCGGTCTGTCTGTCATAAGGGCAAAATAAGAGGCCCGCATTACTGCGAGCCTCGTTGTTGGAAACAATTAAATTATCCCAAAACAGTATTACTTAGCGTACTGTCCGTCGATGAATACAACTTCCTCATCGTTCTTGAAGGGCTCGCCGTAAACTTTC
>CADAOK010000065.1:0-5502 GCA_902789515.1 Oscillospiraceae bacterium
CTTTGCAGACTCGAGGTTAAGCTCGTTCTGTGTAGCGCAAGGAAGAGCGATGTCGCAGGGAATTGTCCAGATGCCCTTGGAACCGTTCTCGTCTGCTGTGTATGTAGCGGAAGCAACCTGGTCAGCATACTCGCTGATTCTGCCTCTCTTAACTTCCTTGATCTCCTTAACGATATCAAGCTTGATGCCCTCAGGATCATATACATAACCGTTGGAGTCAGAGAGTGCGACAACCTTACCGCCGAGCTGCTGAACCTTCTCTGTAGCATAGATAGCAACGTTACCGGAACCGGAGATAACAACTGTCTTGCCCTCGAAAGATGTGTTCATCTTCTCGCGGAGAAGTGCGTTTACGAAGTAGCAAAGACCATAGCCTGTAGCCTCAGTTCTTGCAAGTGAACCACCCCATGTGAGGCCCTTACCTGTAAGAACGCCTGTGAACTCGTTGCGGATCTTCTTGTACTGACCGAACATGAAGCCGATCTCACGAGCGCCTGTTCCGATGTCG
Source organism: Oscillospiraceae bacterium (assembly GCA_902789515.1). Lineage (GTDB taxonomy): Bacteria > Bacillota > Clostridia > Saccharofermentanales > Saccharofermentanaceae > Saccharofermentans. Next base: position 509 of record CADAOK010000065.1, read on the forward strand.
CCTGCAGGTACATCAAGGTCAGGTCCGATATGTCTGTAAAGCTCTCTCATGAAGCTCTGGCAGAATGCCATAACTTCGTTGTCAGACTTGCCCTTAGGATCGAAGTCAGAACCACCCTTAGCGCCGCCCATAGGGAGACCTGTGAGGGAATTCTTGAAGATCTGCTCGAAACCGAGAAACTTAAGGATAGAAAGGTTTACTGAAGGATGAAGTCTGAGACCGCCCTTGTAAGGTCCGATAGCGCTGTTGAACTGGATCCTGTAACCTCTGTTGACCTGGATCTTGCCGTTATCGTCGATCCAAGCAACTCTGAACATGATCTGACGCTCAGGCTCAACGATTCTCTCGAGGACCTGCTTCTCAATAAGCTCAGGGTGTACCGGAAGAGCCGGTGCGATAGAGTTAAGGAACTCGTAAACTGCCTGGAAGAACTCAGGCTCGTTGTTGTTCCTAGCGATAACGCTCTGCATGAGGCCGTTCAGGTACTCATTCTCAATTGTGTAATCCATAAATGTGCCGCCTTTCTGTCGCTTTCATTTTGCAAGTTGTGAAAGCAAAAAATTCATTTTGGTGCCAATTTAACTATTCGTGTAAGCCTTGGCAAAAACTCAACGGGTAAATATTAGTACAACTTTATTAGATGTGCAACAGAAAATTGAAATGAAAGTTTGAAGTTTTAATCCTTCATTTTGACAAGGATCACAAAGCAGTATTCGGAGCAGTATCAACAGCCGTATTGGCAGTGGGACTTGTAACCTCAGTCTCGGTAACTGTCTTGTTGGAACTGAACGGGTCATTCTTAAGGAAATCGGACATCGAATCGACACCGAACATCTGGCTGAGCTCGCCGTAATTGATCATCTCGGTAAACCTGTTGACTGAGATAAAGAGCAACAGAAGGAATATAAGCGCAAGAAGTCCCCTGCGAAGGATGATCATATGCCTCTCGGCATTGAATTTAGCATCGACCTGCGCTTTGGTCGTATAGCCGACCAGCACATATACCTTGCTGATATCCTTACGCGGGGGTCTGTTCTTGATCTCATTGATCTTACGTCTCGCGAACCTTACGACTTTGGACGGGATACCTTTGAAGTATCTCACGGTAGCCTTAACAGAAGACTTCGCAAAAGCCTTTACCGTATCAATAAAGTCTGAAGAGACGTCACCCGATCTGCTCATATTACCTCCGTTTAGATCAGGCTAATTATATCATTAAAGATCCGGATTTAACTATCCGTTTGATTTTTGTACCTGTCTATCAGGAGCTCTATCGCACGGTGCTTCAGACGGAAATAAGTGGACCGGCTGATATACAGACGTTCCTTTACTTCATCGGGACTCAGGCACTTGAAATATGTAAGATACAGCAGGCATGACATGTTGAGGGGCAAAGATACCATACAGGTAAACAGAGTAATGGCATCCTTCCTTTTCCGTACTAACTCGGCATAGTGTTTCTCGATCCTCTTGACGAAGATGTCATAGCCTTCCGAGAAATGGATCATATAGTCAGTCATATCAGAACTCCCCTGCGGCATGAATGCAGTATCAGTGATCTTTGCTCCGGTGTAATACCGCGCATAGACATCCATAAGATTAATTCTCTTATCTTCATACAGACGACAGAGTTTAATGAAGAAATCAGTCTCTTCTGCGTCTGAACAGCCCAGATCTTTGTTCAGATTCTTAAGCCTTTTGATCATATCTTTATACTCCTGACAATTACTCATACAGAGCTCCTTTCCGTATCAAACATATGTTTGACACTTAATTAATCTATGATAAGATGAAATAGAATATTTGTTCGGGAGGTACGGATATGTCCGCCAGGAATCCGGAATCAAGAAGTTCCAAATCTATCGACCGTGTATATGAATATATCTGTGACTACATCCACCGGAATAATATCTCCCCGTCAGTAAGGGATATATGTGCCGGAGTGGGTCTCAAGTCCACGTCTTCTGTTCACGCATATCTCAAGCAGCTTGACCAGATGGGCAGGATCGAATACCGCCCCGGTATCAGGCGTGCGATCATAATCAAGGATCAGTCCGGTCAGTCCGATGCGGCGGTAACCACACCTCTCGGTGACAACAGTGATGTCAGACAGCTTTACTGCATCGGCAAGATAACTGCCGGTGTACCGATACTCGCTCACGAGGATTATTCTGAGAGTTTCTTCGTGAACAGATCGATAATCGGGGATCATGATTGCTTTATCCTCAAGGTTAAGGGAAGCAGTATGATCAATGCTCACATACTTGATGGAGACTATCTTATCGTAAGGAAGCAGAACACCTGTGACGAAGGTGATATCGTTGCTGCACTTATCGGCGACGAAGCCACCGTCAAGCGTTTCGGGCGTGACAACGGCATTCCCTATCTGTATCCCGAGAACGACAGTTTCTCCCCTATTAAGTTCAATACGGAAGATTGCCGGATCCTCGGTAAAGTTGTCGGACTTCACCGGTACTCAATCTCTTGATCACCTCCTTTTGGAGATTGCAATCTATAGAACTTTATAACAACGCTGATGCCTCTGTTTCAATCGAATCGAGGCATTTGTTGATTTATTGAGATTTTGAAGGGTATAACTTTTAGTATATCAATAATAATTGACACTTTGGTTATAATCTGGTTTAAATTTGATTAAGAAAGTCTCAATATCCGGAATAGTTATTGACGGATCGAACTTAGTACAGCCTGTACTTCTTTTTCCATGTCAGAAGCTTCCAGTCTATTTATGTCATCACCCATCGCTCTGAACCATGTGAGCTGTCTCTTGGCATAGTGCCTTGACCTGAGCTTGATGCTATAGACGGCCTCGTCCATGTCAGACGCGCCTTCGAAATAATCCTTGAACTCTTTATAACCTATGGCCTGGAAGCAGGTGGACTTTCTGTCTGCACCTGAATCGTAAAGCGCTCTCGCCTCCTGCTCAAGACCTTCGTCCACCATAATGTCCACTCTTTTATTGATGCGGTCATAGAGCACTTGCCTATCCATATCCAACATAAACAGCTTAAACGGATACCTCGGCCCTTCGCTGGTGGATTCGTTGTTCTTCTCAGTGAACGTCTTGCCGGTCGATTCAATAACAGCAAGCGCGCGTATTACACGTCTGGTGTTGTTCGGATGGATCTTCGCAGCTGCCTCGGGATCCTTTTCGGAAAGTCTTGCATATATCCCCTCGATGCCGTCCCGTTCGAACTCCGCTTCAAGCCTTGCTGTCTCTTCATCAGCGGAAGCATCACGGCCATAGTCATATCCGTAATAAAGAGCGGATATATATTGCCCGGTGCCGCCGCAGATAACAGGAAGGATACCTTTGGAGAGCAATACTTCTATCGTCTCATAACACATCGACACATAATCGCTCACATTGAAATATGTGCCCGGTTCCACAATATCCGTCAGGTGGTGCTTTATCTCCGCACGTTCTTCCGGTGTGTCCTTTGCCGTGCCGATATCAAGTCCTTTGTAGATCTGCATCGAGTCTGCCGATATCAGTTCACCGCCGGTGCGCCTGCATATTTCGAGCGCAAGTGAACTCTTGCCGCTGGCCGTAGGTCCGGTGATAACGGGAATGTACTTATACTGCGGAAGATATGTGCTGATATCGATCATACGATCCTTCTGAAATTCTTCTCGAAATCCTTGCGTGCGATCTTGAAGAATGTCGGTCTGCCGTGCGCACAGTGGTACGGGTCTTCAAGTTTGGTCATCTGCATTACCAAAGACACGGCTTCTTCCTTCGATATAACATCTCCGGCTTTGATCGCAGCCTTACATGCGGTGGTCTGTATCAGCGAGTACCAGATGTCGGAGCCGGAAGGCACGTCCCTCTTCAGATCCGTCATTATCTGATCGAACATGACCGACGGCTTGTTGCCTGAGCCCATAGGCATCGCACGGAGCGCGATCTCACGGTCTCCGAGGAGCTCTATCTCGAAGCCGTTCTCATTGAACTTGTCGAGGTTATCGGAGATGAACCCGTAATCAGTTGCAGACACCTGTATAACCTGAGGCACGAGGAGTGTCTCACGCTCGGTAACGGGTTTGCCCGGTGCTTTACGCGCCATGAACTTCTCGTACATCACACGCTCGTGAGCGGCGTGCTGGTCAACAAAGAAGACGTCAGATTCGCTCTGCATGATTATATATGTCGTAAACAGTATTCCGATGAACTCGGCGCCTGCCAGAAGATCGATATCTGTCTTGGCCGCTATGCCCTCGTCATCCGAGATAACAGCCTCTACCACCTGTTGTGAAGGTTCAGATACGGATGCCTCATCTTGAGCGCCTCCGAACTCACTGATATCAGGTTTGAACCCCGACAGTACTTCCAGGAGCCTGTTTGCTGCCGCGGGATCCCCCTGCGGTCTCGGGTTAAGTGTATGTGCGGATGGTTTCGCAGACGCAGTTGCCGGTTTCTCCGTTCTGGCAAAATCCATGCGCATCTGCACGCCTGAAGAAGTGTCAGTTTCCTTTGCAGCCGCGTCGTCATCTTTGCCGAGGAAATCCTCCCCTGCCGCACCGCTTCCGAAAACAGCATCTCTCACGCCTCTGAACACAAGACTGAACACCGTCCGCTCGTCAGCAAACTTCACTTCAGCCTTCTGCGGGTGGACATTGACATCGACGGTTCCCTCGGGACAGTAGAGCCTGATGAAGCACACCGGATACTTGTTCTTCATGACGGCATTCTTGTATGCCTCATCTATTGCCGCCGTAACAGTCTTGCTGTGGATCAGCCTGTCATTTACATATACGCACTGCAGTCCGCGGTTGCCGCGGGTAAAGCTCGTCTTACCGGTAAAGCCTTCGATCCTGTAACCTTCGATGCTTCCCTTGACTTCGATCATAGAAGATGCCGTCTCCTTGCCGTATACGGCATATATGGCATCGAGCATGGAACCGGAACCCGGGGTGGTAAACAACGCAGTTCCGTCCTTGATCAGTTTAAGCGAGACAGACGGATTGATAACTGC
>CADAOK010000065.1:5515-14030 GCA_902789515.1 Oscillospiraceae bacterium
CCCCTCGGGTGGCTCGTCTCATTAACAGATACAAGCACACCGTCCTTATATACGACCTCGGTACCGGATCCGCCTTCTATGGCAGTCTTAAGCGTCACATCACTGCATGCCGCTATCGACGCCAGTGCCTCTCCTCTGAATCCCATCGTTGAAAGATTATAGATATCCTCTATCTTCCTGAGCTTGGATGTCGCATGGATAAGGAAAGCCTTCTCGGCATCTTCCGGATCCATTCCGCATCCGTCATCTGTCACTCTGATAAGGGAGATGCCGCCGCCTGCGAATTCAATCGTAATGTGTTCGGCACCGCTGTCTATCGAATTCTCGATAAGCTCCTTTACGACCGACACCGGGCGTTCGATGACCTCTCCAGCCTTTATCGCATTGCAGGTCTCCCTGTCGAGCACATTAATCCTCCCCATTGTTCTCCTCCCCGACCATCTTCGTCAGCTCGAAAAGAATATTCATGGCCTCTATCGGAGTAAGCCTCGACACATCCACATCCCTGATAACGCTCCTGACCTTATCCTCACGTCTGTATACGACATTATCCGGATTGAAGAAAGACTCCTGTCCGGGCATGACATCGGAAGACAGCTCCGTATCATGTTCATCAAAGGATTCCCTGTTGCCCTTGACCTTGAAGTTGCCGATCCTCTCAAGTTCTTTAAGTATTGCGCCGGACCTCATGAGAACATCAGACGGAAGACCTGCAAGACGTGCAACTTCAATACCGTAGGAATCCGAAGTGCCGCCTTCTACGATCTTATGCAGGAACACAACGCCGTTATCATCTTCCCTTACGGCTACATGATTATTGAACACGCCGCGGCTTAAGCGCTGAAGCTGATTGAGCTCATGGTAGTGTGTGGCAAATATAGTCCTTGAATAAAGGATATTCGGGTCGATAATGTATTCGATCACAGCCCAGGCGATAGACAGTCCGTCATATGTGCTCGTGCCTCTTCCGACTTCATCAAGGAGAAGAAGGCTCTTTCTGGTAGCATTCTTAAGGATGTAGGATACTTCCTTCATCTCAACCATGAACGTCGACTGACCCATCGCGATGTCATCCGATGCTCCGATCCTCGTAAAGACATGATCCACGAGACCGATATGTGCGGACTTGGCAGGAACGAATGAACCCATCTGGGCAAGAAGCACTATAAGCGCGACCTGTCTCATATATGTTGATTTACCTGCCATGTTAGGGCCTGTCAGGACCATCAGTCTCCTGTCGTCATTGAGCAGCGAATCATTCGGGACAAAGTCCGCCGTGCCTCCGAGCATCTTCTCAACCACAGGGTGTCTTCCTCCCTTGATCTCGATAACCTCGGAATCGTCCACGACGGGTCTTACATAATTCTCACTCTCGGCAAGCTGTGCAAGCGAAGTGATGACATCCGCAAGAGCCACTGCCCGGGCCGTGTTAAACAACCTGTCGGATGCTTCACTGACCTTCTGCCTTATCTCCTGAAACAGCTGGTATTCGAGTGATACACGCCTCGAGGAAGCCGTCAGTATCTTTGTCTCAAGTTCCTTGATCTCAGGAGTAATATATCTCTCGTTGTTTACGAGCGTCTGCTTTCTGATATATTCTTCCGGCACCTTGTCGGACTGGCTTCTGGGCACGTCAATATAGTAGCCGAACACTTTGTTATATGAGATCTTGAGAGTCTTGATGCCGGTCCTCTCCCTCTCATTTGCTTCCATATTAAGGATAAAGGATTTGGCGCCTGTCGCTATCTCGTAGAGCTCGTCGCACTCGGTATTATATCCGCGCTTGATGATATCGCCTTCGGTAATGGTTACGGGACAGTCTTCGTTGATGGAACTGTCCAGGAGCTGATATATATCTTCGAGCGGATCAAGGAGCGAATTTATCTCCCTGAACAGACCTTTATCGAAGTTCCTGCACGCCTCACAGATAAACGGAAGCTTGGCAAGGGAATTCCTGAGAGATATGAAGTCTCTGCCGTTGCAGGAACCGAGCGATACGCGTCCCGCAAGACGTTCGATATCATAAAGGCCGGACAGTCCCTCGATTATCTCTTGCCTTGCTATATATTTACCGCAGGCTTCCTCGACCGCATCGAGCCTTCTGTTGATCTGTTTAACGGATATAAGCGGTTCTTCGACCCATTTGCGCAGGAGTCTTCCGCCCATGGCGGTAGCGGTCCTGTCGATCGCCCAAAGAAGTGATCCTTTTTTCTGCTTGGATCTTATCGTCTGAGTAAGCTCGAGGTTCGTTCTCGTGGAGTAATCGAGCTCCATGGTATCCGATACGGTAAAGCAGCTGACGGTCTTAAGATGCGCTACTTCCTCGGTCTGTGTCTCTTTTGCATAGGATATCAGTGCGCCGCATGCTTCCTTGAGCATTACCGGATCACTGAACTTGCCCGCATCTATAAGGCTAACTCCGGCCGTCTTGATCACATCAGCCGAGAACTCCCTCTCGTTCCTGAGAGTAAGGGCTATACCGGTAACAGTCTTGATCGTCATGTATTCAGCCGTATCGGTAAACGCCTTGTTGTGTATTATCTCTGACGGAGCGTATCTGCTGACAAGGTTGATGAAATGTTCGCCGCTGTTCGAACTTGTGAGCTGAGTTGCCTCGAACTCTCCCGTCGATATATCGGCAACTGCAACACCGAACTGCGAACCGATGCACATAACGCTCATGAGGAAGTTGTTGCGCCTGTCCTCCATCGCTCCGCCGTCTGTGATCGTGCCCGGCGTTAAGATCCTGGTAAGACCGCGCTTAACGAGGCCTTTCGCGAGAGCCGGATCTTCGAGCTGCTCGCATATGGCGACCTTATAGCCTGCCCCGACGAGCTTATCCGCATAGGACCTGTATGCATGGAACGGCACACCGCACATCGGGGCGCGCATGCCCGAGCCGCAGTCCCTCTTGGTAAGGGCAAGCTCCAATATCTTCGATCCCCTTACGGCATCGTCGAAAAACATCTCATAGAAATCGCCCAGACGGTAGAACAGGAATGTATCGCCGAGGCTTTCCTTCATCTCGGCATACTGCTGCATCATGGGCGACAGCGAAGACTTGTCGATATCGGCAAGGCTCATCGGAAATACAGCATTGTTCTCGTTCTCACTCATTGATAAGTCTCTCCATTACTCCGTCTACGGAATACGGTCTCGCACGGTCGACCTTTACAAGAGCCAGGCGTCCTTCAAGGCTCGCGTCTCCGCACGGCATCAGTTCTGCAGGAATAGTAAAGTTGACCAGATGGTTGGATATCGTCCTTCCGGTATATGTACCCTCGCCCTGCTTGCTAATTCCCTCTATCAGGACTTCGTGTGTCTTGCCGACCTTCTTCTGATTGGACTCTGCCGCAAGCCTGTTCTGGATCTCGAGAAGTCTCGAGAACCGCTCCGTAACAACATCCTGGGGAACTCTGTCAGGGAGCTTCTCCGCAGCCGTGCCGGGTCTTACGGAATACTGGAACGTGAATGCGGCATCGAACTTACAGTATTCAACAGCCTTAAGTGTATCCGCAAATTCCTCCTCAGTCTCGCCGGGGAAACCGACAATGATGTCGGTAGTGATAGAACCTTCAGGTACCTTCTCTCTGAACATATCCGTTATGCGGTAGAAATCCTTGATCGTATAAGGCCTGTTCATCCTCTTCAAAACGGAGTCAGACCCTGACTGCATCGCGATGTGAAGGTGCTTCTCGATATTCGGGCGCGAACCCATAAGTTCGATCACTTCATCAGACAGATCCTTCGGGTGTGACGACATGAAGCGCACGCGGGCAAAACCGCAGTCTGAGGCGCAGGCAAGCACATCGGCAAACCGCTTGCCGTCGCTGTTTCCGTTGCCGTATGAATTGACGTTCTGTCCGAGGAGCATGACCTCCTTATACCCGAGTGCGGCAAGATCTTCGAGTTCGGCCTTTATCTTCGCGAAATCCCTGGACCTCTCTCTTCCCCTCGCATACGGGACAATACAGTATGTGCAGAAATTGTTGCAGCCGTACATGATCGGGACAAGAGCCCTGAACTTCCTCTGCCTGTCTATCGGGAAGAAATCGTCATCGGCGATATAGTCCGTATCACCGACACGCGCGACCTGCTTTCCGGACTCCACCGCTTCCTTGAGGAACAGCGGAAGCCTGTGTATCTGCTGCGGGTCGAAAACAAGATCCACGAACGGGAATGAATTCCTTATCTTCTCGACATTTGCGGGAACCTTCATCATGCAGCCGCATACGGCTATGATCATGTCGGGATTGTCCTTCTTCGCCTGCTTAAACACTCCCAGATTGCCGAAGAGATGCTTGTCAGCGTTCTCTCTGACAGAGCAGGTGTTCATTATGACAACATCCGCGGGAGCAAGTTCGTCTCCGGAATCACCAGCCCTTGTCAGTCCCATTGCGGTAAGCATGCCGGACAGCTTCTCACTGTCAGCCTCATTGAGCTGGCAGCCGTAAGTAAGGAGATTGAAGGTCAGATCCCTTCCCTTCTCTTCACTTAGTCTTCCAAAATATATAGAGAGCTCTTTCAGGGCATTGTTGAACTCGCCTGAATCGGCATCAGTAACTCTTACGATCGACATTATTGACCTCGTTTCTTCCGCGTCAATTATATTACAAATTTCTTATTCTTTGTATTTTTTATAATTTATGCTTAAAATATGCGGGTACAATGAAAATGGGAGAATATATGAAGTCAATCAACCACATGTTAAAAGCAGTAACGTCAGTCATCATCGCTGCCGTTACCGTCTTTGTGTATATGCCGCTTACATCCCTTGCGATAAACGAGTTTTTCGATAACCCCGACGATAACCTGATCTCACAGAACGAGCAGCAGACGGATCTTCTCACAGAGGTCCACGAAGATGCCCCGGAAGTTCACGCTGACGCATATATCCTTTATGACGCGAATTCGGGATCGATACTGCTCGGACAGAATTACGATGTTCAGAAAGAACCCGCGTCGATGACAAAGGTCATGACCATCCTTCTGGCTCTCGAGAAGCTCGAGATGACCGATATAGTCACGATAACCCCTGAGATGGCGGCTGCAATGGCTGAGATCCCGAGCGACTATGTCAGATTCGGTCTTCAGGAAGGCGAAGAGATCACCGTTAAGGACCTGGTGTATGCCGCAGAGCTTATCTCCGCCAATGACTGCTGCCTCGCGCTCGGCATGTATATGGGCGGCACCGAAGAGGCTTTCTGCGCCATGATGAACGAGAAGGCAACAGATCTCGGCTGCAAGAACACTAATTTCACTTCCGCGTTCGGTTATGCTGATCCGGAGAACCTCACAACGGCATATGACCTCAGCCTTATCCTGAACGAAGCCGTTACAAACACCGACTTTACCGAGATATCCAAGACTTATTCATACACCGTGAATGCCACCAACAAGTACAGTGATACGAGAGAGCTTACCAATGCCAACCGTTTCGTAAAGGATTCCGATTTCGCGTACGAGTACTATGTGGGCGGCAAGACCGGGTTTACCGATACTGCCGGCTTTACGCTCTGCGCATCCGCGTGCAAGGACGGCAGGACGCTTGTGGGTGTCGTATTCAATGCGGAAGATTCCGAGGTAAGATACCGTGACCTGGTCAGCCTTTTCGAGTACGGGTACAGCGAGTTCACTACAGTTCCAGTCAGCGAGGATGAGTTTACATCCCTGATCGACGAGGCAAGGCTCCAGCTTGATGACCTGCTTGCCGATACCGATCTCTATGTTGATAACCAGACCTGTGCGATGTCTTCTTATGTGACCACCACGACTGACCGCGCACAGCTCGGAAGCACTGATAAGGTTGACCTTTCCCAGGTCCTCGTGGATTCCTCGGCGACTGAGCAGACGATCAACATACCGCTTTGCAAGTGCTATTCGGATAAGACATACATAGTCGGAAGCCTTAACATCGAGATAACGCGTAAAGGCGCCGTGGTCGAGATCACTCCCGAGAAGAAGACCGGGCTCAAGACCTTCAGGAATATCCTTATTACTTTCGCAGCGGCTTCAGGCCTTATACTGGTGCTCATCATCGCGCTGCTCATATTCCGCCGCAAGGTTATACAGCGCAGAAGAGAGCAGTCAGGACAGAGATCCAAGATGCTTTGATATCGGGTTCTATATTAAGTCCGCTTATAATGTCCGCTCACCGGCCAAGTCCTTGAGCGGACTTCTTATTTTGCTGCGGGCTTACGCTTTACATAAGGCACTATGATCAATGTAAATATGAGCGTAATGAAGAACAATGCCACCCAGGGGATTACCAGAAAGCACAGGAAATAGCAAAAGAACATCATCGTGTAGCAGAACGCCTCTGCCCCGTAGATCATCTGACCGTAGTCGAATCCGTAAGTAAAGCCTTGCGGGATCGTTCCGTAGATCGCACTGTGGAAACACTGCCAAAGAAGCCAGGCGGCGGGAACGACCGTCAGTACTATCAGGATTATGTCTATTGTTACCAGTGTCTTTTTCATGCTCCGATCTTATACATCTTCAAAGAGATCTTCTTGTGAAAAACGAATGAATCCTTAACAAAACACCCGCCACTCATGTGACGGGTGCTTTTATCTGCAGCAAATTTATGCCTGATAGAAGATGTTGGATGTCGAACCCGGAGGCGGCGTTCCCGCAGGCAGGATGATTATCTCTATACCCTCAAGCCTGTAAGAATACCCTGCACTGCCGCATGGCTGTCCGTTGCAGGCCCAGCCGGTCCAGCCGAAGTTCTGGACATGTGTCCTGTAGTAGATGTCGTATTTCGATGCGTTCTCGCCGGTCAGCTGTATCTGGATGGCTTCGAGCCTTAGAGCCTGACCCTCCGTTCCGGAGAAGCCTCCGTCGGATACCCAGTTCTCTTCCCAGCCAATGTTCTGTATATGGGTCTTGTACTCGACGCCGAGACCTTCAATGCCTTCGATCCTTATGCGTATACCCTCAAGTCTCAGAGACTGGCCTGTCGTTCCGGCCATTGCGCCGTCTGTAACAGAAGACTGCCATCCGACGTTCTCAACATGTGTCTCATATGAGATCAGAGTCAGAGGTGCTCCTTTGGGAAGGATCTTGATCTCCATACCCTCAAGCCTCAGAGCCTGGCCTTCCGTGCCGGCTACAGCGCCGTTGCATACCCAGTCCATCCAGCCTACGTTCTGAACGTGCACTCTGTACCAGATATCGTAATCCGCTGCGGCAGTACCGGTAAGCATGATCTGCATTGCCTCGAGCCTTAAGCCCATACCGTCTGTGCCTGACTCCTGGCCGCCGGTCTTCCACTCGGATTCCCAGCCTATATTCTCGATATGTGTCCTGTACTTGACCCCGAGATCGAGCGAAGTATCGACGTTTATGATCATGGCTTCAAGCCTTAAAGACATGCCCGTGGTACCGGCCATTGCGCCGTCATACACATAATCCTGCCATCCGATGTTCTGTACATGTGTGCAGTAATTTACCGATACCTCTTTACCGGTAGTTCCGACGATTGATGAGGGCGACGACGGAGTCGAACCCGGATTAGAAGGCGCAGGATTGCTTGAACCGGGATTCCCGGAAGTATATTTATCACTGTACGGCACGAAAACGGAACCGCTTCCGTCAGGTGTACCGTTGCCGTTTACCTCAGCGGAATAAGAAGCTTCCGCGGGAAGATTGAATATCTTGTTTGCTCCGGCTTCGAGTTCGCTCTGCGTCATTCTTCCGTGCGGATAACAGTAGTTGCCTGATGTCTGAACTACTTCCCACTGGATCGCCCAGGTAAATGCTCCCCAGGCATAGAAATCGATATCGTAGAAATCATTGAACCAGTCTGATCTGCCGTAATCAAAAGCCGTACCAAGGTTCATGTATACGGCAACCCTGTGCGCCATAAGCGCGAAGTCTTCCCTGCTTATGAGTTCATCGGGGCAGAAAGTATCAGAACAGATATTCGGGTAACCGAAGCAGATGTTGTTTGCCGATGCCCACTTGATGGCATTGGCATATGCTGAGCTCTCGGATACGTCAGTAAACCTCAGTGAACCGCTTACCGCAGGGCTTCCGCACTTTTCATAGAGCATCTGGACAGCCTGTGCTCTGGTTACGAATGTCTCTGATCCGGTATGGCCGTCATTGGTATCAATATAGCTCATAACAATATTATCCTTGCACAGACAGTGCTGCAGCAGATCGAAAGGCTCATAGCTTCCGCCGTAATTGATCGTATAGGACGTGATGGGGGCACCGAGATTATTGGTCTCATCAGCCACGATACCTATGTCATAAGCTTTGATAAGATTGGGATTGTTGCTGATATTGAGAGTGTTGAGATCACCCATACCGAAAGCGAGCAGATAGTAGAGCTGGGGATTACCGGAAAGATCGAGCGATCCGAGGTTATAGTCACACTCAAGATGAAGTTCGCAGAGTCTCGGATTATTCTTGATATTGATGCTGGTAAGCTGCTCGTTATAACCGGCAACAAGATACATGAGCTCGGGATTCGCGCTCATATCAAGGCTCGTTATGGCCGTATCGG
>CADAOK010000066.1:0-14713 GCA_902789515.1 Oscillospiraceae bacterium
GCGTCAGCCATTGCCGTGACATCTTCCGGGCGGGGGTAGACCTTCTCGGATTCGATCCTCTCGATGCGGTCGGGACCCATGCCGGGCATGCGGTCGGCGGCGGCTTCCCTGGTGAGGCCGGCTGCCTCGCGGCTGGTGAAGTAGATGTTCTTGTTCTCCTTGATAGACTGTCTGCCCATGTGATAGCACCTCTATTTCGCGATGGTTGCGGAAAACCGTGCGGTTAATCCGCGCAGGCCGATATGTAACGTTGCCTAGAACAAATATATCATTAAGGCGTAAACAAAAGAAAGACCTCCTAAGGAATCTGAAGTTACCGCAGGCAGCCGGCGAGACAGGCGCGGGAATAAAGGGATAGGAATAAGGGAATAGGTTAAGGGATGAAAGCCCCGCGGTTATGGGATCCGCGGGGTTTTCGACTTCCCGGGGTGCGCCAGGCGTGCAAAGTTACAATTTATTCACTTGAACATGTATCTTTTTTACACTTTTCCGTATATGCTTAAGACATAGGGTGAAGACAAAAGAAGGAGGTACCTACCTATGCAGAAATACGTTTGCGGCGCCTGCGGCTACATCTACGACCCGGCGCTTGGTGATCCGGACAGCGGCATCGCACCCGGAACGGCATTTGAGGACATCCCCGAAGATTGGGTCTGCCCCATTTGCGGAGTCGGAAAGGATATGTTCAGTCCGGCAGAGTAAAGTAGGATAAATTTGAGTTGCAATTCCGCGTTCGATGCAAGTCGGGCGCGGTCTTTGTTATAATGCGCGTATGGAAAACAGAGAGAAGACAGTAGTAAGGACAGGCATCGTAGGCATCGTGGCGAACGTGCTGCTGGCAGGCTTCAAGGCCGCCGCAGGACTCGCGGTCAACTCCATCGCGATGGTGCTGGACGCCGTCAACAACCTCTCGGACGCACTCTCGTCCGTCATCACCATCATCGGCACGAAAATCGCCGGCAAGAAGCCGGACAAGAAGCACCCCCTCGGCCACGGCAGGGTGGAGTACTTAAGCCAGATGGCGGTCGCGCTGCTGATCCTCTACGCCGGCATCACGGCTCTGGTCGAATCCGTCAAGAAGATAATCGCGCCCGAACCGCCCGACCACAACATGGTCTCGCTCGTCATCATCGGCGTGGCGATCATCGTCAAGATATTCCTCGGACTGTACTTCCGTAAGAAGGCCGCGCAGGCCAAATCCGAACTGCTCAAGGCTTCCGGGACCGACGCGCTCTTCGACGCAGTCCTGTCCACGGCAGTCCTCATCTCGGCGATAATATTCCTCGCGACAGGCTTCAACGCCGAAGCTTATGTCAGCATCCTCATCTCGATCTTCATCCTCAAGGCTGGTTACGAGATGATCCGCGAGGCGATAGACGACATGCTCGGCCACAGGGTAGAAGGCGAATACACCAAGAAGGTCAAGGAGATCGTCAGTGCGATGCCCGGTGTCTACGGCGTCTATGACGTCATTCTCCACAACTACGGCCCCGACAGATTCCTGGGATCGCTGCATGTCGAAGTCGACGATACCGTGACAGCCAAGGAATTCGACCAGCTCACGCGCGATATCGTTGAGGCGGTCTATGAAGAGACCGCTATCATACTGACGGCGGTCGGTCTGTATTCCCGCAACACCGGCGACGACGAGGCAATGCGCATCAGATCTGAGATCACCAGGCTCGTCATGGACCACGAAAATGTCATCCAGATGCACGGATTCTATATTGACGAAAAGAGAAAGAGGATTACCTTCGATATCGTGATCGACTTTGACGAGGCCAACATCAAAGAGCTCTACGAGCATATAGTAAACGACGTAAAGGAAGTCGCTCCGGGCTATGAAGTCAAGGTCTCGCTCGATGCAGATATCAGCGATCTCGGTGAAGATTAGGGCCGGTAAAATCGGTGTTGACAAACCGGGGTCTCCCTCATATAATATTCAAGCACGCGGGATTAACTCAGTGGTAGAGTGTCACCTTGCCAAGGTGAAAGTCGCGAGTTCAAGTCTCGTATCCCGCTCCATTTTGTTGCGTTTTTGACTGCTGGTCGCTGGAAAGTCGCTGGATTTGGCATTTTCAGCGACGAATCAGCGAAAGTAGCCAAAAAGTCGCCAGATATTGATTTCTCAGCGACTTTTCAGCGACCACAGACTCCTGAGCGATGGTAAACGGCCCGAAAAGGGGCGAACTGGCTTAGAATTAGGGGTCAACAAGGCAGCAGGCAGGGCCGCCACACCCCGCTGTTGGTGCACTTTTCACAAAAACCGCCCCTGCCGTTTTGTGCAAATCTCACAAAAACCGCCCCTGCCGATTTGTGCAAATCAGACTTTTACCATCTAACTTTGCCACAGTTTTGCTTTAGAATTTACGCGGTATGAAAAAAGTACGTAACATTCTGGGGATAATCGGCATCGGAGTTCTGGCGCTCGCGCTGGCACTTCTGATCTTCGCGATGCTTTGGACGATGGACATCTGGAGGCACATTACCTTCGATGAGATCGTGTACCACCTTTTCGCGAACGAACCCCGACGTCATCTGGAGCTTTATCTTCAGGGCACTGACGCCTGCGCTGCTTATCGCGGGTGCGCTCGTGGCGGTTAATATCGTGCTCGTAAAGAAGGCGGGCAAGGAGAAACTCAAGAAGTTAATCAATTCGGTTACAGCCATAGTCCTCGCAGTCTCGACTATAATTACGGCTCTGTTCTTCTGCAACAAGTACGGCGTGGTCGATTACTTTAAGAATAAGGGCGAGAGCTCTGATTTTATACAGGACAATTATGTTGATCCCAACACTGTAGTGCTGCAGGCGCCCGGCGAGCAGCGCAATCTCATCTACATCTTCCTCGAGTCGATGGAGATGACTTATTCCGACAAGACTTCGGGCGGTGCTTACGACGACAACTATATTCCTAATCTTACAAATTACGCGCTTGGCGAAGGATGCTGCTTCAACGGCAGTACGGGCAAGCTCAACGGTGCGCTCTCACTGCACGGCGCGACATTCACTTCCGGTGCGATGGTCGCACAGACCGCCGGACTTCCCGCAATGGAGGAAGTCGGAAACGCTGCCGGAACCCAGGATTCATTCTACCCCGGCGCCACCATGATCGGCGATATCCTTGCTGCTCAGGGCTACAACCAGGAACTGCTTGTCGGTTCCGATGCGGTGTTCGGAGGAAGAGCACAGTATTTCGGCGGGCACGGCGGATACAAGATCTTCGACTATGTCTATGCCATGGAAAACGGCTATATCCCCGAAGGATACAAGGTCTGGTGGGGTTACGAGGACGAGAAGCTCTTCGATTTCGCGAAACAGGAGATCTTAGACCTCGCATCCAAGCCGGAGCCGTTCAACTTCACGATGCTCACGGTGGACACGCATTTCGAGGACGGATGGGTATGCGACCTGTGCGAGAACGAGTATCCCGGCAACCAGTACGCAAACGTCATCTCCTGCTCGGACAGGCAGGTGTACGATTTCGTCGAGTGGATCAAGGCACAGGATTTCTATGAGAACACAACGATCGTCATCTGCGGCGACCACATCACAATGGACTCGAATTTCTGCGAGGCGATCGAGCCTTCCTACGAGAGAAAGACATACTGCTGCATCTTAAACGGTGTGCTCACGCAGCCTGAAGAGGCAAGAGAGTTCTCTACATTCGACATGTTCCCGACGACGCTTGCTGCAATGGGCTGGACGATAGAAGGCGACCGGCTGGGCCTGGGCACGAACCTGTACTCTGATACCAAGACACTGGTCGAGGAGTACGGCACTAATTACGTGAACGGCGAGCTCAAGAAGAATTCCGACTTTATCAAGGATGTCATCGCAGCATACAACCCGTTCGATGCGGAGGTCTTCATGACCAACAGCATCCTTAATATCTCATATGATCCGGTCATTGCGGACGGCCGCGTTGATACTGCCGACATCAAGCTTGAGGGCATCGAGATCACGGACGAGCCGATACAGGCAATGACACTTACGATCGCCAACGAGTACGGTACGGATGCGGAAAGCTATGACATGACGCTTAACCCCGATCTGTCTTATACTGCGACATTCGATGTCTCGAGATTTGCGGATGAGACACTTGAGAACATGACCATCACGGTCACGGACATGGACGGCGAAGAGTATCTTATCTACGACAATCTGATGGATCTTAACGATCCCTATTTCTACCTGAACAAGGACATCGACGATTTCATCACATATGCTGACGGTCTCGGCGATGTGACGATCCTTGCCGCAACATCCCAGGATGCCTCAAGACATATCGCAGGTTCGACCCTGGAGATCCTGAGGCAGCTCGGGTTCGAGGCAGGTTTCGATAAGCAGTTCGGAATGGCGTGGTACGGCGTTGTCTCAAACGGGGAAGTCCTTGCTGAGCAGACGTCTGATACGGAGACCGTGATCAGCACGAGCGGCACGCTTCCCAACGGAGTTGATTTCTCGATCGCAGGCACGGGCTACGATAAGGAGAACCCTCAGTTCTCCTCGATCGTGATCGACGGAGTCAACTATGCTCCGGGCCTCAGGGGAATATGCTTCGTAATCTACAACAACGTTACCGGCGAAGTTGTGGACACCGCGACATTCGATACATATACAAAGAGCTACACCTCGGAGTGCACAGGCGGCGAGGTCTCATACAATATCAGCAATTTCTTCGGACAGAGATGCAACGTTGCGGTCAACAATGTCGCAAGCGAGATCAATCTCAACAACACCGGAACGGCTGATCTCTATGTCTGGGATGCCGATAATGTGGGCTCTCCCGACTATTATGAGCTCGTTTTCGACGAATCTTCAAAGTCATATGCATGCTCCTTCGACATGAAGGACTATGATCCCGAGACGACTTACATGTCAATCTACATCAAGAAAGCAGGCGGCAAGATCCTGCTGAGGTACAAGATAAAGCTATGACACCCGCTGAGTATTTATATTTCATCACCCTTGCGAGATTCATGTTCAAGAATCTGCGCAGCAAAAGGCAGGCACGCAGAGCGAAAGCGGCCTGAACAGCCCCAAAGTTTGAACTCTTATATTATTTAATATAAAATATTAGGAGTTTATGCACGGAGAGGCTTTCAATGTTGACTCAGGATTTATCTAACAAGTATCAGACCTGGCTTGCTAATGCCACGGCTGACCAAGATCTCATCACAGAACTCAAAGCAATGGACGAGGCTAAGATAGAAGATTCCTTCTACCGCGACCTCGCTTTCGGCACAGGCGGCCTCCGCGGCGTCATAGGCGCCGGCACGAACCGCATGAATGTCTATACGGTCGCGAAAGCATCGCAGGGACTGGCAGACTACGTTAACTCCAAGCCGGGCGACCATTCCATCGCAGTATCATACGACAGCAGGATCAAGTCAGACCTGTTCAGCCGTACGGCATCTGCCGTGTTTGCTGCAAACGGCATCAAGGTCCACCTCTACACGGAGCTCATGCCGACACCCTGCCTTTCATATGCAGTCCGCGCTCTCGGATGCGATGCGGGCATCATGGTAACGGCTTCACACAATCCCTCGAAATACAACGGCTATAAGGTCTACGGCGCAGACGGCTGCCAGATCACGACCGAAGCTGCCGCTGAGATCCTCGCTAAGATAGAGGCGGTTGATGTTTTCGAGGGTGTTAAGAACGGCGACTTCGATACATTCCTTGCTGAAGGCAAGATCACATACATCGGCGAAGAGGTTTACACGGGATTCGTCGAAGAAGTAAAGAAGCAGTCTGTTCTTTTCGGAGACGAGATCGACAGGGATGTCGCTATCGTATACACGCCTCTTAACGGCGCGGGACTCAAGCCTGTTACGCGTGCGCTCAAGGAGACGGGATTTACGAATATTACCATCGTATCTGAGCAGGAGAAGCCTGACGGCAATTTCCCGACATGCCCTTATCCAAACCCGGAGATCAAAGAGGCTATGCAGCTCGGTATGGAATATGCGGCTAAGACCGGCGCTGACCTCCTTCTCGCGACGGATCCCGACAGTGACAGATGCGGCATCGCGGTAAAAGACAATGCGGGCGAGTATAAGCTCGTTACGGGCAACGAAGTGTTCGTAAAGACGATAGTCACGATGGACCTCGCAGAGAAGATCGCGGAAAGCTACGGCGTAAGGACCATTAATGTCCTTACCGGATTCAAGTTCATCGGCGAGCAGATCGGCATGCTGGAAGCAAACGGCAAGGCGGACTCCTACATCTTCGGTTTCGAAGAGTCCTACGGATATCTCACAGGCTCTTATGTAAGAGACAAGGACGCGGTCGACGCTGCTTTCATGATCTGCGAGATGTTCGCATTCTATAAGACAAGGGGAATCAGCATACTCGATAAGCTGGATGAACTCTACGCGAAGTTCGGCTACTGCCTGAACACACTTCACTCATATGAGTTCGAAGGTTCCGCCGGCTTTGCCAAGATGCAGGACATCATGAAGAAGTTCAGGGAGGGCAAGGAGTCATTCGGAGACAAGAAGACTGTTTCCTGCAAGGACTACTCGCAGGGCATCGACGGACTTCCTGCTTCTGACGTCCTCAAGTTCTTCATCGAGGACGGCTCGGTCGTAGTAAGACCTTCGGGTACGGAACCCAAGCTCAAGACATATATATCCGTCCTGGCAATTGACAAGGCACAGGCAGGTGAGATCGCGGAGAAGATCTCTCAGGATCTCGAAGAATACATGAGATAAAGGAGACAAGAATGAACATAATCCTTCTCTCGGGAGGCTCCGGCAAAAGACTCTGGCCGCTTTCCAACGATGTAAGATCAAAGCAGTTTATCAAACTCTTCAAGGACGGCGAAGGCAACTATGAATCCATGGTGCAGCGCGTCTACCGCCAGATAACGAATGTCGACAAGGATGCCAAGCTTACCATCGCCACATCCAAGTCGCAGGTTCCCGCGATTGCCTCACAGCTCGGCGACAAGGTTTCCGTATGCGTTGAACCCTGCAGAAGGGACACATTCCCGGCGATCGCCCTGGCATCTACGTATCTTCACGACGAGCTCGGTGTCCCGGGTGATGAATGCGTAGTCGTATGTCCGGTCGACCCCTATGTTGAGGACGATTACTATGAGTGTGTTGCGAGCCTCGAGCAGCAGGTCAATTCCGGCAAGGCAAACATTACTCTGATGGGTGTCGAGCCCACATATCCTTCCGACAAGTACGGATACATCATCCCCGAATCGAAGGAGGATATCTCTTCTGTATCTGAGTTCAAGGAGAAGCCCGACACCGAGACTGCAAAGAAATACTTGGAGCAGGGTGCGATGTGGAATGCGGGCGTATTCGCTTTTAAGCTCGGCTACCTCATTGACATCGCACACAAGCTGATAGACTTCACAGACTATCGCGACCTCTACGACAAGTATGAGACCTGCACGAAAATATCCTTCGACTACGCCGTGGTCGAGAAGGAGTCTTCCATCAGCGTCGTAAGATACAAGGGACAGTGGAAGGACGTCGGCACATGGAACATGATGGCCGAGGCTATGGCTGACAAGGCCATGGGCAATGCGACACTTGACGATACCTGCGAGAACACCAATGTCATCAACGAACTCGACATTCCGGTACTCGTAATGGGTGCGAAGAACATGGTCGTTGCCGCATCTTCTGACGGAATCCTCGTATCCGACAAGGAACAGTCGGGTTATATGAAACCCTATGTTGAGAAGATAAGCACAGGCGTCAGGTATGCTGACAAGTCCTGGGGAACTTTCACGGTAATTGATATCCAGCCCGGCGCTATGACGGTAAGAGCACTTATCCACCCCGGATGCAGGATGACTTACCAGAGCCACGACTTAAGAGATGAGGTCTGGACGATCGCATCAGGCACCGGAACTGCTGTCATCGACGGCATGGAACAGAGAGTAAAGCCCGGCGATGTCGTCAGCATCGCGGCAGGCTGCAAGCATACGATAATCGCTGACAAGGACTGCGAGCTCGGCATCATCGAGATCCAGATCGGCGACGAGATCAGCGCAGAAGACAAGACGGTCTATCCGTTTGAAGACTAAAGGGGAATAGCCTTAATAATGGAAGCGATCCTGCTCAAACCCGCATACAAGGACTACATCTGGGGAGGAACCAGACTTAAGGACGAGTATGGCAAGAAGACGGACATTGCTCCGCTGGCGGAGTCATGGGAATGCTCCGTTCACAGGGACGGCTGTTCCGTTGTGGGTTCGGGACCGTGCAAAGGTATGGCTTTCCATGAATACCTGGCTGCGCACTACGACTATGTGGGCACCAAGGCACAGGAGACAGGATTTCCGATCCTTGTTAAGTTCATCGATGCGGCACAGGATCTCTCAGTCCAGGTGCACCCGGACGATGAATATGCCGGCATTAACGAGAACCAGCGCGGCAAGACGGAGATGTGGTACATACTGGATGCCAAACCGGGTGCGGAGATCATCTGCGGATTCAAGCATGATATGACTCCGGAGCAGCTTAGAAGAGCTGCAGCTGAAGGAACGCTCAGCAAGCACCTCCTCCGGATCAAGGCTCACAAAGGCGATGTGTTCCATATTCCCGCCGGCACGGTACATGCGATCGGTGCAGGAATCCTTCTTGTTGAGATCCAGGAGAATTCCAATGTAACTTACAGGATCTACGACTACGACAGAACAGATAAGAACGGCAACAAAAGGGAACTCCATATCGACAAGGCCCTGGACATAATGGACCTCAAGGCGCGTCAGGATGTGCGTCAGAAGCCCAGGTTCGTGCAGTTCGTGCCGGGCGCTTCGCGCGAGATCCTCTCACGCTGCAGGCATTTCGATACGGAGCGCGTAATGGTCAGCATGGGGTTTGAGTTCATGGTCGATGCCAATTCCTTCCAGGTCATACTCTGCACTGAAGGCAACGGCGGGATCACCTGCGGAGACATGGACAAGCCGTTAAGGTTCAAGCGCGGAGACTGCATATTCATCCCAGCCGGCGCAGGCCGCGTCAACATACTCGGCCAGGCTGAACTCATCAAGGTTAGATGTTAAAATACACGAGAGAAAACATAAGGAGACAAACACATGAAAAAGGCACTCATCACAGGTATCACAGGCCAGGACGGATCTTATCTCGCAGAGCTCCTGCTCGACAAGGGCTATGAGGTACACGGAATCGTCAGAAGATCTTCCGTATCCACCACATCGCGTATCGACCACATCATCGATAAGCTCCACATCCACGAGGGCGACCTCTCTGACTCCACTTCCATCGTTCGTGCGGTAAAGGAAGTCGAGCCCGATGAGATCTACAACCTCGCTGCACAGAGCCATGTTCAGGTAAGCTTTGATGCTGCAGAATACACAGGTGATGTTGATGCCCTGGGTGTACTGAGAGTCCTTGAAGCTGTGCACATGCTCGGCCTCGAGAAGAAAACAAAGATCTACCAGGCATCCACATCCGAGCTCTACGGCAAGGTTGAGGAAGTGCCCCAGAACGAGAATACACCTTTCCATCCTTTCAGCCCTTATGCTGTCGCCAAGCAGTACGGCTTCTGGATGATGAAGGAATACAGGGAAGCTTACGGCATGTTCTGCTGCAACGGCATCCTCTTCAACCACGAGTCCGAGAGAAGAGGCGACAACTTCGTTACAAGGAAGATCACTCTCGCTGCAGGCAGGATCGCATGCGGTCTCCAGGACCACTTAGAGCTCGGCAACCTCGACTCTCTCCGTGACTGGGGTTATGCAAAGGATTACGTCGAGTGCATGTGGCTGATCCTCCAGCAGGACGAACCGGACGATTATGTTATCGCTACAGGCGTTCAGCATACGGTAAGAGAATTCACCACTCTCGCATTTGCCAACGACGGCATCGAGATCGAGTGGAAGGGCGAGGGCCTTGATGAGAAGGGCTACGACAAGGCTACCGGCAAGATGGTAGTATGCGTCAACCCTCAGTGGTACAGACCTACTGACGTCGTCAACCTCTGGGGCGATCCGACAAAGGCCAAGACAAAGCTCGGATGGGATCCTCAGAAGACATCTTATGAGGAACTCTGCCGCATCATGGCTGAGCACGACCTGAAGCTCGCTCAGGCAGAAGCTGCTGCAAAGGCATAAGACATGTCTGACAGTAAGAAGAATGTTCTCATATTCGGTGCCGGAGGGTTCGTCGGAAAGTATCTGACTGACGAGCTTGCGGCAAACGGCTATCAGGTCACGGGTTCCGATATCAGGGTTCCCGAATGGGCCGGCGGTACTTTCGCCACGGCAAACCTTCTTGAATACGAAGAGGTCAGGGCGCTCATCTCCAAGGAGCTCCCCGATGTTATCATCAACCTCGCTGCCATCAGCAGCGTAGGCCAGTCATGGAAGAATCCGCAGCTTACGATATCGGTAAACGTCGTAGGGTCTCTGAACATCCTTCAGGCTGTCAAAGAGAGCTACGGCAGGGACAACATGCCCAAGGTCATGTTCATCGGATCTTCCGAGGAATACGCCGTCTCAGACGCACCCGTAAATGAGGAATATCCGCTCGATTCCAACAGCCCCTACGGCATCTCCAAGATGACACAGGAGAGATTCGCTTCCCTGTACGGCAGGGAATTCGGGATAGATGTCTATCTCGTAAGAGCATTCAACCACACCGGTGTAGGTCAGGCGGATAATTTCGTCCTGCCCTCATGGTGCAAGCAGGCGGCCGAGATTGATAAGTCAGGTGCGCCCGGCACGATGAATGTAGGCAACCTCAAGGTTAAGCGCGACTTCAGCGATGTTAGGGATATCGTCAGAGCCTATAGGCTCATCATCGAGCGCGGCACTCCCGGCAAGGTCTACAATGTGGGATCCGGCATCGCGCACTCACTTGAAGATATGCTCACAAAGATAACGGGTTTCTCCTCTCAGGAGATAACAGTCAATGTGGATCCCGAGAGGATCCGCCCGACAGACACCCCAATGATCTGCTGCGACAACACACTCATAAGAACTGAGCTCGGCTGGGAGCCGGAGCACGATATCTTCGACACTCTTAAGGAAATGTACGAGTCCTACCAAAGATGAAGGTCCTTCAGATAGCCAAATACATGTATCCCTTCCTGGGCGGTACCGAGCAGGTAACAAGAGACCTGATCGGCGCGTTCAATGCCAACGGGATCGACAACAAGGTGATCTGTTTTAACGAGGATTCTTCAGACGGCGGCGTGGTCACTCACAGGAAGGAGACGGTCACGGACAAAGTCGACGGCGTGGAGATACTGCGCGTGGCATCCAAGTGCAAGATCCTGTCCCAGGCGATCGCACCGGAATATGCGAAGAACCTGACGAAGGTCTTGGACGAGTACAAACCCGATGTCATCATCTTCCACTACCCGAACCCGTATGTCGCATCCAAGCTGCTGTCGTACATAAAGAAGAACGGCAAGAGCTTTAAGCTCTATATCTACTGGCACCTCGACATCACGAAACAGAAGGTCGTAAGGGCCTTCTTCAGAGGCCAGGA
This sequence comes from Oscillospiraceae bacterium, assembly GCA_902789515.1. GTDB lineage: Bacteria > Bacillota > Clostridia > Saccharofermentanales > Saccharofermentanaceae > Saccharofermentans. Next base: position 11,485 of record CADAOK010000066.1, read on the forward strand.
CAGGGCGCTCATCAAGGCGTCAGACAAGATCCTGGGTGCGACTCCGATCCACCTTGAGATGAGCAGGTATTCGGAAGAATTCGGCGGAAAGAAATACATCCTGCCCTACATGATCGCTGACGACACCCTTGTCTTAAACGATGAAGAGCGCCGCGCGGCTGCGAAGATCCGCGAAGAAAACCCCGGAAAGATAATCGGTTTCTTCATCGGAAGGCATGTCGCATACAAGGGACTCGATTACCTGATCGAAGCAGTAAAGAAGACCAAATCTTCCAAGCTGCTCATATTCATCGCCGGAGACGGCGAAGACACCGCCAAACTCAAGGCTCAGGCTGAGGGTCTGGATAAGATAAGATTCATCGGCAAAGTGGACGATTCGGTCAAGCGTTCCTATCTGGAAGCATCGGATCTCACGATATTCCCGTCTGTAACAAGGTCGGAAGGCTTTGGCCTCGCACTCGCCGAAGGCATGTTTTTCGGCAAGCCCGCTGTAACCTTTACCATCCCCGGAAGCGGCGTGAACTACCTGTGCCAGGACAAACTGTCAGGCATCGAGTGCCCCTTGAAAGATACGGATGCATATGCGGGAGCCTTAGACACACTTGCGGAAGACGACGTGCTCAGGGCAAAGTACGGCGAGAACGCAAGACGGGAGATCCTTGCCAAGTATACCAAGGACAGATTCATTGCCAACGTTAAGAAGCTGCTGGAGGAAGATACATGAAGCTGGGATTCGTGACACCCTGGTACGGAGACAATATCCCGGGCGGGGCTGAAGCAGAGCTGCGCGGGATCGTAAAGCACCTTCTGGGCAAGGCGGAGGTAGAGGTCCTGACCACTTGCGTCGAGAAATTCGGAAGTGACTGGAACAAGAACTTCCACAAGCCGGGCGTGACGGTCGAATCCGGCGTAACGGTACGGCGTTTCAACGTGAGGAAAAGAGACACCCGCGCCTTTGACATGGTCAACTACAAGCTCATGAAGGGCCTCAGGCTGACAGCTGACGAGGAGAGCACATTCCTTGACGAGATGATCAACAGTGACGATCTCTATGCTTATATGGATGAACACAAGGACGAATACGACCTGTTCATCTATATACCGTACATGTTCGGAACCACATATAACGGCATGTCGGTATGTCCGGATAAGTCGGTACTGATCCCTTGCCTTCATGACGAGAGCTATATCTATTTATCGCCGTTCAGGGAGCTCTTCCCGAGGATCGCAGGCATGGCTTTCCTGTCTGATCCGGAGAAGGAGCTGGCTGAACGGGTATATGACCTGACTGATGTTGACGACAGGACGTTGGGCGCCGGAGTGAATACTGAATTTACGAGCGACGCTGAGAGGTTCCGCTCCAAGTTCGGGATCAAGGGCGACTTTATCTTATATGCAGGACGCAAGGACCCGGGCAAGGGAGTCGATGTACTCCTCCGATACTTTGCGGAATTCAAGTCACGGCAGGATACTGACCTGAAGCTGGTCCTTATAGGAGGCGGATCTATCGAGATCCCCAAGTCCGTAAAAGACGATGTTATAGACCTGGGATTTGTTGATGTCCAGGATAAGTACGATGCTTATGCGGCAGCAACTCTGCTGTGCCAGCCTTCGTTCTATGAGAGCTTTTCCATAGTAATAATGGAAAGCTGGCTTGCCGGCAGGCCTGTGATCGTCAACGGCAAGTGTGAGGTCACGAAGAATTTTGCCAAGCGTTCCAACGGCGGACTGTGGTTCGAGAATTATCCCGAGTTTGAAGGGACGGTTAATTATATAATCGAACATAGGGACACCGCAGATATAATGGGTGCAAACGGCCGGCAGTTCGTATTGGAGAACTTTGCCTGGGATGTAATAACGAAGAAATACCTGGACTTTTTTGAAGAGCTTATAACCTGATCTGAGAGAGGTAAGAAGATGGCAGACGAGAAGATAAACACTGAAGAGATAATGGAGCAGATCCGCGAGAATATTAAGTCGCGCGGATACTCGGATCTTGATCTGAATTTCGACGATGTTACGGCGGGCAATTACGACAAGTATGAGAAACCGGATTTCAGCCTGAGCGAGATGTCGAGCGAAGTATCCTATGCCGACTCATCCAAGTGCGTCGACTACCTCCAGCCGATGGACGGCGGCGGCATTAAGCTTGCGATAAAGAAGGTCATCAGGAAGTTCTGCAAGCCTGCAGTGGCACCTCTCGTCGAGAGCCAGAATCTCTTTAACGGCGCGACCGCCAGAGCTCTTGCTCAGATGGATGCATATATTACCGAGAGGGAAGGCGGAGACGGCGGAAAGCGCAAAGCCGACGAGAAGGAATTCATGGATGTCCAGGAGAAGCTCACTGAAGATCTGGATACCAGAGTGATACTGCTGGAGCAGAAGATAGAACAGCTCGAGAAGAAGATCGCAGAGCTCGAGGCAAAGGGATAACAAAGTGAGAAAGATCTGCTTCGTAGTCCAGAGATACGGCATGGAGGTCAACGGCGGCGCTGAACTCCTGACACGCCAGCTCGCAGAGAGGATGGCGGAGTCTTAAGATGAATATGACAGCGATGAAGAAGAGCTGGGCGGAGTAACGGTCCACAGGTTCTCTGTCGAGAAGCCCAGGAGCCAGCAGGAGTTCGACGCCATCAACGGCAGGTTCCTGGCGGGTAGCCTTCCTGCTTCAGAAGAGGAAGAGTGGCTCAAGGCGCAGGGTCCTAATGTGCCGGCTCTCATCGAAGCCATACGGGATAACAAGGATGAATATGATGTGTTCTTATTCTGCACATACCTGTATTACACGACGGTCATGGGAATAAGAGAAGTGGCGGAGCAGGATGAAGATATATGATCCGGTGTTCAGGTCGCCGGCGGCGTTCCTTTTCGAGACGGACGAAGAGAGACAGCTCATAAGATCCAGGTACGGCAACTACCGGATTCCGTTCAAGTTCGGCGGAGCGGGCGTGGATGTCCCGGACGATGTGTCCGCTGAACGTTTCAAGGCCAAGTACGGTGTGGAAGACTACATGATCTATGTCGGACGTATCGATGAAGGCAAGAACTGCCCGGAGCTGTTTGAATTCTTTACAAGATATAAGAAGGCACATCCGTCGGATCTCAAGCTCGTGCTCTTGGGCAAGACGGTAATCAGCATCCCGGACGACAAGGACATTATTTCTTTGGGATTCGTAAGTGAGCAGGATAAGTTTGACGGCATAGCGGGGGCCAAGTTCCTTGTATTGCC
>CADAOK010000066.1:14783-16379 GCA_902789515.1 Oscillospiraceae bacterium
CACGATGAGATGAGGACTGAGATGGGCATTAAGGGATCTGAATATGTAAGCCGTTACTTTAACTGGAAGACGATAATCAGAAAACTCTCCGCACTGGTTGAATATGTTGCGGGAAAGGATAAAAGATGAGGATAGTCCAAATGCTGCCGACGCTCGCATACGGCGACGCCATAGGCAACAATGTTATAGCCATAAGTGATGCGCTCAAGGCAGCGGGTTACAGCACTGCCATCTATGCAGAAAATATCGACAGGCGCCTTCCTGCCCGTACGGCAGAGAAGATAAAGAGGTTCAAGGACAGTCCGGATACGGTCATACTCTACCACCTGTCAACGGGCACAGGTCTCAACGAGAGGATCAAGAACCTCAAGGCGAAGATCGTCATAATATATCACAATGTCACTCCGCCGGAATTCTGGCACAAGTATGACCACAGCCAGGAGAAGCGCTGCAGTGAAGGAGTCGACAGCGTCAGGAGGCTTGCACACACTCCGGAATATTGCCTTGCGGATTCAGCCTTCAACAAGCAGGATCTCATCAAGCTCGGCTATACATGCCCGGTCGATGTACTGCCCATCCTCATCAGATTCTCCGATTACGACAAAAAGCCTGACGAGGCCACCGTTGCAAAATACAGTGACGGGTATACCAATATCGTATTTACCGGAAGGGTCGCTCCTAACAAGAAGCAGGAGGATCTCATTACAGCCTTCTACTACTACCACACATATGTTAATCCGAAATCGAGACTGATAATCGCGGGCGCATATCAGAACTCGGACATTTACTGCCGTAAGCTCAAGGCATATAAGGATGAGCTGGGCCTTGAGGATGTTATATTCACGGGGCATATCCCGTTCGACCAGATCCTTGCGATCTACAGGACGGCAAGCGTTTTCCTGTGCCTCAGTGAGCATGAAGGTTTCTGCGTTCCGCTTGTCGAAGCGATGTATTTCGGCATACCGATAATCGCATATGACAGCACGGCTATAGCAGAGACGCTCGGAGGCTCGGGCCTGCTCCTCAAGGAGAAGGATCCCAAGGAAGTTTCCGAAGCGATCAACCTCGTAATGACTGATGAAGATCTCAGAAGCAAGCTCATAGCAGGCGGGAAAGAGAGACTGAAGTATTTTGACAATGACCGCATCAAGGGTCAGCTCATCGATCTTCTCAAGGGACAGGGAATGGCATGAAGACGGTAGTGGTCAACGGAGAAGTGTTCTCGACCGGCTTCATGGTCGGCATACCGAGATATTCCATCGAGATCTTAAGGCAGCTCGATAAGATGGATCTTCCCTATGACATCGAGCTCGTGCTTCCCAGGCAGATAGACCTGGGCGTCAGGTTCGAGCGCATCAAGACCGTGATCTATAAGCCGGAACTTATGAAGTTCGGCAAGTTCGGAAGGGAGTACTGGAGAGAGACCGCATTCGCGAAGTATGCTAACAGCAAGGACACCATTGTCCTGGATATATGCATGATGCTCCAGAGAGGACGCAACGACATTACGTTCATCTATGACTGTCAGCCGGAGAAATTCGCCACGAACTATCTGACGAAGCCCTATTCGTACTTTGTCCAGAAGGTGAGGCTCAA
>CADAOK010000067.1 GCA_902789515.1 Oscillospiraceae bacterium
ACGGGCAAGACGGTCGCTGACGGTACGCTGATAGACCTCATCAGACGCGAGACCGGTTATGCGCAGGCAGAGCTCTGCCACCGTATCGATATGAACACCGGCGGACTCGTCATGGTAGCCAAGAACAAGAAGGCGCTGGAAGATGCGGTCGCGCTCTTCAAAGAAGACCTCATTACCAAGAGATACCGCGCGCTCGTTCCCGGCGTGCCTGACATCGGCGAGCCTGTCGTGTACGACGACGGCACGATAATGCTGGAGGTCAAGGCTTTCCTCGAGAAGACAAAGAGCGGCGAAGTGTATATACACGATGAGCGCCAGGCGCATGACCTGCCCATCGCAACGAGATACAGAGTGATCAAGACTTATAAGCCCAAAGAGTTCGGCATCCCGGATTTCTCCGAGATCGAGTGCGAACTTGTAACCGGAAGGACACACCAGATAAGAGCACAGTTCGCGCATTTGGGGTATCCTGTTATAGGCGACGGCAATTACGGCAGGAACAAGCTGAACTTAGGGTTCAAGGCTGCAGGCGGCGGAAAGCTCAGGCACCAGCAGCTCTATTCGACTGAGATAACAGTCGGCAGGGTTCCTTCCGGAAACATGCACGCCGACATATCGGGAAAGACATTCAAGATTGCGCCTGAGTATGAACTTGATTTTGGCGCACTCGGGCTCAAGAGGTAACTATGGCAGATACAAGACCTATCGGAGTATTTGATTCGGGTATCGGGGGACTTACGGTCCTGCGCGAGATCTGGAGGGCGTGCCCGGACGAGAGCACGGTGTATTTCGGAGACAATTCTAGAGCTCCCTACGGCACCAAGTCCAAGAGCACCGTAATCAAGTATGCGCTCCAGAATGCGAGATTCCTTGAGAGCAAAGATGTGAAGATGATAGTGATCGCATGCAACACCGCGAGTGCGTATGCGTATGAGACTCTTGCCGGCAAGACGGATGTTCCCGTTATAGAAGTGGTCACACCGGGCGCGGATGCCGCATGCAGGGCCACAAAGAACGGCAGGATAGGCATCATAGCCACCAAAGGAACCATCTCAACTGCGACATACCGCCATGCGGTCGAGCGCAGGGCATCTGAACTCGGTCTTGATAATATCGAGATCACGGAGCAGGCATGTCCTCTCTTCGTGTCCCTTGCTGAGGAAGGCTGGTGGGACACCGAGGTCGCGCGCCTTACTGCGGAAGAGTACCTCGCACCCCTCAAGGCGGCAGGCGTCGACACGCTGGTATTGGGATGCACGCACTACCCGCTGCTGACCAAAGTGATACAGGAAGAGATGGGAGACGGCGTTACTCTCGTCAATACGGGTGTCGCCACGGCGGAGGTCGTGAAGGCGGCACTTGCGGAGCACGGCATAGCATCTGACGGCGCAAGCGTCACGAAAGAGTTCTACACGAGCGACGAGCCGGAACTCTTCGAGAGCGTGGCATCGCCCTTCCTCGGAAGCGGACTGCCTGCGGGAACGAAGCATTTCAATACGGACAGATACGAGATATAAGGAAGAATTATGAAAGAATGCTATTTTGAGATCAGTTCCGGCATGTACGATGAGCCTTTCACGGCGTTCGGAACATATGAAGAGGAAGGCGACTTCATCAAGTACATGTGGCGAGAGAGGCACAGCGAGAAGGAACAGACTTCCGATTTCTCGCTGATGCTCGACAAGAGGACCAGGGTCTGCTCGGTCACGAGGAACGGCGACATCAACTCGATAATGAACTTCGATCCGGAGAACGAGACCCGCGGATCCCTGAATACGGCGTTCGGGATAATCGATGTCACCATCAGGACGAACTATGTCAATGTCCCGACGCAGTTGTCAAACGGCGTCGAGATAAGCTATGTCATCCTCGCCGGTGAGACCGAGCCCGTCAAAAACACCTTTTTGATAAAAAGGCTCTTGCAAAGTGCCTGAGATTATTGTATTATCTTCAAGCATTGTTTAGAGAAAGGACGGAGGTGAAGACGAATGGCACATCCGAAGCGTAAATGGTCGAAGGCAAGGACTTCTCGTCACAGAAGCGCATGGAAGCTTAACATGCCGGCTCTTTTTTTGTCAAAGAGAGGTTACGCATGAGCAAACCCGTTGTAGCGATAGTAGGACGCCCGAACGTGGGCAAGTCGAGCTTGTTCAACACACTTTACGGAGAGAGGATATCGATCGTTCACGATACCCCCGGTGTTACGCGTGACCGTATTTATGCCGATGCCGAATGGCGCGGCAGGGAATTCATTATGATAGATACCGGCGGAATCGAGCCCGGCGACAACGAGGACTACATCTTAAAGCAGATGCGCCTCCAGGCCGAGATAGCTATCGAGACCGCCGATGTTATTCTGTTCCTGACTGACCTTCAGTCGGGCCTTACGGCTGCTGACGAGGAGATCGCAGTAATGCTCAGGAAGGCAGGTCGTCCGGTCGTTGTCGCAGTCAACAAGGTCGATACGGTAGGCGATCCGCCGGCTGAGTTCTACGAGTTCTATCAGCTTGGCTTAGAGAATGTCTGCAGCATCTCCGCGGCGCACAGGCTGGGCCTCGGCGAGATGCTCGATATGCTTTTCGAGCAGTTCCCCGATACGGAAGACGAAGAGGAGGAAGAGGGCTCTGTCAGGGTCGCTCTCATCGGCCGTCCGAATGCCGGCAAGTCCTCTCTCGCCAACAAGATGATCGGCCAGGACAGGAGCATCGTATCAGATATCGCAGGCACCACCAGGGACACCATAGACTCCGATATCGAGAACGAATACGGCAAGTTCACGATCGTTGATACCGCGGGCATGCGCAAGAAGGGCAAGATCGAAGATGTCATCGAGCGTTATTCGATGGTAAGGGCCCTGTCCGCGATCGAGCGTGCGGATGTCTGCGTCATCCTCATCGACGCGACGGAAGGCGTTACCGAGCAGGATACGAGGATCGCGGGTCTCGCGCACGATTCCGGCAAGGCGTCTGTTTTCGTGATCAACAAGTGGGACCTGGTCGAGAAACAGACCGGTACGATGGAAGCGATGGAGAAGATCGTCAAGGACAGGTTCGCCTTCATGGACTACGCCCCGGTTCTCTTCATATCCGCGAAGACCGGACAGCGCGTCGACAAGCTCTTCAAGCTCATTACGGTTGTCAACGAGAATGCATCGAAACGCCTTACCACCGGCGTTCTGAACCAGATGATCTCGGAGGCCGTAACGCTCGTTCCCACGCCACAGGACAAGGGCAGACACTTAAAGATTTATTACGGCACACAGGTCAGCGTGAAGCCGCCGACGTTCGCACTTTTTGTCAACGACAAGAAACTGTCGCACTTCTCGTATGAGAGATATCTCGAGAATCAGCTGAGGTCCAACTTCGGTTTTGAGGGCGTGCCGATCCGTTTGCTACTTAGAAACAAAAACGGCAGCGACGACTGATTATTTTGTTGAAAATGACAGGAAGTAATAGTGCCCTGTAAGTAGCACAATATTACCGGCTTATTTTTACGCGTTTTTATTTATATTCAGGAGAATTCGTATGGCAGTACAAAAGATCGAAAACATGCGCAACATCGCGATCATCGCTCACGTCGACCACGGCAAGACCACGATAGTCGACTCCATGCTCAAGCAGGCAGGCGTATACCGCGAGAACGAAGCGGTCGTCGAGCAGGTCATGGACAGCAACGACCTCGAGCGTGAGCGCGGCATCACGATCCTTGCAAAGAACACTGCCATTGATTATAAGGGCATCCGTATCAACGTCGTTGACACTCCCGGCCACGCAGACTTCGGAGGCGAGGTCGAGCGTGTACTCAAGATGGTAGATGCGGTACTCCTCGTTGTAGACGCTTTCGACGGCCCGATGCCCCAGACAAGATTCGTTCTTCACAAGGCACTCGGCCTCGGCCTCAAGCCTATCGTCTGCATCAACAAGATCGACCGTCCCGACGGACGTCCGCTCGAAGTTGTTGACATGGTATTGGATCTCTTCATCGAACTCGGCGCTGATGACGACCAGCTCGAATTCCCAATCGTATACACATCAGGCAAGACAGGCATCGCGACTACTGACCTCAAGGAGTTCGAGGAAGGCAAGGAGCTTGATTTCACGCCGCTCCTCGACGCAGTTGTCGAGCACACACCGTGCCCTGAGGGAGACCCCGAAGGCCCGATGCAGATGCTCGTATCCAACATCGACTCCGACCAGTATGTCGGCCGTATCGGTATCGGAAGGATCGAGCGCGGCACCATAAAGCAGGGCGAGAATGTTGCCCTCGTTACATACGGCGATGACGGCAAGCGTAATGCGAAAGTCGTCAAGCTCATGCGCTTCCACAACCTCGGAAGAGAGGAGATCAAGGAAGCTTCCATAGGTGAGATCGTTTGCGTTGCAGGTATCCCGGACATCAACATCGGCGATACACTCTGCGATGCTGCCAACCCCGAGCCGCTCCCGTTCGTTGCTATCGATGAGCCTACCATCGCTATGACATTCTCGGTCAACGATTCTCCTTTCGCAGGACAGGAAGGCAAGTACGTTACTTCAAGACACTTAAGAGAGAGACTCTTCAAGGAGATCGAGACAAACGTCTCCATGAGAGTCGAAGAGACAGATACAACTGAGGCATTCATCGTAAAGGGCAGAGGAGAGCTCCATCTTTCCGTCCTCATCGAGACGATGAGACGTGAAGGATACGAGTTCCAGGTATCCAAGCCGAAGGTCATCATGAAGGAGATCGACGGTGTTCTCTGCGAGCCTGTCGAGGACCTCGTGATCGATGTTCCGGAGGACTTTGTGGGCCCTGTTATGGAGAAGATCGGAAAGAGGAGAGGCGAGCTCGTAAACATGCTTCCACCGAACAAGGGATACACCCGTCTTGAGTTCAGGATTCCCTCCAGAGGACTGCTCGGATACCGTACCGAGTTTTTGACCGACACAAAGGGCAATGGTATAATGAACAGCGTCATAAACGGCTTTGAACCCTTCGCGGGAGAGATCGAGACCAGAGGCCAGGGCGTGCTCGTTGCTTTCGAGACAGGAACCGCCGTAACCTACGGATTATACAATGCCCAGGACAGAGGGCCGCTCTTTATCGGAGCCGGAACACCCGTGTACGAAGGCATGATAGTCGGTGTCAATCCCAAACCCGAAGATATTACCGTAAATGTCTGCAAGAAGAAGCATGTAACCAACATGCGTTCTGCAGGTGCCGATGAAGCTATGCGCCTCACTCCGCCGCTCACATATTCGCTCGAGCAGTGCCTCGAGTTCGTTGAAGACGATGAGCTCTGTGAGGTCACTCCCCAGTCGATCAGACTGAGGAAGAAGATCCTCGGCAACGAGCTCAGAGCCAAGACTATGGCTAAGCTTAAGAAGGACGCCTGATCCCGTTCCGGCAGGGCGTCCCCCGATGATAAAGGTGGAAATGCGCTGATGCTGCCAAAGAAGATTAGGATCGCACTGAGGATACTTATCGTCCTTGTCCTGCTGTTCAGCTTCGCTGTGGCGGGAGTGATCTTCGGATACAACTACGTCATCTCCCAGGAAGAGCGTTTCGAGAATCTGCAGGAGCAGATCGATTCCGGTGCCCTGGTAATAGACAAGAACACTGAAGGCGCGATGACGCTCGTGGTCGAGACCGGTGACGATACTTCCGACATTGCTGACAAGCTCCTCGAGATGGGCCTTATCAACAACACTTTTGTGTTCTCCCTGATGAGCAAGGTAAACGGTTTTGACGGCGCGTATGTCGCCGGTACGCACTACCTTATCGCGGGTCTTTCCTATGACGAGATAATGTATTTCCTGACGCTCGAGCCGTCCCAGGTCAAGGTTACTATCCCTGAGGGAACGACGTATATCGAGCTTAAGCAGATCCTGCATGACGCGGGTCTTGATTTCGACGACGCGGAGTTCGACGAGTGCATGAATTCGCCTGACCTCTTCGTCGACTACGACTTCATCTCCGCAATAGAGATCAATGAAGACAGAGACTACATCCTTGCGGGTTACCTGTATCCCGATACATATTACTTCGACGTCAATGCGAGCCCGGAGTCCATTATCCGCAAGTTCCTGAACAACATGGAGAACAAGCTCTACGACGAGTACTATGCGCGCGCAGAGCAGATCGGCATGTCGATGGACGAGGTCATCACACTGGCATCTATCATCCAGCAGGAGAGCGGCAAGGTGTCCGACATGATGTACATCTCTGCGGTCTTCCATAACAGGCTTGATTCTGAAGACGAGTCGTTCAACTATCTCGGTTCATCCGCAACGATCAATTATCTCGTCGAGCTTCAGGGCGGAGAGCCTTCGCTGCTGCATACCGAAGATGAGACGAATATAGACAGTCCCTACAACACTTATACGCATCCCGGACTTCCGCCCGGACCTATCTGTATGCCGGGTCTGGATGCGATATCTGCTGCTCTCTATCCGGAGCCGAACTGCGGATACATGTATTTCTGCGCGACCGGCGACGGCGGCACGGCATTTGCGGTGACGCTCTCCGAGCATGAAGAGAATGTTGCGCTCTACTCGCCCAACTGGACGGTCGGTGCTGACATGAGCGACACCTACGATAACGAAGATACGGAAGGCGAGTAATGGACAGGTCGCGTGTTGAGGTATTGAGCCCGGCGGGCAATCCTTCCAAGCTGCGCACCGCAGTCAACTACGGTGCCGACGCAGTATATCTGTCAGGCAAGACATACGGCCTGCGCGCATTGTCCGATAACTTTACCGGAGAAGAGATGGCGGAGTCCGTTGCCTATGCGCATTCCCGCGGAGTAAAGTGCTATGTTACCTTGAATGTGATGCCCACCGAAGATGATCTGGCGGGCCTTGACGATGCTATTAAGTTTATCGGGAACGAGTCCGGCGCGGATGCTGTTCTTGTATCCGATCCCGGAGTGTTCACTCGCGTGCGTGAACTGTGCCCGGACCTCGAGATCCACATCTCGACTCAGGCTTCCGTTACCAACAGCGCTGCATGCAAGTTCTGGGCTGACCAGGGCGCGAAGAGGATCGTCTTAGCAAGAGAGGTCTCGCTTGCGCAGATCAGAAAGATCAGAGATAACATTCCCGCTGACGTTGAACTTGAATGTTTTGTCCACGGCGCGATGTGCGTCGCGTATTCCGGCAGATGCCTGCTCAGCAATTACTTTACCGGCAGAAGATCGAACGGCGGTGCATGCGCGCAGCCCTGCAGGTGGGGCTACCACGTAGTCGAAGAGAAGCGCCCGGACCTCGCGATGCCCGTGGAGGAAGACGAGCGGGGGACATACGTCTTCGGGAGCAAGGATATCTGCATGATAGACCACATCCCGGAGCTGGTCGAAGCCGGCGTGAATTCCTTCAAGATCGAAGGCCGCATCAAGGGTGAGTACTATGCCGCGGCAGTTACCAAAGTCTACTGCGAGGCAGTCGACCGCTATTGCGCAGATCCCGCTGCTTACACTGTTGACCCGCACTGGCACTATGTCCTGGACAAGGTCGTGCACCGCGATTACGACACCGGGTTCTTCTTCACATCGCCTTCCGCCGATGCGAAGATCGACTACGAGAAATCCTACAACAAGCCCGCGTTCGTGGTGGGCATCGTGTCCGGCACGGAAGCTGACTCCGGCCTGATCAGAGTTACCCAGAAGAACAAGCTCTACAAGGGCGACGTGCTGAATGTGCTTATGCCGGAGGGCTATATCGAACCCGTTACCGTCGCTGAACTTTTCGACGCGAAAATGCAGCCCATCGAATCCTGCCCGCACCCCGAGATGGAGTTCTATATGAAGGCCGTTGACGCTTCCGGCGCAACGGTTACGCTTCCCGAGATGACGTTCCTGTCCAGAGACGGGGATAAGGATGCGGGGATACTGCCGCAGTAAGGTCGCCGTGTTGTAATTATGGAGTTTTTATTTTAAACTCTCACTAATAAATAGAAATAAGGACCGACTGATTTTGACTTATTACTTTATCGCTATACCTGCCGCAATAATCCTCGGCGCCCTTATGGGATACCTCACGAAGATCCTTTTCGCGAAGTTCCCGGAAGCGTGGCTCCAGGATTACGGTGTCAGCGAGACTGATGTCAACTACCGCATTTCCAAGAGAATGAGGCTTTTCCCCGAGGGTGTCGTCGCTATGGCGGTCTGCGCCGTAATGTATGTGGTGGCGGTCATCTTCTGCAAAGGCATCTACTTTGATACAGTTAGGCCCTTGCACATCGCGGTTATCGTGCTGATGGTGCCGGTGCTCGTTCTCATAATGATGGCGGACAAACTTAACCGCATCATCCCCGACCAGTTCTCGATCGTGCTCGGCCTGATCGGCATCATCTCGATCGTTGCCGACCTTACCGAGGGTTCCATCTGGTTTACCCCCGAGGCACCCTGGTACTACCCGATCATCAGCAAGGTCGGAGCGGCTCTTCTGGGCGGCGGTTTCCTGTTCCTCATCGGCTTCCTCGCACTCACTTTCCTGGGCAGGGAAGGCATGGGCCAGGGCGATATGAGACTGCTGCTCGCGACCGGTCTTATCACCGGCATGTACGGACTTATCGTGCTCGTCTATGTGGCGATCTTTACGGCGATGCTGTTTGCCATCCCGCTCCTTATCAGGAAACATATCAGGATCCGCAAAGAGGAGGAGATGATACGCAACTCCAAGAACCCGCAGAAACTCCGCCGCGCGCTCGAGATCAAGAAGGCGCGCATGCATTTCGCAGACGATCCGGACTACCTTGCGTTTGGTCCGTTCATCGCGCTCGGTTGCGGTGTGTTCGCGGTCATGGAACCCTTCTTCCTTGAGAAACTGATGGCCTACATATCCGGTCTGGGGGTATTCTTCTGATGGACAAAGTGAGGAACTTCCTCATCAGGAGCTTCGGTGTTCCCCATCCGATGAACTGGGGGTACCCGGTGCTGTTTGCCGCTTTGGGTTCGTTCCTGTGTTTCGTCATCTTCCGTGCATCTTATGCGTTCCTGCCCTACGCGCCGACATCGCTTGTCGGATATTCGTTCTCGTCGATACTGTTCGCGTTCATCGTTTTCGCGGCGCCGGCGGTGTTCCTCGCGAGACGTTTTACCGTAAGCATCTCCGGACACTACACGGGTATCGGCGCACTGCTGATGGCATTCCTGTCGGGCGCGCCGATATACCTTCTGCGCACAGCACTTCAGAACATAACCGTATTCCTGTGGATGCGTGCCGGCGGCTCGGTGGTGTTCCCGTTCCTGTTCTGCTACACGGACGACCACACCCTGATCACGCTCTCTCTCGAAATGCTTACCGACACAGTCGTTCCCGCGATCTGCGCGGCACTGTTCTTCTACGGGCTTATCTGGTCTTCGATCAGGCCCAAAGACCGCCGTCTCGCAATGATCATCATACCCGTTTTGTTTGCGGTGTTCTCGCTTGATCTGAACGGTTTTGCAGGCTTGCTCGTAACCGGTTGGTGGCTCTGCGTCCTGCGCAAATACATCGAAAACATCTGGGGTCCTGTCCTCTGCCTCATCGGCTGCAGGCTCACGGGCATAATGGTCGGCAGTGTTATCGGCACCGCCGATATTACGACGCTGCTCACATACCAGGACATCTCGGCTTCGTACTTCTACGCCGCAGCCCCTGCCATTGTTGTTGGATGCATACTGCTCATGTTCTTTTCAAAATCCCTGGGCGAGTTCAATTTCACTTACAACAACAGCATCTACGGTGATGTCCTTGATGCGGATTTCCGTGAAGAGCAGGACCGCACGTTGCCTCCCGCGCTCTCAGGCTTCAACGTCGCGTTCTTTGTCGGCGTTGTGCTGATGATTATAATGTGGGTGCTGATGCTCAATGGTATCCGGGCTTGATTCCGTCTATGCCTTCGCTTCCGGGATAAACGCATTCCGCAGCCTGTTCTGAATGAGAGTGCTCATCTGGGACACGGTCAGTTCCGGGTCAAAGCAGAAGTTATCGTCTTCAAAAGTATAGATTATGTCGATCCCGGGAAGCACGCCCGCCATCGTCTTCAAAAGTATAGATTATGTCGATCCCGGGAAGCACGCCCGCCGTAGTGTAATTCGACAGCGTCGTGACGGCACGGTGAGCATAATCCGCCAGACTCTTCAAGCCCATATGTTCGTGGAAGAAACAGCTCTGCGTGATGCGGTCCCATAACACAAAATCACTGTAGGTAAATATACTGCTGTTGTTCAGCAAAACCGCCGGCTCGTACTTGAACTCTATCCCGAGGTCCGTGTATACCTGCGCGATGTCGCGTTCGGATTTCGAGCGGTAGTAAATGCCGTTGTAATAGTATTTTTTGTGTTCCGGATATTTCTGATTGGCCTCCGCCGTAAGGCTGTCGTAGAATTCGCGGTTCATCACGATCAGCTGCCCGCCATAGCCGACAAATGTTCTCTGCACGGGGTGCGGTATCGGAAGTTCAGGAACACTCTCAAAGTATGTGGCATCCCAGGCGGATTGGAGTAGTTAAGTATGTGGCATCCCAGGCGGATTGGAGTAGTTTAAGTTCCTGTTCGAGTTTGAGGCGTTCTTCAAGTAATGAGAACAGTGCAGCTCCTTCCGATGTAGTAATTGAATGCTGATGACCTTCTGAGAACACGGTCTTTATTGTCATGCCGCCGCGGTTGATATGCTTGATCCTAACAGCAGGCATGCCGGCCAGACGCTGCTTCAGATAGTTTATCTCAAGAGCATGAAGCTCTTTTGGCAAAGCTTTGATGGTGTTCATACTCGGATTCTAGATTGTTGGATTGTAAATTCAATACAAAACGGATGATTTTTGTCTTATATGACAAAGATTGAGACTTTGGCGGAAAGGAATGTCACCAAAATCGGATATTTGGTAACGTATTTGGTAGATTAAGGGCATTTTCTACCATTTTTGTCACCAGAACTACGGAAAAGGTGACAGTTTTGGTAGCAGTAACAGTCAGAACCCGCATAAACAGGTGTTTGCGAAGCAAAATCTGACCGAATTTGCTCGCAAATCGCAATTTATTTCTGTTCAAC
>CADAOK010000068.1 GCA_902789515.1 Oscillospiraceae bacterium
TAATAAACAGGGGCATAGTAGTACCGTGTAAATATTAATTTATGTTTGATGGGAATGCAAATAATTTGCAAACAAAATGTAATCTTTTTCACTTTTTGTCCACATTTTCGCTCGATTTTTGCCACAGAGATCAAGGAAAAATTATAAAACCGTAATTCCAAATTTAGGAATTACGGTTATTTATAGCAGATATCGGCTATACGGATTATACTTCTATGTCACATTTTTTAGTTGCCCAAGAGGTTGAACAGTACTATGAGCACAATAATCGCAATGATAATTGCAATAGCCACCTTGATCGGTGAAATAGGCGACTTGCCTGCGATCTTTCCGGTCTGACCGTTAACTACAATGTTATAGACCTTATCCTTGAACTTGAAGTTAGCGATCCAAATAGGTGCCAGAACATACTTGAATGTGACATTGGCATAGCTTGTTGCAAAATCGACCTTGCTGATGGAATCTGCGTGGTGCTTCTTCTTTTCCATCGAACCGATCTCATTCTTCAGCTTCTTCCTGATCTGCTCCTTTGCATTCTCCCAGCCCTCATCAAGTCCTACTGAATATCTCTCTGCCGTAAAACCTGCAACGAACTGCGGATCGTAATTGCGGAGCTTTGAGAAATCAAAGTCGGAAACTGTCTTGATGTCCTGATTGGTAGTCTTCTTACTTGCATAAACGACTTCATCGTCAATGAATCTCTCGTAGATTCCCTTGTATGTACGGTAAACAGTCTTTCTGTTCTCTCCCGAACCTTCATTGAAGCCGAGCTTGACGGAATACGGAGATGTCGTCTGTGAATCATATGTCCAGTAAGGCAGGTACATACCGTTGAAGTTCTTAGCCTCACAGCTCTTCTTCGCTTCGTTGGGTGCAAAGAGCTTGCCCTTCATCCACTTCTTAAAGAGTTGTTCTGCCTTCTCCTTTGTAATCTCGAAAGGAACAACCCCGCCCGGAGCCATGACATTCTCATCATTATCAACAGGCATAACTGACGTTGAACCGCAGAAGGGACAGCAAAGTGCCGTATCGACATCGTCAACAACTGTCTCGGCACCGCAGTTCTTACATACAACGGACTTCTTTACCGAACCCCAGTCAACACTTGCCCTGTTCTTGGCTGTAGCAAAATCGAGCTCTTCGATCTCCTTGGTATTATCCTCAGGCTTGGGAAGCTCTCTTGAGTATCCGCAGAAAGGACATACCATCGCAAGTGTCTCTGGATCATAGACTACAGTCGCACCGCAGCCCGGGCACTTCTTATCTGTAACATCTTCTGTAACTGCCTCCTCGACTTCGTTGCCGGAAGCATCCATATGAGTCGAAGGTTTATTTGAGCCCTTGCCTGCTCCTGCTTTCTCCATAAATCCGGGAAGCATATCCTTAGGACCTTCTGCCTGACCTGCAAGCTTTGCGGATTCCCATGCCTGGACAAAAGCAGCTTTCTCAGCCTTGGTAGTCTCCAACTTCTTATTCAGCTTTGTATACTCCATCTGAGCTGCTGTGGAAGCATCGGAGAAAGACTGAGCATCAGCTGTCTTACCCTGCTTTATTTTCTTCTGGGCCATATCTTTGTTGGTCTCACGATCGGCTTTTGCCTTAAGGATATCCAAATCGAGCTTTTTCAGCGCAGCTTCATATATCTGCAGTTCCTTTTGCTCTCTCGCCAGTTCATCAGGATGCTGGCTGTTCCACTGTGCGATGATCTGGTTCTTGTCAAAACCGGTATTGTCTGCCATACGCTCACCCTCCGTAAATATTATTTTTTTAGTTTATCACAGATTATTGAATATTACTGATTATAAATAACAAAAGTTACTCCGTAAGCATCAGTTCTGATATTCACATCATTGCCGGGGACAGCATTTACTATGCATCCCTCGAGAGCATCCGGTAAGGATTCCGCTATTTCTGCATTTATTCCGGATACGCCTTCGCCTAGATGAATATTAACCGGAGAAGAGGACCTGTTAAGTGCAAATACAATCTTCGAAACACCTTTGCCTTCTTTTCCGAAATAATCCTCTCCCGCGCTCAGATACCTCTCGAAAACCAAAACATCTCCCTGTGCAAAGACCGTACGGTAAAAACCCGTTCTGAGGCAGTCGTTGCCGCGTCTCAATCCGGAGATATCCCTTACATATGTGAGGTTTTCGCGCTGAACGCCGGTAATGCTGTTCCATGGGTACGTCCTTCTGTTGAAAGGATCCTTGTATCCCTGCATCAGTATTTCGTCGCCGTAATAGATGCAGCTTGCGCCGACATAAGCGATCTGGAAAGCATAAGCCATCCTGCACAAAGCGGCGCATCTTGCATAATCCTGCTTTGACACAGCCGTCTTCTTCTGAACCTCACGGTCGTCTGTATCCGGAGCACCGCCAAGCATGGTCATTATCCTCGGTACATCATGGGAAGAAACAAGGTTCATAATGCAATAGTAAGCTTCGGCTGGATATCTCTCGCGGAAGCCCTCAAGCCTGCTGTCAGCAATCTCGGCACTGATATAACCGCAGAGAAAATCAAGTATTACATGCCTGAATGTGTAACCCATAACAGAATCATGGGTATTGCCGAGCATAAAATCCCTGTACGAGCCATAGCTGCACTTATTGGAAGCATCTTCCCAGACTTCTCCCACAAGCATCCCATGCCCGTTTGTCTTGTCTTTAATAGTAGATCTCATCTGTCTGATAAACCCGTCAGGGAGCTCATCCGAGACATCGAGCCTTATTCCGTCGGCACCTCTTGAAGTCCAAGTGTCTACGACTCCGCCGTCCCCGAAAACAAAGTTTCGGTAAGACAGATCATCCTCGTTTACATTGGGAAGATCCGGGAAGCCCCACCAACAGTCGTAACAGACACTGCCCTTGTCATCACGGAAAATGTTGTACCAGGAGCGGTATTTGCTCTCTGAACCATCCGTGAACGCCTTATAAGCACCGGTTCCGTCATACCGGTCAAACTTATTGAAGTATTTGGAATCAGCTCCGGTATGACTGAAAACACCGTCAAGGATTATCCTGATGCCGTATTCTTTTGCTTTGGCAGCAAGTTCCTCGAATGCCGCATTTCCTCCGAGTATCGGATCAACGCAGAGATAATCGGCCGTATCGTATCTGTGTGAAGACCTGGCCTCAAAGATGGGATTCAGATAGATTATGTCGATCCCGAGACTCTTGATGTAGCCGAGTTTCTCCGTAATTCCCCTGAGCGATCCCCCGTAGAAGTCACATGCCAGATAACCTGTCTCGGGCTTGCCGTAGATATCGACATCCTCGCCCCAGTCCTCATGGTAGATACGCTCGGATCTGGGCGATGCAGAAGTCATCTTCTCAAAACTGAAACTCCTGTCCCTTGCAAACCTGTCAGGAAAGATCTGATATATCATCGAGCCCTTCATGCTGTCAGGAGTTTTGAAATCCTTGTTGTATACGGTTATCTGAAAAGCATACGGATACTTGTCCTCATCAGCACCGACTCTCGGCGGGCAGTCATAAAGGCAGCCTTCACCGTCCTTAGTATCCCAGCCTGCACCGTAGAACCAGGTGTTGCCGCCTTCATTGAACCTGAACCAGTAGAACAGGATCGAAGGTTCATGCGGCAGTCTGAGCGTTACACGGTATCTGTTTGAACTTGCGAGTCTGTACATCGGTTCTTCGTGATAAGTGAACTTATACAGGCCGTATGTATAGCAGAAAGTTATATTCAATGCAGAATCCGGAGCATCGAAAAACAGATCGACAGTGGAATCCGAAGGTCTCGCACCGAACGGAGTCCTGTAATCAGGCAGACGCGATGCATGTCTGCACCGCGCCTGTATGCCGTTATAATTGTCTGTTTCAGCGGACATTAACCTTTGTTATCCTCCGGTTTCTTGTCCTGTTTCTTCTCCGTTTTCTTGGCAGCAGTCTTGGAAGACTTCTTCTTGGTCTGTGCAGTCTTTGCCGGAGCAACCTTCTTTGCAGCCGGCTTAGGTGCTTCCGTCTTCACTTCAGCTGGCTCAGGCTTCTTCTCTTCCGCCTTGGGTGCTTCCTTCTGCGGGAGTTCGATTCCGCAGATCAGAGAGAAGAGTCCTGCATATTCTGCTGCGCTCTTCTTCCAGGAATAATCTCCCTTCATGCCTGTCTCGATGATGTGATTCCAGACATCCTTTTTGTGACGGTAGATATCAGCAGCATATTTGGTAACAAAGAGAAGCTCGTGCGCATTAATGTTAGCAAACGAGAAGCCGTTGCCCTCCCCGGTATACTCATTGTAAGGAGTTACCGTATCCTTAAGGCCGCCGGTCTCTCTTACTACGGGAACGGTACCATAAGCCATTGACACGAGCTGCGACAATCCGCATGGCTCGAAAAGGCTCGGCATCAGGAAGATATCGGCACCGGCATATATCGTATGGGCAAGGGCGCCGTCGAAATCGATGCACGCGCACATCTTGCCGCGGTTGCGGTTAGCGATGTCTTCGAGAGCTCTCTCATAGTACGGATCACCCGTACCGAGTATAACGATCTGCATTCCGTCATAAAGCATCTCCTCAACAACATAGAGCAGGAGATCCAGGCCCTTCTGATCTACCAGCCTGGAGATCATCGCGCAGAGAGGCGCACCGGGATTGACTTCAAGCTGCAGCTGTTCCTGGAGTGATTTCTTGCAGACAGCTTTGCCCTTCTCATAATTCTTGACAGAATACTTCATCGGGATCTTGTTATCGGTTGAAGGATCGTACTCGAGATCGTTCATTCCGTTCAGTATACCAGATACTTTGTATGCATACTTCTGAAGAGTATAGTTCAGACCCTCACCGTAATAATCGGTCATTATCTCACAAGCATAAGTCGGAGATACCGTAGTAACGGAATTGGAGAATACGATTCCGGCTTTCATGAAATTGATCGCCTTGTCCTTGATGCAGAAGTCCTCACGCAGATACTCATCAGGCAGATCGAGCATCTCGCGCACGACATCGATCGAGTGAACACCCTGATACTTCAGGTTGTGGATCGTATATACGGTCTGGACATTTGTATGATAGCCGTTTCTCTTGAAATGGCAGTCAAGGAGCATCGGCATCATTCCCGTCTGCCAGTCATGACAGTGCAGGACATTCGGCTCGAAGCTCATGAAGTCTCCCATGAAATCCAGGACAGCGCGCTGGAAGAAACAGTATCTCTCGATATCGAACACATAATCAACATAGATCTGATCAAAGTTGAAATAATATTCGTTGTCGACGAAATAGAATGTCACGCCGTTCTGTTCAAGCGTAAACAAACCTGCATAGAGAGAACGCCAACCCATATGGACCATCTTCCATCCGAGGAAACGCAGCTCATCGCTGTACTTGATCTTGATCTTCCTGTACAGAGGCAGGATGACTCTTGCATCAACAGCCTGTCTGTTAAGTTCGACCGGAAGGCTTCCCACGACATCTGCAAGTCCGCCGACTTTTACAAAGGGGCTGCATTCCGAAGTTGCCATTAAGACCTTGATTCTCTTTTCCATAATCAGATACCTGCTCCTTTTCCGATAACGATCGGATAGTCGGGATGACCGACGAGTTTGACTCCCGGTCTGACGAATGCGTTCTTATCGAGGATTACATTCTCGAGATGACAGTTCTCGGAGATGTGAACATCCTGCATGATCACGCAGTTCTTGACCGTAGTATTCTTTGCTATTGTAACACTTCTGAATATGACTGATTCCTCAACCTTACCGTAGATGCGGCAGCCGTCTGATACGATCGAATCGCTCATCTCGGCATTGTCGAAATACAGCGTCGGCGCTTCATCCTTGACCTTTGTATATACAGGGTCGCCGCTCCAGAACAGGTTGTTCCTGACGGAATCAGTGAGGAGCGACATGGATGCATTGAAGTAAGACTGTACGCTGTTGATCCTTAAAGCGACTCCTGAATACTCAAAACCGAAGACCTTGAGTTCATCAAACATCTTAACGATGGAATGGATACCGAAGTGAGTGATACCGTGTGCCATCTGCTTTGCGATGATGTCGATGAGAAGGTCTCTTCTGAGGCAGAGGATGCCGAGCGAGCACTTTGATGAAGCCGCTTTCGGCGGGTTGAAGAGCATGTCCCTTACAAAACCGTCCTCGTCTATGTCGAGAATGTAGGAGGGGTTGCCGTATTTCGTGCCGTCGCGGTTATACATAACGGAGATATCGGCACCTGAAGCCTCGTGAGACTTGATGAACTCGTCGAAAGTGGTATTCAGGATGATATTCGACCCTGCCACGATGACATAAGTCGAACGCGACTGTCTGAGGAAGTCCATGACACCAGTGAGTTCCTCGTCAGAGATTATGCTTGAAGCCTCAGAGTTGACGTAAGGCGGCAGGATATGCAGACCGTCGTTCTTTCTGTCCAATGACCAAGCGGCACCGGTTCCGGTGTGGTCCATCAGTGACTTGTATTTGTTGTATGTAAGAAGTCCGATGTTCTTGATGCCTGAATTGACCATGTCGGAGAGCATGAAGTCGATGATCCTGTATCTTCCGCCGAAAGGCATTGCTGAAAGAGCTCTGGGGTTGGAGAGTTCTCCGAGTGATATCTTCTTGTTGTCGGCCAGGATAAGGCCCATTGCGTTATTAAACATAGTATCTTATCTCCTTTTCCTCAGACTCTGAATGTGCTCTCGATAACGGAATCAGCTTCCGCAACCTCGACATCGCTGTCAACCATACTGTTCTGCGGAATCTTCGCGCCGTCCTTTATCTTCAGGCCGCGCTCGAAAACGCAGATCCCTTCTGAACAGAGTTTCTTATTCGTGTACGGACCTTCACCGCTGACAAAACTTCCGGCTTCGACGCCTTTTCCGATAATCGTGCCGAAATCAACGATGCAGCGCTCGATGTGTGCGCCTTCGCCTACGACGACACCCGGCATGAGGACGCAGTCCTTAACAACTGCACCCTTCTCGACTATTACAGACTCTGAGAGGACTGAATGCTCAACATCACCGAAGATGCGGCAGCCGTCCGTAAGAGCTGAGTTCCTTACTTTCGCGCCAGAACCGATGAAGTGAGAAGGCTTGACCGGGTTCCTCGAGAAGATCTTCCATGACCTGTCGACCAGGTTGATCTCTTCAGGCTTGTCCAGGATATCCATGTTTGTCTCCCAGAGAGACGATATGGTTCCGACGTCCTTCCAGTATCCGGAGAATCTGTAAGCGCAAAGTTTCTTGCCCTTTGCCAGCAGATTAGGAACGATGTTCTTACCGAAATCGTTGTTTGAATCAGGATCGGCTTCGTCTTCGATCAGGGCCTCGCGGAGTACGTCCCATGTGAAGATATATACGCCCATAGAAGCAAGGTTGCTCTTCGGTTTTGCCGGCTTCTCGTCGAATTCTTCGATAACATCGTCTTCCTTGGTGTTGAGGATTCCGAATCTCGGAGCCTCTTCCCACGGAACTTCGTATACTGCGATGGTGGCATCGGCTCCCTTATCAATATGAGCCTTGAGCATTGCCGCATAATCCATCTTGTAGATATGGTCGCCTGAGAGGATGACAACATACTTGGGTGAGTTGTCGTCCACAAAACTCATATTCTGATAAATGGCATTTGCCGTTCCCTTGTACCAGGAAGAACCGTCAGCAGTCTGGTACGGAGGAAGGATGTACGCACCGGCGTTGTTACGGTCGAGATCCCAAGGATGTCCGTTACCTACATAAGTATTGAGAGCAAGCGGCTGATACTGTGTAAGCACGCCTACTATCTCGATACCGGAATTGACACAATTTGAAAGCGGGAAATC
>CADAOK010000069.1 GCA_902789515.1 Oscillospiraceae bacterium
CTCGCCGATGAACTTGAATCCTGTGAGGACTTCCATGAGCTCTACGCCGTAGTAATCGCATACCGGCTTTGCAAGCTTGGTAGATACGATGGTCGTTACCGCAAATGACTTGTCTTCAAGCTTGCCGGCCTTCTGCTTTGCGTCGAGGATATAGTCGAGGAGCATGAGGCCCATCTGGTTGCCCGTGAAGCATCTGTATTTGACCTCGCCGTTCTCTACAACCTTAGCGGCGGCGCCGATCCTGTCGGAATCGGGGTCCGTGCCGAAGACGAGAGAAGCATCTGTCTTCTTTGCAAGCTCAATGGCCATTGAGAGGGCCTGCGGATCTTCGGGGTTGGGAAGCTTTACCGTCGGGAAAGCACCATCGGGAAGTTCCTGCTCGGTTACGATGTGGATGTTCCTGAATCCGACTCTTTCGAGGATCCTTCTGACAGGCTTGTTGCCTGATCCGTGGAGAGGTGTATAGACGATGCTCATGTCGGCCTGTCTGTTGATGGCCTCCTGATCGACAACGAGCTCAGTCAGCATGGAAGTGTATGCTTCGTCTGCCTCAGCGCCGAACATAGTAACAAGGCCGGCTGTCTTTGCCTCTTCTAACGGCATCTTCTTCATTGCGGTAAGGTCCGTGATGGCCTCGATGGACTTGAGGATTATGTCCGCAGCTTCCGGGGGAACCTGTCCTCCGTCTTCGCCGTAGACCTTGTAGCCGTTGTATTTCGAGGGGTTGTGGGATGCAGTGATCATAACGCCCGCGAATGCCTTGAAGTAGCGGACGGAGAATGAGAGCATCGGTACCGGTCTGAGCTCATCGGACAGATAGGACTTGATGCCGTAAGCAGCGAGAGTCTCAGCGGTGATGTCTGCGAATTCCTTGGAGAAGTGCCTGGAATCGTATGAGATGACGACGCCCTTGGCAATTGCCTCACTCCCGCAGGAGAGGATGTACTGCGCAAGACCTGTCGATGCCTTCCATACCGTATAAACATTCATCCTGTTTGTGCCTGCGCCCAGAACACCTCTGAATCCGGCCGTTCCGAACTCGAGGTTCTTATAGAAACGGTCCTCTATCTCTTTCTCATCCGTGATCGAAGCTAATTCTTTCCTGGTCTCTTCATCGAAGAACGGATCCTCCGACCAAAACTTGTACTCGTCCTTGTAGTTCATTTTCCCACCTCCGCTGTTTTATCTTTCTTTACTGTTTTATTCTGCTTAATATCGATGACCACAAATGCCGCAAGCGCAGCCAGACCGACACATGAGATGACCGCTCCGGTCTTCAGGCCAGGCGCCGTGAACCGCAGTTCCGCGGTATGAGAGCCTTCGGGACATTTGAATGCGATGAACGCACCCTGATAAGATACGATCTCTGCCTCTTTGCCGTCGATGTACAGCGTCCACCCGTCCTCGTAAGGCACCGTGGTAATAACGGTTTCGTCCGCTCCGATGCCGTTAAGTGACAGTTTGACCACTCCGTCGGATATGCTGTCTGCGGTTATTCTGCCTGTATCGATCTTATCGAACTGGCTGTCGAATGCTCCGTAATCGAAGTATCCGAAATTCACGTCAAGGCATGTCCAGGAATCGCAGTCGGACTGTATGGAGACGCTTATCTTCTCACCGGGGGTAAAGCTTCCCAGTCTGAAGATCTGTGAGTAGTATGTGTCGCTTCCGCAGCCTGCAACCTCGAGTCCGTTGACATATACCTTGGTGTCATTGACTATGCGGTAGGTCGACAGGTTCATGTACATCTCGTCTGACGTCGGTACCGTAAACTCATAATTGATGCAGATCGGTATCTCCTCGTTCATACGGTATACCGTTACCAGATTGTCCTCGATCAAAGGCGCAATGGTGCTCTCTTCTCCGAGTGTGTCGAAGAACGCGTCTTCCATCGCAAGAGAACTGCCCACATCGCCGGCAGATACCTCAGATGCTGCAGACTCCGCAGTAACCGCCTTCTCCAATTCGAATCCGTTATAGTAATCGCCGCCGTTATAGATGCTTCCGTTGATTATTTTCGGAGCGCCGGTCACGCTGTCGTCTATCGTTATGAAGAAATCCTCTGTAAACTGTTCCGGGAACAGCGAGCGGTACCAGTCGTTCTGGAATGCGAAATAGTCCTTCTCGTCATAGGCTTTCTCAAGGCTGTAGAAATCAAAATCCATAGCGGAATCCTTGACCGCGAACGCCACCGGAAGGACATCATCATTCTCGTAGAAATACATGATCCCCGTCGTCCTGGCCTCATCTGTCCCGGGATAGAACGAGATTTCGCGCATGGCGGCAACGGAACCCACCGAGAGGAAAGCATCTGTCGAAGGTGCGCTGTATGAATACCTGTCGGTAAAGTAATTGAAGTTGACCGCATACCCGAACTGCTTCAGGAATCTGGTCAGCTGCTTGTTCGAATTCGAGTTGAACAGCGCAACGCCGTAGAAGTCACCATACATGGCCTCGCCGGAGTACGCATAATTGAAAGCCGTATAATCAGGCGTCTTCTCAATGCTCGCACGCATGGAGCCGTTGGCATCTCCGATCTTGCCGGAAGCCTCGCCGAATTCGTTAAGCTCTTCTATCGACAGCGACAGTTCTTCCGAATTGCCTGCGATAAGCGTAAGTGTCTCAAGCGCGGATGTGTTCGTCGGGCCTGCAAAGGCAAGCTCGAAAACGCAGACCGCCGCCAGTATCGGAGCTATGAGCTGGGGCACATCCTCCAGCTGTTTGGGAAACTTCGTAACACCATACAGATACAGGAGGCCGCAGTAAGCAAGCGTCAGGAGTATGTTGAAGATAAACAGTTTATCCTGGCCAACATGGCTTCCCAGGGTATGGACTGTAACGATCATGAATAGCATTATCCCGAGAGTGATAAGGATATCCCTGCGGGGAACTTCCTTTATCTTCTCAAGAGCACGCAGGGCTATGACGAGGAACACCGGCAGGAAGACAAATGAATGCCTGTGCAGGAACCAGTTGGGATCATCGAAGACCTGCCACATCTTGTCTATCCAGTACACGGACGTGGACAGGATTACTCCCGCCAGCGCGAGAATGTGCACCTTCTTCTCCCTGCCCGAAAATGTCTTGGAGACCAGATACAGCACTATCAGGATAGTAACCAGAAGGCCCGTGAACAGGAACGGAAGATTCGAAGGAACTACCTTGGCGAATTCTCCGGGATTGCCCAGGAGCATCATGGACATGAGGTCGATCGGGTCGTAGAGGATATACGAAGTCCTTCCGATAACGACCGTCTTCTCGCCGTTGGTCAGTGTATCGATACCTATCGGCAGGATCATAACGGCCAGAACGAGTCCGCATATCACTGCTGCCAGAACGTATTTGACGACCTTCTTTGCCGCTGACTTCAGATCTTCCTTCAGGACATAAAGCCTTACACACATGTAGAAGAAACTGAAAATTCCCGCCATATATGCAATATAGTAATTCGTGGCAAACAGCAGCAGCAGCGTTACCAATATACCTCCGGTCTTCTGCTCTTTTATGTACTTCTCGATGAAGAATAACAGCAGCGGAAGCAGGAGATATCCGTCAAGCCACATTATGTGGAAAGCAAACACCTGAGCATAGAGCGAGAATGCGTAGAACAGTGCCAGCAGCACCGGCAGCTTGCTCTTGCGGTCTTCGGTCCTGGAACACAGGAAAAGGCACATTGTGCCTGCGGAGAGGCTGAGTTTGCCGACGATTATTGTGAAGATCACGATATCGATCTTTGTGACATCGATTAACAGATAGATCAGATTAAAGGGGCTGGCCAGGTAATAGCCGTAACTTCCGAAGAAGTTCTTGCCGAGTCCCATGGAAAAAGAATACGACAGTGAAGAGATGATGTCGCTTCCGCCTGCGGGGATCGACATGAGCTTCCCCCTGAACAGCGCGAGGAACGGCGCATACTGCGCTTCTAAGTCGCTGATAAGGTACGAATACTGTCCGAACGGCTGTTTCCTGCAGACAATGACCAGGAAGATATACATCAGGAGCGCTGCAAGGAATGCCAGAACAGGGCGCTTGTCAAAACCGGAAGACCCGGTCCTCTTCTTCAGGGAAGGCTTCTTTCCCGTATCAAGGGCAGACATTTCTTTCATAGAATAACTATTTGCCTTTCTATAGAAGTGCGTACCATTAAAGCAACTTTTTGATTATAATACATTTTATTAAGTTGTTTCAATTAACGGCGGAATGCGGAGGTTGACTGCAAATGCTGGTAAGTCTTATAGTGCCGTGCTATAACGAGGAAGAATCCCTTCCCCACCTCTATAGTGCTCTCTGCGAGGTGCGCGAGGCCGAGTCTTCCGCCGGAAGGACCTTCGAATTCTTATTCATCAATGACGGAAGCACGGACAAGACTTCTGAGATCATCAAAGAACTTGCCGCTTCCGATCCCTGCGTTAAGTATGTGATATTCTCGAGGAATTTCGGCAAGGAAGCCGCGATGTACGCAGGTCTTGAGAAGGCAAAGGGCGATTACGTCGCGATAATGGATGCCGATATGCAGGATCCGCCCTCGCTCATTCCGGAGATGATAAAGTCTCTCGAGAATGACGAGTGTGATATCGTGGCAGCAAGACGTGTCACGCGTGAAGGCGAGCCCAAGATCAGGAGCTTTTTCGCGCGTTGTTTCTACCGCATCATCAACAAGATGTGCGATGTCGAGATTGCAGACGGAGCAAGGGATTTCAGGCTTATGAAGCGCATTGTCGTGGATGCCATCCTGAAGGTAACGGAACGCCAGCGTTTCTCGAAGGGTATCTTCGCGTGGGTAGGATTCAGGACAAAGTGGATCGAGCACGTCAACACCCCGAGAGTTGCCGGTGAGACAAAGTGGAGCTTTTGGAAGCTCTTCCGTTATGCAGTGGACGGCATCGTGGCATTTACCATCGCTCCCTTGAGACTTGCTTCCATAGCCGGGTTCATATGTGCCGCAGCAGGCTTCATCTACATGCTCTATTACTTTATCATGGCGATCATCCTTCAGATCTACAACGAGGTTCCGGGTTATCCTTCACTTCTCTGCTTCATCCTCTTTATCGGAGGACTTGTACTCATGGCTCTCGGCCTGATAGGCGAGTATGTCGGAAGGATCTACGTCGAGACCAAGGCAAGACCTATCTATATTGCGGCGGAAGAAAACGATAAGGAATAAACTCCCGCATCATCTCCAGAATAGGAAGAGGTCTTCTGTTCTCTCAAGCAATTCAGGATACAGGAATTGTATGTTGCTATTGTACAGCGGCAGGTAAGACAGGAATATCAGCACCGGCGTAAAGATCAGTGCTGCCATAATAAGCCCGTAAAGCTCCTTTCTTCCCGAGGGCACCATAAGTCTCCTCAGCAGGACCACTCCCGCCATCATGGCCAGTATCGCCGCGAAATCAGCGGTATACCTTACAGCCGTTCCACCTCTGGAGAAATCAAACCATGCGATTATCACGGACATCGCAAGCGTTATCAGGGCATACGCATTGTATTCAATGCGTTCCTTTCCAGACGGAACGTCTTTGCGCACGCGTGCAAGGGTTCCCCACACAAGAAGCATTCCCGCAAGGAAGAACGGGATGTTGAGCACGCCGACATTAAGTTCTATATTCCTGAAGATCTCGTAATTGTTGATCTGGACACCGGTCATGCCAAAGTATGGGAATGTTCCAGTAAAGACATACGGCTGCAGGAAAAAGTAGAACAGCGCCACGGGCAAAAGCGTTATGTTTGTACTGAGCGAACTGATGTTGCTTACGGTCAGCTGATACTTCTCGCCGAAATCAAAAGGATTGCCGAACCTGAAATTGTTATAAGACAGGATCAGTATTATACCGGTCATCACCGGGACGGCAAATGCCGCCGCTTTTGTCAGCTTGCCGCCTATGGTCAGTTTCCTGTCAGCGAGCACCCTGATAAAAGCCGGAAGCAGTACTGCCGCTCCCATTGCCGTTACAGGTCTTGCACCAGCGCAGAGGGCCAGCGACACTCCTGAAAGCGCAAACAAAGCAGCTGCTTTCCAATCTTTCTTTTCCGACACGCCGCTAAACCCGAAGAATATGGCAAAGCCGAGACCTGCCAGAGCGCAAAGGGACGGAAGGTAGTATTTCATCGGATACGCAAGAGAATAGAACATCATGCTCGAAATGCATACCACCGGCACCGACAGCAGATACGGCAGGAGTTTCTTTCTTGGCGCATATGTCCTTGCAACAGCCAGATATCCGAGGACAATACCGGCCGCCGCAAGCGTGCCTGCCAGTCCGAGTGCCAGATTATAGGAAGGCACCTTGCCTGTAACCAGATGGAGCGGATAGTAGAACAGGAGTACCGGCGTTGCTCCGAAATAACAGTAGTAGTGGCCGTCATGGTATGCGAAATCCCATCGGTAATCAACACCCGCCTGTGTTCTCTCGGTAAAGTCGTAGATGTTGTTCAGTGATTCAAGGCCCTCTTCGGAAGGGAGATCGAGATACGGCAGACCCTTGTACATCGCATCGAACTTCAGCGCGAAGATGTCATCCACCACGGTATTGTCGGCAAACGGATAATCATACAGATCGAATTCATCCGTCTTATACAGCAGGAAAGTCGATCCGACAGTTAAACAGACGCAAAGAGCAAGGGCAGCAACATGGGACTTCTTCCTTACGTCAAACCAGACCCTCCACAGTTTGAATTCAAAGATCAATATCCCGGCAGCAAAGAGCGCGAGTCCGAGAACGAACCTTACCGCATCCGCACGATAGGGATTCGCATTGAAGGCCGTGATCTTTGTAATGGTTACGGGATCTGTCACTCTCGAGACATAAAGCTCGATCTGGTTCAGGCTTCCGTAGGGCCGTACCGACAGCTGGACATCACGATATCCCGAAGCCGGTTCCATATCGGCTATGCCGAAAACCGCACCGGTGTTGTCATCCTTCATGGCAACCTGAACTACCAGACCCAGCGGATTCATAACATCACCCCTGTCAAATTCCACATTAATGACCCGGGTATAATCCGGAAGCCCGCCAAATATAAGAGCCGCATCGCCCTCAAGCAGGATCCCGTCATCCGAGAAATACGGTATGGTCAGGTTCTCGCCCAACTCACATGTTGATGACGGCATATTGACCGTCTGGTACATCTGTTTGGCAGAGAAGCTTCCGGCATTAAGCAGCAGCGTCTCGGTTAAGAGCAGGACCGGTATCACCGCAAGCAGTTTCCTCATGCCTTTCGCTGCGCGGCTGTCCCTTATGAGAAGGAGGCAGACAAAGCAGGCATCATATGCGAATGAGAAGACCGCGTATATTACCGGATCGACCGGAAGTTCCGTAATCAGGAATGTGTTGGCAAATTGTTTGACGATGAACTGTATGACCAGAAAAAGGATCTCCTGACCGGCCATGATCAGCGCTATGAGTATGAGGAGCAGCGTCAGCTCCTTTTCCTTCCTGTCGCCGTTAAGGCGCTTAAGGATGCCGCTTAAGAATCTGCTCTTATCAAAACCAAGATCAAGCCGCCGTTTTGAGATCACATACAAACAGAGTATGTAAGACAAAACGGCGGCTATAAAAGGCCATATATATACCGGAAGAGCATCAGTCATCGGCTTGGCACCTGTCAGCTGCGTATTACAGCTGTACAGTCATGAAATCGATCTGCTGGGGCTCAAGCGGCCTGTCGTTGTAATCAGTCTTTACGCTGCAGATCTTATCGACCTCTTCGAT
>CADAOK010000070.1 GCA_902789515.1 Oscillospiraceae bacterium
GTTGCCGATGATGTTTACGATGTTATCGTGGCACACGCCGGAAGGCATGAGATGCAGTGCGAATCTTCCGTGCTCGTTTATGATCGTATGGCCTGCGTTTGCACCACCCTGAAATCTAATGACGATATCAGAATCGTTAGCGAGAAGATCCGTGATCTTGCCCTTGCCCTCGTCGCCCCAGTTGGCGCCAACTATCGCGGTAACCATATTTTTTCCTCCAATGGTATAAAAATGACGGTGCTATTATAAAACTAAATTCCGATTATTGCGAATAATTACGGATTACTGTGCAAGTTTGCAGATAACGAGCTGTCTCAAGGTAGACTGTCCGTTCTCGTAAGCACAGGTAACCAGCGTAAGCTGCGGCTCAGAAGACACACTTGCATCGATGTAATTGAGTAGATCCTCTTTTGGGATAACGAGCGATGTCTCGACCACAAAAGTATAGACCGTGCCGTCTGTTGCCGTGAAGATGACCTGATCGCCAGCCACGAGCTTGTTGATCTTTGCAAATGCCGTACCGTTCTTGTAGTGGTGTCCGAGAATTGTGGAGTTTCCGTTCTCTCCCGGAATGACAGAATATTCATAAAGTCCAAGACCATAACGGAGAGATGTTTCTGTAGCCACATCCCAAACCGGCAGTTCCTGTCCGATAGCATCTATCTTGAGTACACCGACGCATGTAAGTGTGACATCACTTGAGCTGCTTGAAGCAGCAGCATTAGCCTGGCTCTCCTGCATTTCGATAATGGCGGCCTCATCACCGTAATAATCGATGCTCTCCCCTGCTGCGGCATTGCCGTCCTTGGGAACCACTATCGTGATCTCGGTATTGCCCGCACTCATCTCGGACTGTATTACGTCCATGGCATTCTCCGTTATCTGCGAACGTTTCCATGCCTTATAGGGCTCGATGAGCAGGAATATCACGCCCGCAATGATAAGTACACCACTGAGGATGATGAGTATCGTATTGATCTTTCTTCTGTTATGTCTGTCAGATTCTCCGCGGTCTCTGAATGCCATGCAAAAATCCTCTTCACTTTCTCAAATTACACTAACATTATACTCCCTATCCGTGCTATTATGTTTTTTACTCGCGAAAATGCCAGGAGGGGACAAAATGGAGTCAAAAGTTGACACAACGGTATGGGAAAATGCTTTGAAACTGCTTAAGTATGATCCGAGCGTTGATAATTTCGCTTACGATTCCCTTCTCATGAAGATGAAGGTCGAATACAGTGATTCCGATGTTATGATACTCTCCGTCAGAGACGAGTATTCCCTTACTCTCGTGAAGGGCCAGCTTCTCGGCAAGACTGTCCAGAAGGCTATTAATACGGCTGCCGGCAAGAATATCTCGGTCAAATTCGTCCTTCAGGGCGACAGCAATGCCGTACAGACTTCTGTTAGTGCAGAGAAAAAGGCTCAGAGGAACGAGAAGAATCCCTCTTCCGTGACAGGTCTTTCCGGAGAATTTACCTTTGATAATTTCGTTGTCGGCGACTGTAACCGTTTCGCGCATGCATCTGCAATGACGGTCGCATCCAAACCCGGTCAGAAGCAGCGCAATCCCTTCTTCCTCTGGGGTAATTCAGGTCTCGGCAAGACTCACCTGATGAAGGCTATCGGTAATTATGTGCTTCAGCAGTATCCGAATAAGAGAGTAATCTATACGACCTGCGAGGAGTTTACGAATGCATTTGTCTCCTGCATCAAGAAAGAGGATTACATTCCTTTCAGAAATAAATACAGGACAGTGGATGTGCTTCTTATCGACGATATTCAGTTCCTTATAGGCAAAGAAGGCGTTCAGAAGGAATTCTTCAATACTTTTGAGGCTTTGATCAACGATAAGAAACAGATCGTTATCACATGCGACAAAGCTCCGAACAACCTCAAAGAGCTTGATAACAGACTTGTCTCCAGATTCCAGGACGGTATTATGTTCGACGTTCAGCCGCCGGATTTTGAGACCCGTAAAGCTATCTTCCTTCAGAAGATGAACTTTGACGGCATCGAACTCGACGATGAGATTGTTAACTTTGTATGTGAGAACGTTACGTCTAATATCAGACAGCTTAACGGAGCATATAATACTCTCTCGACATATCTTGCTCTTGCAAACGGTAATCTTACTCTTGATGAGGTCGAGAAGATCCTTACTCCGATAATATCGCCCAACACCAAGAAATATCTTAAGCCTGAAGTAGTTATCAAAGGTGTGGCCAAGTACTATAACCTTCCTGAAGAGAAACTGTCTTCAAAGCTCAGAAGTGCTGATATTACTGAAGCCAGGAACATTGCAATGTGGATCTGCCGAGATTATCTTGAGCTCAAATATGAGAAGATCGGCGAATATTTCGGCGGAAGAAAGCATTCCACGGTACTTCACGGCATTAATAATGTCGATGAAGATCCCGATCTTAAGAAAAAAGCTGAAGAGATAATCAAACTTATGACGACTTAAGCTTTGAACAATTTTTGTTTATAAGTTCACAAGTTGATGTAGATTCACTGTAGACAAAATGTTTACAAAAATCAGATGTTCAAAACGTCAGAGTTTTGAATTTGATATTTAGCCCTTTTGAACATCTTTTGAATCGCCTTAAAGCCTTGTAAAAATTATTTTAGAACGGCTTTTGCACATTTTCTTCAGACCATAATAAAGACTAATACCGGAATATTGAAATATTGCACTGCACATACCGAAAATTGAGACTTTGTAACATCGTTAAAGTACTTAAAACACCTTTAATTCCGCTTCCATATATAGTATAATTTACCGCGTAAAAATTATTTTATGACGGGAGCTAATCATATGAAGCTTACATGCAACAGAGACGATCTGATCAATAATGTTTCGATAGTTCAGAAAGCAGTATCATCCAACAGCACAAATGCTCTCCTGAACGGAATCCTCATTGAGGCATCCACTGATAATAAGATAAAGCTTACAGGATATGATCTTCAGACCGGTATCGAGGCTGATGTTACGGCAGATGTCTTTGATAAAGGTTCTATTGTTGTAGATTCGAAGCTTTTCGGCGAGATCATAAGGAAACTTCCTGAGAATGATGTAGATATCAACGTTGATTCCAATTTCACTATGAAGATCGAGTGCGGAAGCGTTAAGTTCAAGATCTCAGGTATGGATCCGGAGAATTTCCCGAGGATCCCGGAGATCGACGAGACAACTTCAGAGAAGATCATCATTCCCCAGAAGATGCTCAAGGGTATGATCAACCATACTTTCTTTGCTATCTCCAAGGACAATTCCCGTCCGGTACTTACAGGTTCCAATCTTGTATCTGACGGTTCCACTCTCTCGATGGTATCAATCGACGGTTTCAGAATGGCTATCAACAAGGAAGATATGGGTTCTGATTTCCCGAAGATCAATTACATCGTTCCCGGCAAGGCACTTGGAGAGATGAGGAATATCCTGAGTGATGATAAGGATGCTGAGATCATTCTCTATACTTCAATGCAGAATCTTCTCTTTGATATCGGCAATGTTCGTATGGTATCAAGGCTTATCGAAGGCAATTTTATCAACTTTGATTCAATAATCACCAAGAATCCAAAGACTGTCATGAAGATCGACAGGAAGGCTCTTTTTGACGCTGTAGACAGAGCTACGCTCATTATCGTTACTGATGACCGCAAGTGTCCTGTACAGTTCACTATGAGCGATCCTTCAGTTCTTAACGTTACAGCTCAGTCCGAGCAGGGTGATGTACACGAGGAGATCGATGTTGAAGTTGAAGGCGACCTTGTTGATGTAGACTTCAATTCCAAGTACATTCTTGATGCACTCAAGAATATCGATGATGATGTTATCAAGATCGAAGTAAACGGTAATCAGGGACCCTGCATCATCAAGCCGGTTGACGGAGAGAAGTACATTTATCTGATCCTTCCTATCAGACGCTGATGTATATCAGGAAGATACATCTGGAGAATTTCAGAAATTACAAAGGGCTCGACCTAGACGTCGGGCCTTCTGTTAATATTCTCTACGGCGATAATGCCCAGGGAAAGACTAATATCATCGAATCCATATATGTCGGAGCATCTGTGGCGTCTCACAGGACTGCCAAGGATCAGGATCTGGTTGGATTCGGCAGCGACGGTTATAGAATAGACCTCGAGATAGCCTGTGATGGGGGTTACGATACGGTGCTTTCCGCTCAATATACGGCCGTTCCTAAGCCAAAGAGAGTCCTTAAGCAGGATGGGGCCGAGATCCGGAGAATATCCGATTATATCGGCATTTGTAACACTGTTATCTTTGCTCCCGAGGACCTGAATATCGTAAAAGGAGCCCCGGCAGCGAGGCGCAAGTTCCTTAATACGATAATCATGAAGGTCTCCCCTACCTATGTGAACCTTCTGGGAGAAATCAACCGCCTTTTCGAGCAGAAGAATGCGTCCCTGAAGGATGCCAGGTTCGGTTCAAAAAGGGACGATATTGCCACAAAGCTTGATTTCTGGGACTTCTCCATAGCAGATCTGTCCGCGGAGATCATCCTCTACAGGTACCGTTTTGCCAAACTCCTGTCAGAGATGGCAGCAAAGCATCACGCCTCCATCTCAGGCAATACCGAGAGGCTCTCGGTGGACTACGACACGATAGGGGGCACTGTGAGCGTTCTGGAGGCCTTCCTTTCCGAAAATGGGGTGTATGATGACTTTATGGCCGGAAAGCTCTCACAGGGCAAATACGGGGCAATTAAGGGCATGCTCTCTGATGCCGTCCTATCGAAACTCAGATCCGCACGCGAATATGACCTCGACAAGGGTATTTCTTCCGTCGGAATCAATAAAGATGACCTGGATATCAAGCTTGAAGGCCTTCAGATGAGGAGTTTCTCGTCTCAGGGTCAGCAGAGATCGGCTGCTTTGGCACTAAAACTCGCAGAATTGGAGATAATCCGCAAGTTTGTCTCCTCTACCCCGATACTCCTGCTTGACGATGTCTTCTCGGAGCTTGATTCTTCGCGCCGTGCAAGCCTTGTAACGGCAATGACGGATGCCCAGATATTCATAACATGTACCGAGAAAGAGATGATAGCCGGGGAACTAGAGGGTCTTATCGGCCAGAATCAGGCAAATTATTACAAAGTGTCGGCCGGAACGGTCATTCCCGAATAATCTTTATATATTATAATAAGCATATTATTGCTTGAAAATAAGAAAAAATGGTATAATTATTGGGTCGAATTGAGTTCAGGCTTACGGAGGGATCATGTTCGTACATATTGGCGGAGACGCATCAGTCCGAATAGCATCCGTAACCGCTGTGATCAATCTCGAGGAAGCCCCCCCTTCCAGGAAGGATGTAACCGAGTTTATCAACAGCGAGGATGATGCAGGCAGACTGCAGTATGTAACCGAAGAGATACCCAGAACAATCGTCATAACAGACGACAAAACATATGTTTCCTCAATCTCGGCAACTGTACTGTTAAACAGACTGGAATCAGCCGGAATTACCCCGGAACAGGCCCTGTAACAGTATTACAAATCCTTATTTCTCAAGGGTTACGAAGCATTTTATTATAATAGGGAGATTTTGAGCAAAAATGGCAGACAATGAGAACGAACAGCCCAAGAACAGCGGCGAAGTAGACCTTTATTACCAGCCTGTAGAGGATGCTGACAGTGATGAACTCAAGAATCTGGCGGAGAACCCCAGGGCTCTGACTGAGGACTTCAAGGATGAGTCCATGGCAGATGTTGCTGCGGCATCAGAAGGTCAGGATCAGTTCGATACATCCAATAGCAGCTCCTACGATGAAGGAGATATTCAGGTCCTTGAAGGTCTTGAAGCGGTCAGAAAGAGACCGGGAATGTACATCGGTGATACCACATTAAGAGGTCTTCACCACCTTATCTATGAGATCGTTGCAAATTCAGTAGACGAAGCTCTTGCAGGACGCTGCGATACCATTGATGTTGTGCTTAATAAGGACGGATCTGTTACTGTTACGGACGACGGTTCGGGAATTCCTGTCGGAAACCACCCGAAACTCGGTATTCCTACGGTTGAAGTCGTTCATACAGTGCTTCATGCAGGCGGTAAATTCGGCGGCGGAGCATATACGGTATCTGGCGGTCTTCACGGCGTAGGCGCATCCGTAGTTAACGCTCTGGCTTCTCATATGAAGGTCCAGGTAAAGCGTGAAGGCAATATCTATGAGATTGAATTCGAGAAGGGCAAGACAACCGTTCCGCTCCATATTATCGGTACTTGTGAACCTTCGGATACAGGTACTATCACAAATTTCATCCCTGATAATGAGATATTCCCTGACATCAGATTCGACTTTGATTCAATGATCACAAGATACAGGGAGATGGCTTTCCTTAATAAGGAAGTAACCATCGATCTTACGGATGACAGAGGCGAGGAGCCCATTCATAAGCACCTGCATTATGACGGCGGTATCATCTCCTTTGTTGAGTATCTCAACAGACATAAGGAGCCCATCAACGTACCTCCCATCTATTTTGCCACAAAGCAGGGAGACAGCTTCGTTGAGATAGCACTTCAGTACAATGATTCCTATCAGGAGACCGTTTATTCATATGCAAACAATATCGCCACACCGGAAGGCGGTACCCACCTTGTAGGATTCAGAAGCGCTATGACGCGTGCTATCAACGATTATGCCAAGAAGTATAAGTTCCTGAAGGACGGTGATTCTAAGCTCCAGGGTGAGGATACCAGAGAAGGTCTTGCAGCAATCATCTCCGTTAAGCTTACGGATCCTCAGTTCGAAGGCCAGACAAAGTCCAAGCTCGGAAACGCAGAGATCAGACCTATGGTCGAGAACGTTGTCTCCGAGAAGCTCGAGATCTATCTCGAAGAGCATCCTGATGTAGCCAAGCTCATCATGGATAAGTGCCTCTCTGCTTCAAGAGCACGTGATGCTGCAAAGAAGGCAAGAGAGCTTACCAGAAGAAAGACTGTATTTGAGAGCAACGCACTTCCTGGCAAGCTTGCAGACTGCCAGTCCAATGAGGCTGAATTCTGTGAGATCTTCATCGTCGAGGGAGACTCCGCAGGCGGATCCGCAAAGCAGGGAAGAGAGCGTAAATATCAGGCTATCCTTCCTCTCTGGGGCAAGATGCTCAATGTTGAGAAGGCTCGTATCGATAAAGTTTATTCCAACGAGAAGCTCCAGCCGGTCGTAATGGCACTCGGCGCGGGAATCGGCGAAGAGTTCGATGAGAGCAAGCTGAGATATCACAAGGTAATCATCATGGCCGATGCCGATGTCGACGGTTCTCATATCAGAACGCTCCTGCTGACATTCTTCTTCAGATATCTGAGACCTCTCGTTGACGGCGGATACGTCTACATCGCTTGCCCGCCGCTCTATAAGGTCTACAAGGGCGACGAAGCTTACTACGCATATGACGAGAAAGAGATCGAGCAGATCAAGGCGGAGCACAAGTGGGAGAATCCTCTTATCCAGCGATTCAAGGGTCTCGGCGAGATGAGCTCTGAACAGCTTTGGGATACTACAATGAACCCGCTTACCCGTAAGCTCCTCCGCGTTACTCTCGATGATGCTCAGGCCGCTGATGAGACCTTCACGCTTCTCATGGGCGACCAGGTTGAACCACGAAAGGAATTCATCCAGGAGAACGCCAAGCTTGCTAATATTGATAACTGACTTTTCTTTTGCGAATTGTTCCACGTGGAACAATTTATCGTGAATCTGTATGAATCCCGGGCGAAATGTTCCACGTGGAACATTGATCTTGTGTAAAGACAGTGTAATATAAATCCTATACAATAATGATATTATATTCTTATATTTTAAAATAAGGGTGGTTCAGGCAATGGCAATAGTTATCTCGTTGGTAAATCAGAAGGGCGGAGTAGGCAAGACCACTACAGCGGTAAGCCTTGCGGCGTTCCTGGGAAAGAAAAAGAAGAAAGTCCTGGTG
>CADAOK010000071.1 GCA_902789515.1 Oscillospiraceae bacterium
CTCTCCGGCAATAAGCTCGATCCCGAAGTGCTTAAGGAAACGATAAAGAGAAGCCAGGCATCCGTCGCAGCATGGAAGAGAGTCATAGCATGCTTCAAGGATAAAGATATCCCGCCGACGCTCCTGTTCGACAACATCAATTTCCTCATAACCGCAAGGTGCAAGGAAGATACGGCTACCATCTATAATCTCATGGCTGATGAGCTTGAGCAGAGCCCTGACAAGGATCCTTCGCTGATCCCGATGTTCTGGATAGGTTATCCGCTCTGGTATCATCCCGAAAGATACTTGAGTGAAGTCACGGAAGGCTTTGCCATCGTCGGTTCCAACTACATCAACTGGTGGAATCTCGATTATTCCGGACTTGATGTGTGGGACAGCCTTTTCAATGCATATAACTACACGTTCCTTAACCTGAAGCAGGAGACCAAGACCAAAAGGCTCACTGCTCTTATCGAAGCATCGGGCGCGAAATGCGCTGTCTCGTGCCGCAACAAGTCATGCAAGTGCGACTATGTCTCGGCAAAAGACGTCGGCATCATACAGGCGGAACTCGAGATAGACATGATAGACAGAGAGTACCTTGATATCGATAAGGCCAGAAAACTTGTATCTGTCATGAAGGAGTCTTTGACCTGATCCATGATCACCATCGGCGTTGACATTGGTTCCACTTATACCAAGTACTGCATCAAAGGCGGCGCTGATATGAAACTGTTCATGGAACGCACTCCGGTCAAACAGAAGGAATACTTTGAATCCAAACTTAAGGAACTGCTTGCTGAGTTTCCTGATGCAAAGATCGTATCCTGCGGATATGGCCAGCA
This sequence comes from Oscillospiraceae bacterium, assembly GCA_902789515.1. Classification (GTDB taxonomy): domain Bacteria; phylum Bacillota; class Clostridia; order Saccharofermentanales; family Saccharofermentanaceae; genus Saccharofermentans. Next base: position 828 of record CADAOK010000071.1, read on the forward strand.
TAATATCGGTTCAGATGCTCAGATAAGCGAGCTTGCTGCCCTTGCAGAAGGTGCGGCATACCAGGCTCCCGACTATAATGTGTTACTTGATATCGGCGGACAGGATACGAAGATAATCGTAAGAGACGGATCCAAACTTAAAGAATTCTTTGTCAACGATAAGTGCGCGGCAGGATGTGGAATCTTCGCGATCAACACGCTTAATCAGCTTGGATTTACTTACGAGGATATAGACCTTAGAGGAGGGGAAGAGCCTGCCTTTAAGCTGTCTTCCACCTGTGCCGTTTTCGCGCAGACGGAGATAGTCAGCCTTCTTGCTCAAGGCACGGAACCTTCTGATATAATGACTGCTGTAATATGGCAGATCCTGGAGCAGTCCAAGGTCCTGCTGCGTAAGGTCAGATAAGACATAGACAAATGCGCGTCAAAGACATACGGCACGAATGTCGTGATACCCGCAAATTCGGCGTATCTCTCTGCGATAGGAGCGGCTTTGTACGCGGAAAGATTGTGAGGCTCATATGAGTGAGAGAAATGACAGACAATATGCAAAAGAACACGAGTGGGCAATATTTGAAGAAGACGGTATCTGCCGTGTCGGCATAAGCTTTTATGCTCAGAAGGAACTCGGGAATCTTGTTTTCGCGAACCTTCCCGAAGTCGGCGATACCGTTACTGCCGGCACGCCTTTTGCTGACGTCGAGAGCATCAAGACCGTATCTGATGTGTATTCTCCCGTAACAGGAATCGTAAAGGAGATCAATGAGGCTCTTCTCGATTCTCCCGAACTCATCAACGAAGATCCTTATAATGCTTGGTTTGCCGTGATCGAGAACGTTACCGACAAGTGCGAACTGATGTCCGCTGAAGAATACGACGCATACATCGAGACTATCTGATGTCCGGAACGCTGATACTCCAAGGCAATAGCTTCGATCCCTATTACAATCTTGCAGTCGAAGAGACTCTCGCAGGTTACTGCGCGGGCAAGTATAAGGCGCTCTATCTGTGGCAGAACGACAATACTGTCGTAATCGGAAAAAACCAGGATATACATGACGAGGTTGATCTTGAGTATGCCGGAACTCATGATATACGCCTGGCCCGCAGAGTGTCCGGAGGCGGCGCGGTCTATCATGATAAGGGCAATCTCAATTTCACTTTCGCAGGATCTCAGAATGAGACGGATGTTATCGTCCGTGCGATGACAATACTCGGGTTCAATGTTCAGACTACAGGCCGCAACGATATCGAGATCGTAAGCGACCGCATAAGCGCCAAGTTCTCGGGTAACGCATACTACAAGAGCGGGTGTACTTGCTTTCATCACGGCACGATACTAATCGATACGGACTTCGATGTCATGTCGAAAGTGCTGACTCCGGACAAGGACAAACTGGAAGGTCACGGCGTTAAGAGCGTAAAGTCGCGCGTCGTAAACTTATGTGAAGTTATGCCTACAATTACTGTGGATGATGTAAAATCTGCTATTATAAAAGCGTTTGAAGAGAAGTTCGGGAAATCAGATGCGATTAGCATCACTGACCTCGATGCTTCTGAAGCAGAAAAGGTGAGAGTTCGTCTTGCAAGCAGAGAGTGGATATATGGCTGTTGATCTTACATACGACCTTATAGTTATCGGCGCAGGTCCCGGCGGAACTGCCGCTGCCATCAAGGCTGCATCAGCAGGTCTTAATACACTCATCGTCGAAAAGGATTCCATCGGCGGCACATGCCTTAACCGCGGCTGCATCCCGACAAAGGCTTTGCTCCATGCTTCCGGACTGTACAGACAGGCTGCCGGAGCTTCTGCTGTAGGTGTCAACTGCACGCCAGAGATAGATGAATCAGAACTGGCATCTTACTGTGACAAGACAGTAAACAGTCTTGTCGAAGGGCTTAAGACTTCGCTCAAGGCGAGCGGGGCGGAAGTTGTCATCGGTAAGGCTTCAGTAGTAGCAACAGAAGATCTTATAAGAGTAAGCATCGAGACATCTGACGGCATTATTGATTGTCAGGCAAAGGATCTGATCCTTGCAACCGGAAGCGAGACTATTATTCCCGATATTCCCGGTGTTGATCTTGATGTGGTTACCGATTCCGACAGGCTTCTCAGGTCTGACAGGCTTCCTTCAAGTCTCATCATAATCGGCGGCGGTGTCATCGGTACAGAATTTGCTTCGTTCTTTACTGACCTTGGCCGCAAGGTTACCGTCATTGAAGGCCTTCCCAGGATCCTTAACGGCTTTGACAAGGAGATATCCCGTAATGCCCAGATGATCCTTAAGAAGCGCGGCGCGGATATCCATACCGGCTCCAGGGTCACTTCGATATCCAAAGGCGAAGACGGCTCTGCCGTAGTCGCTTATGAGACAGACGGCAACTCCGCTACCGTTACGGCCGAAGCCGTGATGATCGCAGTCGGCAGGAGAGCCGTGACGGATGTTGCAGAGAGTATCGGTATCAAGGTTACTGACGGCAGGATAGATACTGAAGGTCTCGGAAGGACTTCTGTGGAGCACATATATGCAATCGGTGATATTACAGCTGGTCCGCAGCTCGCACATAAGGCTTCGGCAGAAGGAGAAAACGCCGTGATGAGCATACTGGATGATAACTCCATCATCTGGCCGGATCTCATCCCGGCATGTGTCTATACAAGTCCTGAGATCGCCTGTGTCGGTATGACGGAGAGCGAAGCAGAAGCCGCCGGCATTGATGTCGTAAGTGTCAGAGCGCTTACATCTGCTAATGCCAAGTCTGTAATAACCGGAGAAGAGAGAGGCTTCGTCAAACTCGTTGCCGACCGTAAAGAGCGTAAGCTTGTCGGTGCACAGCTCATGTGTGCCAACGCCACCGATATGATCGGCGAGCTGACACTTGCTATATCTCAGGGCATTACGACCATTGAAGACTGCGCTTCAGTAATGCGTGCCCATCCCACATACGAAGAGTGCGTCGGAGAAGCGTTCAGATTACTTGTGAAGAAGCTGGGCGAGTCCTGAGCACGGGTTGTTGTTTTATTTTGCCATTAGTTTATAATTAATAAGTTACATAAGGAGCGTAGTGTGTAGGTTGACTGCCCGAACACCGGCGTCGGACCGTGAACCTGCGGACTACCTCCTTTTACGAATACTTTATTTCACAAAGGAGAATGTCTATGGAAAAGATTTTCAAGACAGAGATCGCCGGCAGACCGTTTACGGTTGAAGTCGGTCATTTCGCGCAGTTCGCCAACGGCTCTGCGCTCGTTAAGTACGGTGATACCACCGTGTTGTCCACAGCTACTGCTTCAACACAGCCCCGTGAAGGAATCGACTTCTTCCCGCTGTCCGTTGACTATGAGGAAAAGATGTATGCAGTAGGCAAAATCCCGGGCGGATTCCTTAAGAGAGAGGGAAGACCCGGCGAGAAGGCGATCCTTACATCACGTGTTATCGACCGTCCTATCCGTCCTCTGTTCCCTAAGGATCTCCGTAATGATGTCAGCGTCAACAACCTTGTTATGTCTGTTGATCCCGACTGTTCACCTGAGATCGCAGCAATGCTCGGTACTTCCATCTCGATCGCTATCTCCGATATCCCGTGGAAGGGACCTATCGGCGGTGTTGTATTAGGCCTCATTGACGGCAAGACCATCATCAACCCTACGCTCGAGCAGCGTCAGGAATCCCAGATGTATGTTACCCTCGCAGGTACGCTTACCAAGATCTGCATGGTCGAGGCAGGCGCTAACGAAGTACCTGATGAAGTTATGCTTAATGCTATCGCTGAAGGTCACGAGGAGATCAAGAAGATCGTTGAGTTCATCAACGGAATCGTTGCCGAAGTAGGCAAGGAGAAGTTCACATACGAGTCAGCTGATGTTCCGGAAGAGGTATTCGATGCCGTTAAGGAATATGGCTGGGACAAGATGAGAGAAGCTGTCCTTGCAGTTGACAAGGAAGTCAGAGATGCCAACGTTGCAAAGCTTCAGGAAGAAGTAGTTGCAATGCTCGAGGAGAAGGAAGAGGGCCTTTCCAAGTGGGCTGCAGATTCCATCTACAAGCTCGAGAAACAAGCTCGAGAAAAAGGTCGTCAGAGACTATCTGTTCCGTGAGCACAGACGTGTTGACGGACGTGCACTTGATGAGATCCGTCCTCTGTCCTGCGGTATCGATCAGATCCCGAGAGTTCACGGCAGCGCTTGGTTCCAGAGAGGACAGACTCAGGTAATGAACATCTGCACACTCGCTCCTCTCGCTGAAGCACAGAAGCTCGAGGGACTCGATGAGCAGGAATACAAGAGATATATCCATCACTACAATATGCCCGGCTACTCCACTGGTGAGGCTAAGCCTTCCAGAAGCCCGGGAAGAAGAGAGATTGGTCACGGCGCACTCGCTGAGAGATCACTCATTCCTGTACTTCCTTCAGAGGAAGAGTTCCCTTATGCGATCCGTACAGTATCCGAGATCACTATGTCCAACGGTTCTACTTCACAGGGTTCCGTTTGCGCTTCAACACTGTCTCTCATGGCAGCAGGCGTACCGATCAAGAGACCTGTAGCAGGTATCTCTTCCGGTCTCATCACTGATCCTGATGATGACAGTAACTTCCTGGTATTCATGGATATCCAGGGTATCGAGGACTTCTTCGGCGACATGGACTTCAAGGTTGCTGGTACTACAGAAGGTATCACATCCATCCAGGTCGACATCAAGGTTGAAGGTCTTACACTCGACATCATCAAGCAGGCATTTGAGATGACACGTAAGGGCAGACTGCAGATCATCAACGATGTGATCCTGCCTTGCCTTGCTGAACCCCGTGCAGAGCTTTCCGCTTATGCTCCCCGTATCATCACAATGAAGGTTCCTACCGACAAGATCCGTGAAGTTATCGGTTCCGGCGGAAAGGTAATCAACAAGATCATTGCTGATACAGGCGCTGATATCAATATCAACGACGACGGCATTATCTACATTTCTACACCTGATCTCGAGAAGGCTGAAAAGGCTAAGATGATCATCAACGGCATCGTTGCAGATCCTGAGGTCGGCACAGAATACGACGGTACAGTTACAAGACTTATGGACTTCGGTGCATTTGTTGAGTTCCTGCCCGGCAAGGAAGGCCTCGTTCACATCTCCAAGATGGCTTGGAACAGAGTAGAGAAGGTTGAAGATGTTCTCCACGAAGGCGATCAGGTTCACGTCAAGCTCATCGAAATCGACAACCAGGGCAGACTCAACCTGTCTATCAGAGACTGTCTGCCTAAGCCGGAGGGCTATGTCGAAGAAGAGCCCAGGAGACGTGAGAACCGTCCTAACCGCGAGAGAAGAGGCGGTTTCCAGGGTCGCGAGAGACGTCAGAACTTCGGCGGCGACGACGATAGCGAAGGCGGCGATGAGAAGAAGGGCAGAAGAAGATCATTCTGAGGACTTCGATTGCTGAAATCAATTAGGGACTGCGTTTGCAGTCCCTTTTTATTTTGTTTTGCACGTTAAAGTTACCCATTTGGGTAAGTTTAGTGGGTAACAGTTTACATTATTGTAAGCATACACCGGTGATTTGCAGTTAGATGTTACCCAATAGGGTAAGTTTTAAGGGTAACAATCTACAAATTGGTAAAAGAACAACATATGATTCTGCAGTAAAGTTACCCATTTGGGTAAGTCTTAAGGTAATTATGTAGGGATATGGTTTGTCGGTTTTTGTAGGTTTTTGTCGGGTTTTTCTGGCGATTCAGCAAGTATCATTATTGTAAGGAGGATTAGTTATGTTTTTCCCTAAGTTATGCTGTCTTGCCATATCGAGTATTAGATATCAGATCGATCATTCAATTAATGGTTATATTGGCACTCGCCAGAGTCATCCCATTATCTATGTAACTCATAATCCCGATAATCCGGAAACAACACCTACACATAAAGAGTGTCACCGCATATCTTCAAAACAAGGTCAGCTCTTTATGCCTCAAATCGAGAACTACACTCATCTCAAGCACCGCCTTGATGATCATTTAAATCAATGGTACAGCCACTACAACTATGCGCCGCCCAAGTATGTGATGCCTTACAAGTCGGGGCGTCGGCTGGACTATGAATTTTTCGAGAACTCGCCGGAGGATGCGAACCCGAGGCCGCCAAAGTTCCCGATCGTCTACAAGGGTAAGACATATTATTCGAAGAACGAAGTGCTGGCGGTCATTGTGAGCAGGAACCTGGGGCTTCAGTTCAAGAGCGAGGTACCGCTGGAGGTGAATGATAACACGACTTACTGCCTTGACGGGTTGATCGGGTGCGAGATGGCGGATTTCTCTATGTACCTGGAGATAATGGGGATGCCGGATAAGCCTGATTACATGCAGCGCAACTACCAGAAGATCGTTGACTATTCGAACACGGGACTTAGGCAGAATCAGGAGATCCTGTATATTTTCGTGCCGAATTCATATGAATTTGATTCTGATAATCTCGAGATCCAGATCATGATGTCGATCGAGCGTTCGCTCCCCGAGCCGGAAGGGTGGCTCGAAGCAGTTACCGCGGCTTAATTGCGGTTCTTGTTGATCATTGTGAACTGGTTGATACGCTCGGTCAGCGGCAGGGCGATCTCGAAACACGCACCGCCTTCGGGCCTGTTGTAACCAATGATCTGTCCGCCGTGCTCCTCGACGATAGCTTTCGCCAGGGCAAGACCGATACCGTGCTTACCGTCGGAACCCTTTGTAAAACGCTCGAAAAGATGTGCAAGCACTTCCTCGGATATACCGGGACCGTCGTCGGATATCTTGAAGATCACATACTGCTTTTCCTTATCGGGCTTGCAGACGAACTTGACCGAAGTGCTGCAGTAACGCAGGCAGTTGGAGAAGATGTTCTCGAGACATCTGATCAGGTCGTTCTCGTTTGCATAGATATATAGATCCTCACAGAAAATGTCGTTGATGATATCTTTGTCCATGTGGATGAAGTTGCCGCGTACTCGGTCGATGACGGTCTCGCAGAGCTTCTCGACATCTATGAGTTTCTTTTGGACCTCATAGCTGCCGCTGCGGGACATATCCATCTTAGAGATGGAGAGCAGATTCTCAACGAGGTTCGACAGCCTCTCGGTCTCGGCGATGATGACGTCGACGGCATCTTCTTTTGACTTCTCGTCCTCGAAAACGCCGCACTTGATACCCTCGGCATAACCCTGGATAGACATAAGCGGTGTGCGCAGTTCATGCGAAGCATTCTGGAAGAACGTCTTCTGCTCGACGTCAGTCTCCTCAAGTTTATACGCCATCTGGTTCATGACATCTCCGAGCCCTGACAGCTCCCTCGAGACCAGATGTCCCGTGATAGGGTTGAAGTTACCCTTGGCGATACGTCCGGCGAATTTTGAAAGCTTGCGGGTGGATCTCAGGAGCGGATAGGTGGTTATAAGGCTTAATACGGCAGCGATCAGGAGCGAAATAAATGCAGCCTGGATCATTGCCACCATGATAGCTGCAGTAAAGGAATAGTACGAACGCGAGTTGACATACACAAGCATATAGTAGTTATCAAGATCGTAGGAAAGGTCGCCTTCGTATTCGATCTTTAGCGATCTGTAGTAGATATAGCTTCCGTCTATCTCGATCTTCTCAGTGGAACCGATCTTTCTGTGTCCGCCTTCAGCAATTACCGCATTGATGACACCGCAAGTGGAATTATAGTAAGAGACAGAATAATCCGGGCTCGGCCATAACAGCTGCATGCTGTCAGGGAATCCTTCTTCATATGTATAGAGAGCTATGCTGGCCTGATTGGAAAGGTCGGCCGCTGAAGCGATCGAGTTAAGCAGGTAAGCCTGTATATTCTCATTGGACCTGTCATCAGAAAGGTCGATCTGCGTACGGAAGGCTTCGTTGAAGTTCAGGCATGAACTGACGGCCGTCTCGAGTCGCTCTTCGCATTCATGTTCGATGTAGCTGGAGACGATCGACTGGATGTAGAAATACATCGTGCCGACTACGACGAGGATGACAAGGATCTCCGCAACGAAAAAGTGCAGAGATATCGGAATCCTTATGGCGGATTTGTTACGGACCGGTCTTTTGCGCTGAGGTTGAACTGATGAAGAGGACATTATTCGTCTTCTTGTTCATCGATATCGGGAGAGAAATTCCTGTCCACAAGGCGGAATCCGTATCCCCAGACGGTAGCTATCTTGGCGGAAGAATCTGCGATCTTCTTGCGAAGACGCTTGACGGTATCGTCGGCAACGCGCGTCTCAACCTGGGTCTCATAACCCCAGATCTTGTCGAGAAGCTCGGCTCTCGGAACCGCACGGTCAGAATTAACTATAAGGTATGTAAGAAGCTGGTATTCGTTTGGGGTAAGAGGGAAGGGCTTGTTCTTCTTGGTGGCTTCCTTCGTCTTCTTGTTGATCACGATGTCTGCGAAAACAAGCTCCTCTCCGTTGTCGGGCTTGTCGGAAGCCTTGCCGGTAATCTCCTCCTGACGCTTCAGGATGGACTTGACCTTAGTAACGAGCTTGATGGGTGAGAAAGGCTTTGTGAAATAGTCGTCACTTCCGAGATCCAGACCCTGGATATAATCAGCGTCAGAATCCTTGGCGGTAAGCATTATGATCGGAACATTGGAATTCTTGCGGAGTTCCTTAAGGATAAAGAACCCGTCATGTCCGGGCATCATGACGTCAAGGATAACGAGATCACAGGGAGAATCCTTGAATCTGTCAAGAAGTTCGTCGCCTGTTGAGAAGCCCATAACGTTGAACTGCTCCCTTTCAAGGAAAGACTTGAGAAGGTTGCGGATATTGTTGTCGTCGTCTGCGATATAAATAATTTTTTCCATACAGGTAACATTTTATCCGATATGATTCTATTTAATAGATGAATTTGGTGTAAATATGCGGGAATTGTTTGAATTCTTTTATTATTGTGATTAAATAATTGGCGTAGTATCAATTTTCCTAGGAGTTCATATGTCTACAGTACTCGTAACAGGCGGAAACGGTTATATCGGTTCACATACTGTAATCGCGCTTCATGAGAGCGGTTATGATGTTGTCATTGCTGACAATCTTTCCAACAGTAAGCTCGAAGTGGAGAGAAGACTTGAGAAGATAACAGGCAGGTCTTTCAAATTCTACAATATCGACTGCTGTGACAAGGCGGAGCTCCGCAAGGTTTTTGAAGAGAATGAGATCGACAGTGTTATCCATTTCGCGGGACTTAAAGCTGTAGGCGAGTCCGTAAGGATACCTCTCGAGTACTACCGCAATAACATTACCAGCGCCATAACCGTAGCTGAGCTCATGGCCGAGTTCGGTGTGGGCAAGCTGGTGTTCAGTTCTTCTGCCACTGTATACGGCATGAGCGAGGATGTGCCCTTTACTGAAGAGTCTCCTCTCGGTGTCTGCACAAATCCCTATGGCTGGACGAAATGGATGATCGAGCAGATCCTCAGGGATTTCGCTGCTGCAAACCCGCAGGTCAAGGTGTGCCTGCTCAGATATTTCAATCCTGTCGGCGCGCATGAGAGCGGTCTTATCGGGGAGGATCCCAGAGGTATTCCCAACAATCTCTTCCCGTACATCTCGAAAGTTGCAGGCGGGACACTTGAGTGTCTGACTGTTTTCGGGGATGATTACGATACTCCGGACGGAACATGTCTGCGCGACTATATCCATGTCTGCGATCTTGCTGACGGTCATGTCAAAGCCATCGATTATCTGGGCAGGACAGACGACGGTGTCTCGGTGTTCAACCTTGGTACAGGAAAGGGTACTTCGGTAAAGGAAGCGATCGCTGCTTTCGAGAAGGCGTGCGGTCATGAGATCAATCATGTTTTCGGCGCCAGAAGGGCAGGAGATATCCCCGTGTGCTATGCTTCGACGGAGAAGGCGGAGAAGGTGCTCGGCTTCAAGGCAAAGTACGGTATAGATGAGATGTGTTCTTCATGCTGGAAATGGCAGACGATGAATCCTGAAGGTCTTGCCGATTAATTAATAAATGATATAATCACTTCTGTTGTGGGGACGGTAATATGGACGATAACAATAACAATCTGATATTTCCTGATAATCAGTTAAGAAGCGGTGATGGCAATATGCCTGCCGTCAGACCCGGTAATTCCGTGGATGCCAATGCACCCAAGGATGAGCTTATAGATCAGTCTATGATGGACTCTTCTGTTGAGGTCGGCGGTGATACGATCAATCTCTCCGAGCTTCATCAGGCTGAGCATCATGCAGCTCACAGACCTGAAGCGGTTCCGCCTATAGATCCTTCTATCGGATCCCTGCCTTACAAGTCCAAAAAGGAATTATATAACGAGAAGCATAAGAAAAGGATAAGGAAGAGGGTTATCTTCGGAATCATTGCAGGTATCCTTGGTGTTATCGTAGGTATCTTTGCTTTCCTTAACTGGTATAAGAACTATCTGTTCAGCAAGGTAACCTATGTTACTGACTCTGCCGTGATCACTATCGTGGACGAGTCAGGCAACACCGTTCCTCTCGCTGAAGTTACCGAGACTACCCAGTTTGAAACGATCGAGGATGAGAAGATAGTTAACTTCCTTCTTATCGGTATCGACTCCAGATCCAAGAACTATGCTTCCAGTGAGAAGGGTTCTCGTTCAGACGTTATCATGATAATGTCTCTCGACAGCAAGAACGGCACGATCAAGCTCATCTCTATCGCGCGTGACTCATACGCATATTTCCCGGGCTATTCTTATGCACAGAAGATCAATGCAGCCATGTCATACGGCGGTCCGGAGCTTCTTGTCGCAGCTGTTGAGAACCAGCTCAGGATCAGTATCGACGGATATGCATATGTAAATTTCTATAACATGGCAAAGGTCGTGGATGCCGTCGGCGGCGTTTACTGCAACGTTACATCTGCAGAGGCATCCATCGCGAATACATACATCGCTGAGCTCTATGACAATGCGACCCCCATCACTTCAACAGGTGACGGCACATGGCTCAACGGTATCCAGGCCGTCGGCTATGCCCGTAACAGATATTCCGGTGACGGTGACTATGAGAGAATGTCAAGGCAGGAGGAAGTCCTTCAGAGCCTTCTCAAGCAGTTTATGGCACTTGATTACACTGGTAAGCTCGCTGCAATGGATGATATCCTTGAGTGCATCGTGACCAATGTTCCTCAGGAAGATATCGAGAAGTATGCTTTCGATTTCCTGCCGAATGTCAAGAGTCTGGATATGCAGTACATGCAGCTTCCTATGGACGGCTTCTTCAATTGCGGCATGTATGGCGACGAGTGGTCGATCAGGCAGAACTGGAACGCTGAGATCCCTTATGTTCAGATGTTCCTCTACGGCGAGACGACTGAATTTGATGAAGTTACACTGCCTAAGCACGCACCCAGCGACAGCAAATGTCCTACACTGGATGACACTCCGCTCGAGGATCTTCTAAAGGTCAGTTAACTCTTTGACTTTTTTTGATATTCGTATTGACAACCCTTAAAGACTGAACTATATTTAGTTGTGGTTTAGCACTCGGCCTATATGAGTGCTAACCACAATT
>CADAOK010000072.1 GCA_902789515.1 Oscillospiraceae bacterium
ATTTAGTTACCCCGCATTAATTTTATGTATACATCTCGCATGTTATAATTTAAAAGAATTTGATTAAGCTCTTGCTATGCCTTTGGAGTGGACCATGGTTAAGAACAACCAGATGAAGAACGACATCAAATTGCTGTGTCTCATCCTTGGAGGCCTGGCTGTTAATCTTGGCGGCGCATGGCTGGCAAAAGCATTCTCGCTTCCTATTTATCTCGACTGTATCGGAACGATAGCCGTGGCCATCATGGGCGGTTACTTTCCCGCTATCATTGTCGGATTCCTGTCGAACTTCATCAGCGGGTTCTCGGAATACTCCAATGCTTATTACAGCGTTATCAATGTCCTCATCGCCACCTTTGCTTCGGCATTTGCTTCGAAGAAATATTTTAAGATCTCCTGGAAAGTGATCATTCCGATAGCTGTTCTCACACTGTGCGGCGGAGGCCTCGGTTCTTTTATTACTTACGGCATCTACGGGAGCTCGATAGGAGAGGAGATCTCTTCATCGCTGGCATACAAGATCTATGACGGCTTTATCCATAACGAGTATCTCGCTGAACTTCTCGCAAGCCTGATAATAGATCTTCCCGACAAGATCATCAGTGTCGTTGCTGCGATGGGACTGGCAAAGATCATCCCGGATAAGCTGTTGCCACCAAGGACCATTCTGAGCTTCAAACAGGCAAAGATCACCGGACTGTCACTTAGCGGCAAGGTGGCGATCGTTCTGTCAACGGCCATCGTTGCTGTTGCGGCAGTCGTATCATACGTCAGCTTCAAGCAGTTCGAGGATTCCAACCTGGAGCAGGAGAGCAGGTATGCCAGAGACATAGCCGAATTCGCAGCGCAGTACATTAACCCGGATATGGTGGATACTTATATAAAATATGGTGACGACAAAGCAGCATACCGGATGACTGAGAAAAAGCTCGAGTTGGTCTGGGGAAGCTCGCCGAGGATCGAATACCTTTATGTCTACCAGATACAGGAAGACGGGTGCCACGTTGTTTTCGATATAGACACACCGGATATGGAAGGCGCCGATCCCGGAGATCTGGTGGCGTTCGACGAGAGTTTCTCGGAGTACATTCCGGCCCTTCTCGCAGGTGAGGAGATCGAACCGCTCGTTACGAATGATACATACGGCTGGCTGCTCACTGCTTATGTCCCGGTCTATGATTCCGAAGGCAACTGCAAGTGCTATGTGGCAACGGATATCGCAATGCCGGATCTCGTAGCAAACGTGAAGATCTTTGCATTCAAGATGGTCTCTCTGCTGTTAGGCTTCTTCGGTGCTATCCTCGCAACAGGTATATATCTTGCTAACAGAGTAGTCGTCGATCCCATCAAGTCAATGTCCGGCGTAACCAGGGAAGTGGATTATTCGACGCCCGACGCCCGTATCAGGACGATCGAGAAGGTCAAGTCACTGGGTATTGCCACGGGTGATGAGATAGAAGATCTCTACAGGGCGTTCTACCGCAGCGCGAAAAACACCAACAACTACATCTCTGATGCCGAGCGTAAAGCCGACACCATCGAGAAGCTCCAGACAGGCATGATCAACATTATGGCAGACCTCGTCGAGAGCCGCGACCAGTCGACCGGCAACCACATAAAGAATACGGCTGCATATGTCGAGATAATCGTAAACAAGATGATGGAAGAGGGCATCTATAAGGAACAGCTAAGCGAAGGCTTCAAGCGGGATGTTATCGCTTCCGCGCCGCTCCACGATATCGGCAAGATCGTCATATCCGATGTTATCCTGAACAAGCCGGGCAAGCTTGATGACGACGAGTTCGAGAAGATGAAGACACACACGACCGCAGGCGACCAGATCATCGACAGCGTGATCCATTCCGTCGATGAGGCGGACAGCGGCTACCTCATGGAAGCCGAGGAGATGGCGCATTATCACCACGAGAAATGGAACGGCACCGGATATCCTGTCGGCCTCAAGGGAGAAGAGATACCTCTGTCTGCAAGGATAATGGCAGTGGCGGATGTTTTCGATGCTCTCGTATCCAAGAGGAGCTACAAGGACGGCATGCCTTTCGAGAAGGCCATGGGCATCATCAAGGAAGGCTCCGGCTCGCACTTCGATCCGAATATAGTCAAGGCGTTTGTTGACTCTGAAGAAGAGGTCAGGAAGATCGCCGAAGACAGGAATAACAGATAAATATCAATTCCGTTTATGTTTTAACAGCATTGGCTTGTGATTGTAGCACGCGTGTAACACAAGGCTGCAATAAGCCTGTTAATATATGCGTGAGCAACGACCATTGCTCGTGACTTATTCAAAGAGGACCCCGGAGCTGAACTACCCACCGGGGTCTTTTTCTTTCCTGTTGACACATACCCCCGGAGGGTATACCATAGCTGTGGATATATACCCCCACAGGGTATGCTTTACAGGAGGCTCTTATGGCAACTCGCAACAAGACCAAGGCTTGCTGCTGCAGCAAGAAGAAAGTGCGCTCTGAAGAGGAGATTAAGGATCTTATTACCCGTCTTAACCGTATCGAGGGACAGGTCAGGGGAATAAGGAAGATGATAGAAGAGGACGCGTACTGCGTCGATGTCCTGACACAGGTCAATGCCGCGAGATGCTCTCTCAACAGCTTCTCGAAGGTAATGCTCGGAAGCCACATCAAGTCCTGCGTCGAAGAGGATGTCAGGAACGGTTCCGAAGAGAAGATAGATGAGCTTGTCGACCTTCTCCAGAAGATGATGAAATAATATGCAAAAATACAATGTCACGGGAATGAGCTGCGCCGCATGCCAGGCGCACGTCGAGAAGGCAGTAAGAGAGACGCCGGGGGTTACATCCTGCAGCGTGTCTCTTCTTACCAACTCGATGACGGTTGAAGGATCGGCCGGTCCTGTTGAGATAATCAAGGCTGTCGAAGGAGCGGGTTACGGAGCTTCTGTGGCGGGTGCCAAATCTTCTGACAAGAATCTCAAAGTGCTTGAGGAATCACTTGAGAATAAGGAGATTCCGGTACTTGTATCTCGTCTGGTCTCGTCTTTGATCCTTCTGCTTGTACTGATGTATATCTCGATGGGACATATGATGTTCTCGTTCCCGCTGCCGGCTTTCTTAGACGGCAATATGACCGGACAGGGGATAGTGGAGATGCTGCTTGCGGGCATCATCATGGTCATCAACCAGAAGTTCTTTGTTAACGGAATAAGATCTCTTTTGAGACGTGCACCGAGCATGGACACACTCGTTGCGATGGGTTCGGGAGTATCGTTCCTGTACAGTGTTATTACACTTCTCAGGATGACGTTTGAGGCAGACCCGCATGCGCTCATGTCGGATCTTTACTTCGAATCAGCCGCCATGATAGTTACCCTGATCACGATAGGCAAACTCCTCGAGTCGATCTCCAAGGGACGTACAACGGACGCACTTAAGGCTTTGATCAAACTCTCGCCCGAGACGGCAACCGTGGTAAGAGACGGCGAAGCGGTAACGGTCGATATATCAGAGGTCGTAACAGGAGATATCTTTGAAGTAAGACCGGGCGGACAGATCCCGGTAGACGGCATTGTTATCGAAGGCGCGAGTGCAGTCGATGAGTCTGCGCTTACCGGAGAATCCGTACCCGTGGATAAGATTCCGGGAGATAAGGTGTCTGCCGCGACCATGAACACTTCGGGATTCATAAGATGCAGAGCGACTGCGGTTGGAGAGCAGACCGCACTTGCAAAGATAATACAGACAGTCGCAGATGCCGCGGCGACCAAGGCACCGATCGCCAGGATGGCAGATAAGGTGTCCGGGGTTTTCGTGCCTGCGGTACTTGTGCTGGCCTTTGTGGTCACGGTCATCTGGCTGGTGCTGGGAGCTCCTGCGGGGCCGGCGCTTACGAGAGGCATAGCGGTGCTCGTTGTATCCTGTCCGTGTGCATTGGGTCTGGCGACACCCGTGGCAGTAATGGTCGGAAGCGGACTGGCAGCAAGACACGGAATACTCTTCAAGAACGCGACAGCATTGGAGCAGACCGGAAGAGCATCGATCATCGCACTCGATAAGACGGGCACTATAACCGAAGGCGTTCCCGCGGTTACCGATGTCATTCCGGCAGAAGGTTTCTCGGAAAACGATCTGCTTACGATGGCAGCATCCATAGAAGAGGGAAGCGAGCATCCGCTGGGTAAGGCGGTCGTATCTTATTCAAGAGAGAAAGAGATAACACCTGCCGCATGCGATGACTTCAGGGCCATTCCCGGAAGAGGACTGGAAGGCACCGTCGGCGGAAAGAAAGTCATAGCGGGCAATGAGAAGTTCATCTCGGAGTCTGCCGGAATCCCGGACGAAGCGGCTGCCAACGCTGCAAGGCTTGCGGGAGAAGGCAAGACACCTATGTTCTTCGCAGAAGAAGGAAAGTTCGCCGGACTTATCGCGACCGCAGATAAGCTCAGGGAGAATGCGGCCGAAGCTGTCAGCGAGCTTCACAGTCAGGGTTTCTATGTTGTTATGCTGACGGGCGATAATGCGAGGACCGCAGAGGCAGTCGGCAGGGAAGCGGGCGTGGATAAGATACTGTCGGGGCTTCTTCCGGAAGACAAGGCTGATGCTATAGATGCGCTCCGCAGATACGGCGTCGTGGCGATGGCCGGCGACGGCATCAACGATGCTCCTGCGCTTACTGTGGCGGACATCGGAATAGCGGTCGGAACCGGCACGGATATTGCGATCGACAGTGCTGATGTCGTTGTCGAGAATTCAGACCCGCGCGGCATTCCCGCAGCGATAAGACTGTCGAGGCGCACACTTGCAGGGATCAAGCAGAATCTGTTCTGGGCATTCATCTATAACATTCTGCTCATTCCGCTCGCGGCAGGTGCATACACCGGGCTTGGCATCTCGATGAGTCCGATGCTCGGAGCGCTCGCGATGAGCCTGTCGAGCTTTACCGTGTGCATGAATGCGCTGAGGATCAATCTCTTCGATCCGGAGAATCCGAAGCATGACAGGAAAAGAGGAAACATGGCGGATATACCGTCTGATGTTATATTAAGAAACGAGAGCAAAGGAGATAAGACAATGACAAAGACGATTACTATCGAAGGTATGATGTGCGGACACTGCGAGGCTTCGGTGAAGAAGGCGCTCGAAGCGCTTGAAGGCGTTGCTTCTGCCGAGGTATCTCACGAAGCGGGAACCGCTGTTGTTACTCTTGATGCAGATGTTTCTGACGATGTTCTTACAAAGGCTGTTGAAGACAAAGACTACAAGGTAACGGGTATCGCCTGATACATGAGCGGTCTCATTGTAACGACAGAATACGGCAATCTTGAAGGCATCGTAAGCGGAGGCTGCAGATGTTTTCTCGGCGTGCCTTTCGCCAAAGCGCCCCTTGGAGATCTTGCGTTTAAGCATCCGGTCAAGCCGGAACCCTGGGATGGTGTCTACAGTGCAGTAAGAGGCAAGGCGAATCCTCTGCAAGGACACGGTCACAAGGAGTATAAGGTTACCGACAGAGACTGTCTGTACCTGAATGTTTTCGTGCCTGAGACAGAAGCGGAAGAAAAACTGCCCGTTATGGTGTGGGTCTTCGGAGGCTCGTACTGCACGGGCGGAACAGGACTTAAAAGTGCGGATTCAGATGATCTCGAATACGACATGACAAGGTTCGCAAGAGACACCGGGACCATAGTCGTTACATTCAACTACAGACTCAACATGGAGGGGTTCTTAAATCTCTCATATATCGACCCGGTATATGAGATGAATAACGGCCTGTACGACCAGATCGCGGCGCTGGAATTTGTGCGCTCGAATATAGGCGCGTTCGGAGGCGACGATAAGAACATAACCGTCTTCGGTCAGTCGGCAGGTGCGGCATGCATACTTGCGCTTATGACGCATCCCGAAGCGGCTCCTCTGTTCGACAAAGCAATAGTGCAGTCTGCCTGCGTTGATTCATTCTGGAACATTGAAGAGAGCAGGAAACTGACGGAGCTTTTCCTGAAGTATATAGGCATCGGCAAAGATGATATAGCCAAGCTAAAGAACGTTTCTGCACAAGAAGTATTCGATGCGGCACACAGGCTCAAAAAGCATGTCTTCTCCGGAGGCGATGTGCGTTGTGCATTCTCACCCGTGGTCGACGGGGTGACCATAAAAGACTATCCGTCCAAACTTGTTTCAGATTGCACGAAGCCGCTCCTGATGGGGACGAACAAAAACGAAGCGAACATCTTCGTTAACGATATACCGGCCATTGCCATGCCGTTTGTGGCAAGGAAGTTCCACCTGACTCCCGAGCACGGCAAGGGCGCGCGTGAGCGCTACTCCGATCAGGCAACAGACTTCATCTACAAGACACCGATGGGCAGAATCACTTCTTCATACAAAGGTCCGGTGTGGACCTACGAATACACATACCAGACACCTCAGATCAAAGCTTCAGGTGCGGGGTGTTTCCATGCGAGCGAGTTGCCGGTGCTTCTCGCGCAGGACCTCGGGATAAGCGATGTAAATGATCCCGAATCCGAGAAGACGGGTAATCTCATGCGCAGTATCTGGGGAGAGTTCGCCCGCACCGGAAAGTGCGGCTGGGAAGGTTGCAGGACGATCTGATCAGATCTTGTCTGTTATGTCTGCGATGTCATCGGATTCCGGCTTAACGCGCTTTACTCCATAGCCTTCTGATATCTTCATGCGCACGTCGCCGAACTTGGAATTCACATTCTCTTCCGTGCGCTTCAGGATATAACGCGACTCTTCAAGATAACGTATACCGATGGTCGTCGTGTTCTCGAAGATGAGCTTTGCGAACTTGTCCTTCTCGTCAGTCCTGCACAGGACCGTCAGCATTATGCCGGGGCGTCCCTTTTTCATGCCGATCGCAGTCGTAAACACATCGAGCGCGCCCGCATCCATAAGGACACCTGTCGCATAAGCTATCTCTTCGCCTGTCATATCATCGAGGTTGCACTTAAGTTCCGCAATGCGGTCCGGGGTGTTGTCTGATGTTTCTTCGAAACTCTCGCCGAGCATGACCCTTACGCAGTTTGCCTGCTCGAAATCCTTCTTTCCCATGCCGTATCCGGTCTTGGATATCGACATCTCCGGCATCTGACCGAACCCGTCCGCGAAATACTTCAGCAGCGCAGCGCCTGTCGGGGTGCAGAGCTCGCCTTCGATGTGTCCTGCACTTACGGGAACGCCTTCAAGTATAGCCGCCGTGGCAGGCGCGGGAACCGGAACTATTCCGTGTGCGCACTTTACTTCGCCGAAACCGACATGAACGGGCGAGACTATGACCTTATCGGGAGCGATCTCGTTCATCAGCATGCACACGCCGACGATATCAGCGACCGCATCCATCGCACCGACTTCGTGGAAATGGATCTCTTCTACAGGCTTGCCGTGAGCTTTGCTCTCAGCATCCGCGATTAGCTTATATATGGCTATGGCATCCTCTTTGACCTTGGAAGGAACATCGAGACTGCCAATTATGTGTTCGATATCGTGCATATCTTCTCCTTCGCTTACGCCGTGAACCTTTACCTCGGAATGCACACCGACGATGCCGCACTTGGCAGAGGCTTTAAGATCGAATCTGACACCGGGGATGCCGAGCGCATTGAGGCTGGCCTCGCAGGATTCTCTGCTGCCGGTAAGGTCTGCCAGGGCACCTGTCAGCATGTCGCCCGCTGCGCCCATATTGCATTCGATATACAGAGTCTTCATTGATCTTTTCCTCCGATGTGATTGATCATGCCGGCTAGGTAGCCCGCACCGAAACCATTGTCGATATTTACGACCGACACTCCGCTCGCACATGAATTGAGCATCGACAGGAGCGCTGCCATGCCTTCAAAAGAAGCGCCGTATCCGACGCTGGTGGGAACCGCGATTACTGGGCAGTCTGCAAGTCCGCCGACGACTGAAGCCAGCGCACCCTCCATTCCGGCTATCGCGATTATCACCTTTGCATTCATTATCTCTTCGCTGTGGGCAAGGAGGCGGTGTATGCCCGCAACCCCCACATCGTAGATCCTTGTAACATTGTTGCCCAGCAGTTCTGCGGTCACGGCGGCCTCTTC
>CADAOK010000073.1:0-2027 GCA_902789515.1 Oscillospiraceae bacterium
ATCAAGAGGATCAGAGAGAAGATTGAGAATCCCGACAGGGAGCAGAACTGGTGCATTAAGACTGTTTGGAGTAAGGGTTACAAGTTCGAGACGAGGTAACCCATGGCTTCTAAGTCAGACAGCCGCAGGATATCGGCTAATGTAGCCGTATTCATTATTTCTTTTCTCATATTCACAACGCTCATCGTCTTTGCGGTGCTGTTGTTCCTTTCGTATGAGAATATGCTCAGGATGCTTGCCAATGATGTAACGCATGGCACGCGTGTCGCTGCGCACGGTCTGGCGATCGATGTTGAAGCGGTAACGGGCTCGGGTGACAACGGTTTTGTCTATACGGTCGATAACGACGGCTCTTCCGCATTCAGGAACTCCAGGATAGTAGACAGGTTCATCAACTCGGAACTGTATAACAATTCCGGAGCGGTATATCTCGTTGATTCTGAAGGAAGAGTGCTTACCAGAGGTTCGAGCGTTCAGAATTCGCAGGATTCGATCATGGTCTCCGAGGTGTCCGGCGGTAAGATCTATGTCTCTGATGAAGCTATTCTTGAGCTTATTGAAGAAGCGGCCGGCGGTGAACTCGTAACGATAGATTCCCACAATGCCAGCGAAGTGTCTTCGATCAGCTGCTGTAAGGTAAACGGAACAGATTACTACTGTATCGTCAGCAACACCGAATCGACATCTTCCACCAGGGCTGAATACCTCAACATCATATTCCTGCCTGCAATGATCGCCATGGTCATTGCCATAATCCTCTATGCGGTATTCGTGTATCTGAGCCTTATGCCGATGAAGGATATCTCATATGCTATATCCCGTGTCGCAGAAGGCGATTTCAAGGTCAGGGTGCAGCAGAAGTATTCAGAACCCGAGAGCTATTCCAGCTTTGCCGTCTCGAGCGAGTTTACCGAGATGGGACGCACGGTAAACAACATGATCGAATCCCTGGAGAACCAGGAGCACGACAGGGAGATATTCATCTCTTCGATCGCACACGATATCAGGACACCTCTTACATCCATCAACGGCTTTGTTACCGCCATGCTCGACGGTACGATCCCTGAAGAGAAGAGACCTCACTATCTTGAACTCATCAAACAGCAGACAGACCGTATCAGGACACTCGTAACACAGATGACTGAGGCGTCATCGCTGTCCCATGTTGATCCTTCGATGATGGAGGCATTCAACATCAACGAGATGATCACGGATATAGTTGATAACCTTGAGGCGCAGCTTACCGACAAGAATATCAAGGTCATCAAATCTCTCGATCCCGGTCCGGGTATTATTGCATATGGCGAAGCGCAGCAGCTGTGCCGCGTTATCATCAACATAATCACGAATGCCATCAAGTTCACCCCGTCCGGCGGTACCATCAAGGTTTCCACCGAGACGGATAGACGCAACGGCAAGATATGGATCTCGATAGAAGATTCGGGCGCCGGCGTCGAAGAGTCCAAGCGCAAGAGGATCTTCGAGAGTTTCTATAAGGGAGACCCGTCGCGCAAGGTCGAGGGCTTCGGCCTCGGACTGTATATCTGCAAGCAGATCCTCGCAGGTCACGGACAGACAATAGTCTGCGAAGAAGGAACGGAATTAGGCGGAGCAAAATTCGTGCTCTCGTTCCCGATGCAGCAGGATGAGAAGCGCTGACCGATGGCCCGTATCTCAAAAAAACAGCTTTCAGGTCTTGTATGGGATGCCCTGTCGGAAGAGTTCCCCGATTCATGCTGTTCTCTCGAAACGGACAGGCCGGAACGTCTGGCGATAAGGGGGATCCTCTCGGCTCAGTGCACTGATGTAAGAGTTAATCTCACGGCAAAGGATCTTTTTGCGGAGTATCCGGAGACGGAAGACCTTGCCGGGGCAGAAGTGGAAGAGATAGCACGGATCATAAGGCCCGTCGGTCTTACCAGTTCCAAGTCAAAGTCTGTGAAGGCATTCGCGGAGAAGCTCACGGGCGAATGGGGAGGCAAGATCCCCAACGATGCCGAAGCCCTGATGGAAGTTCCCGGTATAGG
>CADAOK010000073.1:2049-9464 GCA_902789515.1 Oscillospiraceae bacterium
GTCATGTACAGGATAGGGATAACAGACAGCAAGGATCCTTCCGGCGTCGAGAAGGACATGATGAAGGTTTTCGAAGAGGATAAGTGGATCGCGATAGGACATCTGTCCGTCGACCTCGGAAGAGAATACTGCACGGCGAAAAATCCGAGATGCGCAGATTGCCCGCTCGGTGCGTTCTGCAGGAGGAGGGTCTGATGGCGGCGATACATCTGTCCAGTCCCGTGGCGGCGTTATACGGCATAGGTCCGTCTGCCGAGGAGAAGCTTGCAAAGCTCGACATAGAGACTATCTATGACCTGATCACATACATCCCCAGAAGATATAACGACTGGAACAACGCGGGGGACTTCTACGATGCCAGGGACGGCATGGAGGTCACATTCCGTGCACATGTTTCCACCAAACCGGAGGTCAATGTAAGGTCCAGGACAAGACCTGTCAGTTTCTACGTATCTGACGGATTCAAGCGGATCAAGGTAACCTTCTTCAACTCCGCCTACATCGCGAAAAAGTTCTCCGTAGGAGACGAGTGTTTTGTGCACGGCAAAGTTACGATTTTCGCAGGCAAGCCGCAGATGGTAAACCCGTATATAGAGAATGCGTCCAAGGTTAATCCGGATGAACTGGTCAAGCCCGTATACCCGCTGACGGAAGGCGTTACATCAAATAACCTCTCGAGATGGATAAGGACAGCGCTTGACCTGTGCGGCGGCGAGCTGCTTAATGTCATACCTGCTGATGTTGTAAAGGCGGAAGGCTTTGTAAGTCCTGCAGAATGCTACAGGATGATACATTTCCCGAAGGACATGGCGGAAGCGGAGCGCGCAAGAAGGCAGATCGCATATGAGGAGCTCATACTGCTCGGCATAGGAATGAAGATATACTCGAGCACGCCTGCTGTTACGGAGAAGGCCGAGAGAGTCGTTCCGCCGCCGGGATCGGCACTCAGCGGGAGCATAAAGGAGAGGTGGAGCAGGATAATATCCAACCTCGGGTTCAAGCTCACTGACGACCAGGCCAATGCTGTCAGGGAGATACAGATAGACCTCATGAAGGATACTCCGATGAACCGTCTCGTTCAGGGCGACGTCGGCTCGGGAAAGACTGTCGTGGCGGTCCTTGCGATGGCCATGACCGCGCTCATGGGCAAACAGTCAGTGCTCCTGGCACCGACTTCGGTCCTTGCGAGCCAGCATTACAATACCGCCTGCAGGCTCCTTGAGGGCAGCGGCATCAATGTCGTGCTTCTCATAGGCAAGACAAAGCAGTCGGTCAAAAAAGAGATCAAAGAGAAGATGAGACAGGGCGAAGCTGCCGTGATAATCGGCACGCACGCGCTCCTTACGGACAATGTGGAGTTCGATGACCTTGCGCTCGTTATCGCAGACGAGCAGCACAGGTTCGGTGTCAAGCAGCGTGAGAAGCTCCTCATAAAGCAGGATGCGCAGGGAGGGGTAAACGCCGTGCATAACCTCGTAATGACCGCGACTCCGATCCCGAGGACACTTGCGATGGTGCTCTACGGTGATATGTCGACGTCAGTCATCAGGCAGAAACCTGCGGGCCGCCAAGCCATCAAGACATGGTTTGTGGATTCGCGCGACAGCGCCGATATCTACGATGTCATCAAGGCAAAGCTTGAAGCGGGTGAGCAGGCTTACATAGTCTGCCCGAAGATCGATGATGAGCATATGGAGCCGGATGACGGGTATATGGTCTCTCCGGATGTAGACGAATCAGAGATCATCAGTGTCGTAAAGATGAAGGAGAAGATCGACAGGAGCGGGCTTTCCGGAAGATATACCACTGAGATGCTGTACGGTTCGATGAACGAGGCGGCAAAGCTCGATGTAATGGAAAGATTCGTAAAAGGCGAGGTCAAGATACTTATCTCGACAACGGTCATCGAAGTCGGCGTCGACAACCCGAACGCGAATGTCATGGTAATAATGGATGCCGACAGGTTCGGCCTGTCGACGCTGCATCAGCTCAGGGGAAGGATCGGAAGAGGATCTTCCAAGTCATACTGCCTGCTCGTATCCGAATCCAGGTCAGAGCTTGCCCTTCAGAGGATCAAGATGATGTGCGAGTCATCCGACGGCTTTGAACTGGCACAGAAGGACCTGGAACTCAGGGGCCCCGGAGACTTCTTCGGTACAAGGCAGCACGGTATCCCTTCGCTCAGGGCTGCCAATCTGTATACGGACATCTCGCTCGCATCAGAGGCGTGTGATGCCGTGAACAGGGTTTTCGAGGCCAAGACGGAAGAAGCAAAGGTGCTGTATGATTCGATCCGGACCATGTTCGAACTGAGATTCGGAAGAAAGATGGGGTCTTTGTAAGATGCCGAGAGTAGTAACGGGAAGGTTCAGGGGAGCGGTCCTTCAGGCTCCGAAAGGTGATAAGACAAGGCCGACGACCGATAAGGTCAAGGAGGCGCTGTTCTCGATAATCCAGCGGGATGTGCCGGGATCTGAATTTCTTGATCTTTGCGCGGGATGCGGGCAGATAGGCATAGAGGCC
The DNA here is from genome assembly GCA_902789515.1 of Oscillospiraceae bacterium. Lineage (GTDB taxonomy): Bacteria > Bacillota > Clostridia > Saccharofermentanales > Saccharofermentanaceae > Saccharofermentans. The sequence continues at coordinate 4,573 of CADAOK010000073.1, forward strand.
GTGTCCAGGGGAGCCGTGCATGCGACCATGGTCGACAAGGGCGGAGAGCCTGCGAGGATGATATCGCAGAATCTCGAGAAGATACGCATGAAGGACGCGGAAGAGTTCAGATTCCTGAGGATGGGCGTCATACCGGCGCTCGAAATGCTTGCCTCAAAAGAAGAAAAATTTGATATTATATTCATGGATCCCCCGTACAGGATCGCACCTGATCTGGCTAGGGACGCAGCAGAGATCATCTGCCGTGCGGGCCTGCTGAATGATGACGGAATGCTGATCGTGGAACATTCGGAAGACAATCCTCCCGTATTTGATCAGATACCGCTGGAACATGTTCGTTCTTGTAGTTACGGGATTACCGTGTTAACATTTTTTAAGAACAATAAAGAAAAGAGGGGAATTTCTTGAAGGTAATGCTTTTCCCGGGCACCTTCGACCCGTTCACAAGAGGGCACAGAGACATCGTGAGGCGAGCTTCGAAGCTTTGCGACAAGCTTGTCGTGGCCATCATGGAGAACAGTGCCAAGACTCCTCTTTTTACTCCCGATGAGAGAGTTGATCTGGTCAGGAGATCTCTTGCCGGTGAAGACCTTGATAATGTCGAGGTCATGAAGTGGGACGGACTCCTCGTTGATCTTTACAAGCAGTTGGGATGCTGTGCTTCGGTAAGAGGCATCAGGTCGGAGTCGGATTTCCGTTATGAGGCCGAGCTTGCGCTTGCGAACAGGCTCCTGCTTCCGGGATACGATGCGATCCTTCTGCCGTGCAGGGACGATATGTCGCTCATCAGCTCAACTATCGTCAAGGAAGTTGGTTCATACGGCGGCGACATCTCTAAGATGGTTCCTGCCGAGATCATTGATACAGTAAACGATAAATTTTTGAAAGGAAGGAAACAATAATGGAGAACAGTAACTTCAATCAGGGGGGCCAGCGTTACGACGCCATCAAACACATCGATTATCTTATTGATACGATCAAGGACGCTACAGGCGTACCGTTCTCTGACAAATGTTCTATCGAGAGGAATGAGACCATCAACTCACTTCAGATCTTGAAGAACAATCTTCCGGGAGCCGTTGCTCAGGCTAACGATATCGTTGCAAGAGCTCAGGATATCATCAGCACAGCCCGCGACAAGAACAAGAAGATCATCGACGACGCAAACAGGATGTATGCGATCAAGGTCAACGATCACGAGATCACAAAGGGTGCGAGAGAAGAAGCTGCCCAGATCATCGCAAATGCCGAGGCACAGGCTGAAGAACTCAGAAAGAATGCGCATCTGTATGTTAAGCAGCTGCTCGAGGGTGTAAATGAAGACCTCGCTGCATGCTCTGCAAAGATCCAGACGAATCTCAAAGAGATCGACACAACCATGGACGGTGAATAACGCCGTTGCTCGTTGCTGTCCTCGGCGCGAGCGCCTTGCGGAGGCAAACTCGCAAATGCGTTATTCGCCGGACATGAGTTATTGAGTTAAGTTATGAATTGAAGCCCCCGGATGGGGGCTTTTATTTTTGAAAGTATTATAATGAAAGACAGGAAGACATTCTGCTTCGGCTCGGGAAGAGAGGATAAGCATGATACTCGGTGTACAGATAATCAATTTTGATATATTCGACTGCGACAAGGCGGGGATACTGATCGATGAGAGCATGGTCCCGGCGGGGCAGCCGCGTGCGAATGCTATGCGCAAGCTCAATGCGCTCATCGGCCGCAACAACACGGGCAAGACAAGCTTTATGGGCTGCCTTGCGTTCATGAAGGACTGTGTGACCGACGGCGTCACGGACGCTTCGATCAGCTGCGGAAGGCCCGGTTTCTCCAACATGACTCCTGATAATACAAAGCCGTCGAAGTTCAAGGTGTTCTTCAAGCTCGGGGACAGGGAGACGGGCAAGACCGATTATATCCAGTATGAGCTCTCCATCTCGGCGAACAGGTTCGGAACACCGTTTGTCTCATATGAGAAGGCAACGATGAGCGAGAAGGCTGAAGACGGCTCATACAATTTGTCCACGCTCCTGGAAGTCAGCAACGGCGAAGGATTTGTACTGCGTCCTGAGAGCGAGGGCGGGAAGAAAGAGGAACTCTCGCTCGACGATGACCACAGGACCGCGCTGAGCCTTTTCGGCAAGCTGAGAAGGTACACGCACCTCTGCGATCTCTACCATGAGATAGCGACATGGTTTTTCTGCAGTTTCTCGTCGGAGGAGCAGAGCACCTACTATAACGAAGGCGGAGCTCCCGGCGGACACAAGCACCTTAACAGCACCGGTTCGAATGTGGGCAACGTGCTTGAGTTCATCAAGCAGAGCAACGAGGAAGAATACGAGAGGATCGTCACGGAGATCAAGAACAAGATCCCTGCGATGAAGAAGAAAAAGAACCTTCCGAAGACGCTGGCAGAGAGCCCGAACAAGCTGTTCCTGTACCTGCTTCTCTTAAGGGACGGATCTCCTAGATCGACTATCTTTATCGATACGCCGGATAAGGACCTGTATCACGACATGGTTGATGTGCTTGCTGACGAGATGCGAGAATACTCGATAAAGAACAGGTACTGCCAGATCGTATTCTCGACGCACAATCCCTATATTATCGAGTCCATGTCTCCGAAGGAGGTGTGGGTCTTCGAGAGGAGTTTCGAGCAGGATTCCGGTGATGTCAGGATAAGATGCGCCGGCGACGACCCGCTTGTAAACGAGATGTTCTCGCAGGGCATCGGCATGGGTGCGATCTGGTACGGCGGACATCTTGATCCGGACGAGAAGGAAGACTGATATGCTGATAGAGATCCTAGCTGAAGATAAATCCGGTTCTGTCGTGGTCCGCCGCGAAGTTCAGAAGATATGCTCCAAAGCCGGCATTGATACGGCTATCAATGTCAGGCCTCACAGAGGCTGCGGAAGCTTCCCAAAAGACCTCGATGCCAAGCCGGCCAAGTTTGCGAACTCTTTGCTTGACCTGCTTCCCGCGGAATGCCGTGCGTACAATTCAGTGTACGGCGGCAAGGACCTGATACTCATTGTCGTGATGGATTCCGATGACAAGGATCCGCAGAGCCTGAGGAGCGGGATATATGAGGTAGCCAGGAAGTATGCGCCTGACGTAAGAAGCGTTGTCGGTCTTTGCACCGAGGAGATAGAGGCCTGGATGCTCGGCGACCGCAAGGCGCTCCTGAAGGCCTATCCTGAAGCTGACGTAAGTGTCCTCGATTCCTATGAGCAGGACAGCGTGTGCGGCACATGGGAGGTGCTCTGCCGCGCCATAAGCGAGGATTACGATGAACTCATCGATATCGGTTATCCTGCAATCGGTCACTACAAGGCACAGTGGGCCACGGAGATATCCAGATATCTTGAGCCTGAGAACAATGTCTCGCCGAGCTTTACCACATTCAAATATGCTCTGGAGACGGCTCTTAAGAATCCCAAGCCGATAGTAAGGAAAACCAGTTTCTGATGGGACGCCATATCTATGTGCACAACCCGTTCTGTGCCCGCAAGTGTCCGTACTGCGGGTTCTATTCCGAAGAGGGAACTGACAGGACGGAAGAGTATTACAGATGCGCCGGCATCGAAACGCAGCTCTGGGCTTCAGGCAACATAGAAGATGCGGATGACGGCATCGACACAGTCTACTTCGGAGGCGGGACTCCGTCGTTTCCCGACAGCGGTCTTATCTGTGGTCTGCTTAATACCATAAAGTCGTCGTTCGGCATAAAAGATGATGCCGAGATAACGATCGAGATCAATCCGTCTTCACTGACAAAGGAAAAGGCAGAGGCGTACCGCGCGGCGGGATTCAACCGTGTCTCGGTCGGAGTGCAGTCGCTCTCGGACAGCGTGCTTAAGACACTGGGAAGACTTCACGATTCAGCCGGGGCCAAAGATGCTCTCGCGATGCTCCGCGATGCAGGCTTCACCAACATCTCGGCAGACCTTATCATCGGTGTTCCCGGCCAGACCGCAGAAGGCGTCATAAGTGACATCGAACAGTTCGTGTCTTTGGGCGTAAAGCACATCAGCACATATTCCCTGACACTCGAAGAAGGAACACCCTTCTATTCCAGATACACGGGCAGGCTTGAGGACCTTGTTCCCCCAGAAGATGAACGCGCCATGTATCACGCCTCAAGGCGCTTTCTCGCGTCCTGCGGGATAATCCCGTACGAGATATCCAACAGCGCCTGCGCAGGCTTCAGGAGCGTTCACAACGGCGCCTACTGGGAAGGCAGCGAGTACTATGCGATAGGGGCAGGTGCGCACGGATACACCGGCGGCATAAGATACGGCCACGAAGACAGCGTCGATGAATATATCAGGATCATGAGTAAGGCAAAGCCGGGAGATAAGATCCCCGAAGGACTCATCTATGTTGAGGAACAGATGGGTCCGGAAGACCGGATGAGAGAATACCCGTTCTTAAGGCTCAGGACAAGCGAGGGGATAGAGGTGGATGTTTTCGAGAGGAAGTTTGGAAGAGATGTACATGAAGTCTTCGGCGATGCCATTAAGGCTAACATCTCCCGCGGACTGCTCGAAGATAAGGACGGCCGCATCAGGCTCACGGAGAGTGGCCTGGACTTTGCAGATGCCGTTATAAGGGATTTCCTTGGTTAATTGATCTTAGGCGGCTGCTTCTCGAATTCCTCGAGAGGTACAGGCTTCGAGAAATAGTATCCCTGGAACAGTTTACATCCCATCTTCTTGAGCATCTCGAGCTGTTCTTTGGTCTCAACGCCTTCCGTTATCTGGGACAGGTTGAGCTTGTTTGCCATGTCGATGATGCTCTGCAGGATGATGGAAGACTTATTGTTATTGGCAGACTCCTTAAGGAATACCATGTCTATCTTGAGAACGTCGAGCGGGATCTCCTTGAGCATG
>CADAOK010000074.1 GCA_902789515.1 Oscillospiraceae bacterium
GCTCATGTCTCCGATCTCTTCGGGATTGTTCTCTGCCATAGCCCTCATTATGAAGCTGAACGCATATATGCCGGAAAGACCTAAGACTTTCAGGAAGAACAGCATGAAGAATTCAGAGATGAACTTCCAGACCGCGTAGATGACTTTGAAGAATCCGATCGAATACAGGTCATCGGGCAGGAGCCTGCCGATCAGCGGAAGAAGCTTAAGCTTGTATATGAACCCGTTGTATCCGACTATGTAGCGGAGCCGGTACATAGAGCGCATCGTCTTGAGCCAGTTTTTGATCATTCGTCTGATTCCTTAAGCGCATTCAGGATCTTATCCTTCATGGCACTGTCATCAAGATTATTGATATCTAACTTCTCGAGCTTTCCGTGATTGAGGAGCACGATCTCGTCGCAGAGATCTACCGCAACATCAAGAAGGTGTGTCGAGAAGATCGTGATGCGGCCTTCCTTCTGCTGGCGGAAGACGTTCTTCATCTCTTCCGCGACCACGACATCCAGTGTCGTCAGCGGTTCGTCCAGGAGCATGAGCGGCGGACGCGCGATGATGTTGAGGAGCATCTGCATCTTGTTCTTGGTGCCGTGCGAATAATCACGGAGCAGGCGGTCGCGGTCATCTTCCGCAATCTTCATGTAGTCGAAATACTCGTCTATGGACTTTACGTCAGTAAGCTCTTCGTGGACTTCGATGAAGAACTTGAGGAACTCTCTTCCCGTCATGAACTCGGGCACGACGGGGGCAGATACGACATATCCGATGTCCTCGGGCTTCAGGTCTCTGCGCTTACCGCCGTCTTCGAAACAGAACTCTCCCGAGTTGCACTCGATGTCGCGGTTGATGCAGTTGAAAAGGGTGGTCTTGCCGGAACCGTTTCGCCCCAGAAGACCGTAGATCCTGCCTTCCTCAAAAGTAAAGTCTATCCCCTTGAGGACCTCTTTGGCGCCGTAGCTTTTTACAAGATTCTCGATAATGAACCGCATATTCCTGCCTCCCCAACTGAGTATTATACAGTTTTTGGGGCAGGTTTTGTTTTCGGAGGCATTATGCTCTTTGCGAAGATATACAGATATACCGCAAGCGCGAGAAGGTTAAGCACTGCTGATTCCCATACGGGTATCAGCCTGAACCCGAGCAGATAGTAATTGTATCTTGCAAGCGTCGACACATAGATCATGACCAGGAGCGGTATCGTTTTCGGGTTGATAAAGCAGACCGCAATCGCGAGGATCTCATAGACATAACCGTATCTGTCCCTCATATGCGGAAGGAAGAACACGCAGATGAAGACACAGAGGAATGCCATGTAGACAAGGTTATCAGGTGTAAGCGTTACCTTCTTCACATAACAGAAGACAAAGAATGCCGCCAGCACCGCGAATGCCACGAGCACAAACAGAAGGATCGGGAACTGTATTCCCGCTTCCGCCGCTGCCATCGAATCGTGGACAAAGAGCGCCCACAGGCATCCGCTGTTCTCATAGAGGCGTTCGGAATATCCGGTGCCCTGGTAGAGGTAGACTAAGATGCAGTCGAGCACACCGCCGCCGCCTATGATGTGAGGCACTGACGTAAGCCAAAGGACGGCGGGAATTATGAAGAAATATAAGAAACGGAATCTCTTCTCTTTGAACTTTACAATATAAACATAAAGCACGAACGGCATGATGAACACCATCTGCAGTTTCAGTGCAAGAGCAAAGCCCAGGGCAACACACGATGCGGCATATCTTTCTTTAACGATGAAGACGACTGCGAGCACAACGCAGAAAGCGAACATCGAGTCGCACTGTCCCCAGACCGCAGAGTTCTCGAGCACAATAGGCGAGAAGATCACTGCGGCATAAGCTCCGAGCATGAACTTCTCCCTGCGCGGATCTGATGAAGCAAGTATCCCTGTCAGGTCCATGACCGCAAGCGCCGTCAGGTAATCGAACACCCCCGAGAGAGCCTTTATCGCATGCACAGCATCAATGGGGATATATGTAAGACAGATAAGAAAAAGGTTATAGAGATAATTGTAATTGCCGTATGTCTCGCCGACCGCCTTGAATCCGCCGGCTGCCTTGTAGTCGTTATACCAGGGAAGAAGGTATATCTTCATGTCCGTGCTCGGCATATCACGGACGATAAATCTGATAAACATAGTGAACAGAGTCAGGATTACACCGACTGCTATAAGGAAAATGCGGTCTGAATAGCTCTTTTTCCCGAGCGTGGACACATCTTTCATAAAAGAAATTATACAGCAAAGAAAAAACAAAAATACCAACAATCTAAAATAGCCACAACCGAAAACCCGATAGTATAATTGAAATATCTGTTTTTGTTACGGAGGGTTATTATGCCTGAACTTACACTTGACTGGAACAAGTATATCGAGACCGCAGTGGAGACTGCCGCCGAAGGTATCGTAATGCTCGAGAATAAGAACGATGCACTCCCTCTCAAGAACGGCACTCATATAGCTCTGTTCGGAAGGATGCAGACTCATTACTACAAGTCCGGAACCGGTTCCGGCGGTATGGTCAATGTATCTCACATCGTCGACATCCGCGAGGGTCTGGCAAACAGCAAGACTGTCACTCTCGACAGTGAGCTCATGGACATATATGACAAGTGGGATGAGGAGAATCCGATCCAGGCGGATATCGGATGGGGTCAGGAAGCATGGTCGCAGCCTGAGATGCCGTTGACAGATGAGCTTTGCGCGAAGCTTGCGGAGCGCAACGATGCCGCGGTGATCGTTATTGCAAGGACTGCAGGCGAGGACCGCGACAACACGGCGGACAAAGGATCCTACTATCTCTCCGACAGTGAGGAAGAGATGCTGAAGGCAGTGTCCGGAGCATTCGAACGCACGATCGTTCTCCTCAATGTCGGCAACATCGTTGACATGTCTTTTGTCAGCAGATATGACATCAAGTCCGTTCTCTATATCTGGCAGAGCGGCATGATCGGAGGCGTTGCATGTGCCAGAGTCCTGACAGGCGAAGAGAGCCCTTCGGGATGCCTGACAGATACCATTGCCAAGAAGATCGAAGACTATCCTTCGAATGATAATTTCGGAAATGTCGATCCTCTCGAGGATCTCTACTGTGAGGACATTTTTGTCGGCTACAGATATTTCGAGACGTTTGCCAAAGATGTGGTGCTGTATCCCTTTGGCGCGGGTCTGTCGTATACGCAGTTCAGCTTTGCCGACACGGAGTTCGCTTTTGACGGAGACACCGTTACCGTAAGCGTGACAGTACAGAACACGGGATCTGTCTCCGGAAAGAAGGCGGTAATGCTCTATGCTCAGGCGCCGCAGGGCAAGCTTTCCAAACCGGCCAGAGTCCTTGCCGGATTCACGAAGACCGGATGCATCCCCGCGGGCGGAACAGAAAGGGTAACCATAACGGCGCCGAAGAGGACTTTCGCGTCTTTCGATGATGACGGAAGAACAGGTCTCGGCACGGGATTTGTCCTGGATGCCGGAGAGTATTCTTTCTACATCGGCGGTGATGTCAGGACAGAAGAGTTGGCCGGTTCCTTCACGCTCGCAAAGGAAGAACTCGTCGAGGCTGTCGAGTGTGCGCTGATGCCGAACAAACCTTTCGAGAGACTCGTTGCAGTCAAGACGGAAAACGGTTATGAGAAGGCATATGAGAGTGTTCCCATGGAATGCAGGAATTGGGAGGAAACAAGGCTCGACAGGGTCGATCCCGAGATCCCCCAGACCGGCGACAAGGGCATAAAGCTTTCCGACGTTAAGAGCGGAAAGAACACCATGGATGAGTTCGTCGCGCAGCTTACCGATGAAGATCTCTGCCTCATCATCAGAGGCGAGGGAATGGGAAGCCCGAAGGTAACGATGGGAACCGCCGCAGGCTTCGGAGGCATCTCCAAAGAACTCAAGGAGCTCGGTATTCCGACAATGTGCTGCACGGACGGTCCTTCCGGACTGAGGATCGACTCCGGCAAGAAGGCTTTCGCACTTCCCAACGGCACATGCCTTGCGTCCACGTTCAATACTGAACTGGTCGAGAAGCTCTATACATTCCTCGGGATCGAGATGGTGTCCAACAAGATAGAAACGCTCCTTGGCCCCGGCATCAATATCCACAGACATCCCCTGAACGGCAGGAACTTCGAGTACTTCTCTGAAGATCCGCTGCTGACAGGAAAGATGGCTGTCGCTCAGATCAAGGCTCTTGAGAAGAATCAGGTCACTCCGACTATCAAGCATCTGTGTGCAAACAACCGCGAGTCTTTCAGACGCACGATGAATTCCGTGGTATCGCAGCGTGCCCTGCGCGAGATCTATCTGCCCGCTTTTGAGATCGCGGTCAGGGAAGGCGGCGCAAGGAGCATAATGACAAGCTACAACATGATCGGCGGTGCTTACAGTTCCTGCATCTATGACCAGAATACAGTCATCCTCCGCGAGCAGTGGGAATATACGGGAATCGTCATGACCGACTGGTGGGCATACATCAGCAAGGACGGCGCAAAGACCTCCGAATATACGATCACGGATCACGCCGCGATGGCAAGATCGCAGAATGATGTCTATATGGTCTGCACCTCCGTTGAAAGAGCGGAAATCGATGAGACCGATGCTTATTCCAGCCTCAAGGCCGGCGACGGAAAGATCACGAGGGCAGAGCTTCAGAGATGTGCGAAGAACATCCTGAGATTCGCGATGAACACTCCCGCCATGGAAAGGGCAGAGGGCAAAGAGATCACGGTCAATCACATCGACAGTCCTTTCGCCGAAGATGACGTGAATGCAGATGCCGGAGTCTTCTTCAATTTCGAAGGCGAAGAGATCACGATCGACTGCAAAGAGGTCATGTCCGGCAGGGATCTTCTGTTCGGATTTACCGCCGACAAAGCCGGTTACTACGAATTCAACATCACCGCCAAGTCAGATCTCAATCCTTTGGCGCAGATCCCGATGACCGTCTACTACACGAGCATTCCGATTGCCGTTATCACCTGGAACGGAACAAACGGCGAAGAGGTCTCCAAGTCTTCGGAATTCATAATGTATTCCAGGAACTGCGTATTCAGGATGCACCTGTCATCCGCGGGTGTCGAGCCGAAGAAGATAACCATAAGGTATCTGAGACCGTTCGAGGAAGAAGAAAGCAAATAATAAATCTTCAGATTTGTTATAATATAGCCGGTCCGGACATCAGGGCCGGCTATTTTTATGTTTTTGAGAGGCAGATATTGCGCAGAGACTACTTTACATGCGTATTCCTCGGGCTTATCGCGGGCGCTTTGATGTTCGTCTGTTTTGCGCCGCCGTACTTTGTCTACGGCGGGATCAACATGAGGATATTCTCGCCTTTTGAGATATGCATGAGTTTCCTGTATTATCTTTTCTTCGTGCTGTTCCTGCCCGTATGGGGAGCATACCGCAAGAAGATCTGGATCAACTTCGGTCTTGCGGCATACGGACTGCTCGCATATCTTCCTGCTATTTTCCATCCCTCGGCTGAGGCGATGGTCGATTCCGGTCTGGGCACCCAGTTAAGGGCAATGCTCTTGGAAGGAATATATTCCATGGTTGAGGCTCCGTTTGCGGGTGTTTCCGCAATATTGGGCAACGGATTCGCATCCAAGTCCGTCTACTGGCTCCTGCCCCTGTCGCTTGCGTGGCTTCTGATCTTCAAGGCCGGACGATTCTACCGCAACGCATATCTGTCTGACAGGCTCAGTGCCGAGCCTGAGACTGAAGCCGCACCGGAACAGCCTGCACAGCCCGTAACACATGCACAGGAACCGGAAGTCCTCGGAACCGTCATCACCGCACCCGTGTCCGCCGCATCGCCGGCTGATGTCTCCAAGGCAGCTCAAAGCAAGAAGGCACCTTCCGCACCGGCCGCGCGTCCCAAGGCGGAGCAGCCGGCAGCAAGACCTTCAGTCAGACCTGTCCATGTTAAGGCGCCTCCGAAGAAGGATGATGTCATTGAACTCGGGGCACCTAAAGCAAAACCCGCATCGGACGATGTCATCCAGCTGGGCGCACCCAAGCCCAAGACCGACGATGTCATCCAGCTCGGACCTCCGCCTTCAAAACCGGATGACGTGATCATACTGGGCGCACCTGAGCCGCCGAAGTTCGGTGAATAAGGTGCTTTTGATGGTGCAGTTGAAAACGTAAATAACACCTTGTAAAATATTACAGTTTATCTAGGAACAGGAGCTTTTATATAAATGGCTAAGAACAAGAAATTCTGGAAAACCTTCGTCGCAGGCAGTGACGATATCAAGCACGCCGCAACGACCGGAGAGGATCCCCTTGAGGAAGGCCTCAAGGATCTTACATGGTTTGAGAGCTCCCGCCGTGCAGTAAAGCGCGGACTCCACAAGACATATGAGACCTTCGGCGAGGAAGTCGGCAACTCCATCACCGCAGGTGTTCCGGCACTGCTCTTGCTCTGCCTTCTTCCTTTTGCGGCAGTAAATGCTTATGTTCAGGCAAGTACGGCTGAAGGTGCTACGCAGACTTCCATAGTCATGGCAGTTATCGGCATCTCCGCATTCATCATCACACTCGTTCTGTCGCTGCTGTTCTCTACGATCTATCACTTCATGAAGCACGGCACGCCTCACAAGAGGATCATGGACAAGCTGAACAGATCAGTTGCTTACTTTGCGATCCTGGGCGCATACGTTCCCGTCTGCATAAGATTCCTGGGTCCCGTTTCCGGACCTGTGCTTTTCGCGCTCGAAGCAGCGATGGCAGTGGCAGGCGTTCTCGTAACGGCTCTTACTTATCCGCATACAAAGGTCGGCAAGGCCTTCACATACATTCTCTATGCTGCAATGGGATGGGCGATCATCTTCAGGATCGGCGAGTTCCATGCCAACGCATCCACTCTCTGTTTCTGGCTCATCATGACCGGTGCGATCGTATATACCGTCGGCATCTTTTTCGGCCCGTCCAAGAGATTCAAGTTCTCACACATGGTATGGCACTTCTTCGTGCTCGCAGCTGTCGTGCTCCACGTGCTGGGATTCGTATTCTTCTTCGGATGATATAGTTATAATAAGATATTAATTAAGACCGCGCGCCCGATGCGCGGTTTTTGTTTGGCATGGTCCGCCGACCGGTTCAGGTTTTTGTTTTGAAGATCCCGGAAAATGCAAACCAGATACTGATTCTCAGTCAATAGTCAGGAATCTGTTTGCACGATCGCAGTATTCAAAAACAAAATGCTGAACAGCCGCCCAAGTGTGATCCTTATGGGCACATAAAAAGGGCTGCCCGGAAAGGACAGCCCTTGTGATTTGATTTGTGACGGATATCAGCTGAACAGTGAGAGCAGAACGCCTGCTGCGATAGCTGATCCGATAACGCCTGCAACGTTCGGTCCCATGGCGTGCATGAGAAGGAAGTTGGAAGGGCAGCCATAGGAACTGCGGATACGCCTGCAGAACCGATGAGCGGATTGATCTTTCCCTTTGTCAGGAAGTACATGATGTCGCCGATAACGAGTCCGCCGATGGTAGCGAGTGCGAAAGCAGAGAGACCGAGGACGATGATGAGGATCGTCTCGAGCTTCAGGAAGTTAACGCCTACTGCCGTAGCACCGACTGATGTTCCGAGGAAGACAGTTACGATGTTGCACATAGCATTCTGTGTTGTATCGGAAAGACGCTCTGTAACGCCGGATACTCTGAAGAGGTTGCCGAGCATGAGGCAGCCGAGGAGAGGTGCAACGGAAGGAAGGATAAGAACGCAAACGATCGTTACGATGATCGGGAAGCAGACCTTCTCTACCGTGGATACTTCTCTTGTCTGCTCCATCTTTACCTGGCGCATTTTCTTTGTTGTCATCAGCTTCATAAGAGGCGGCTGGATCATAGGGATCAGAGCCATGTATGAGTAAGCTGCGATAGCAATGGCGCCGAGGAGCTCAGGAGCGAGCTTGGATGTGAGATAGATAGCCGTCGGGCCGTCAGCACCGCCGATGATTCCGATGGAAGCGGCACCCTCAGGTGAGAAACCGAGAAGGATAGCAACCACGAAAGCAAAAGAGATACCGAACTGTGCGCCTGCGCCCATGAAGAAGGACGAAGGTCTAGAGATCAACGGTCCGAAGTCTGTCATCGCACCGACTGCCATGAAGATGAGGCAGGGGAAGATGTCCATCTTGACTCCGATATAGAGGAAGTCAAAAAGACCCGGATCGATGTGCTGCCCGGCTTCGTTGACATATTGTCCGCCTAGCGCAGCCCAGTTGATCTCGCCGTTAAACCACTCGGGGTGGAAGATTCCGCCGCCCGGCCAGGGAAGGTTCGTAAGGAGCATTCCGAAAGCGATGGGCAGGAGGAGAAGAGGCTCAAACTCTTTCTTGATGGCCATGTATAACAGGACACATGCAAGAACGATCATGACAGCGTTCTTCCAGCCATCCTCCGTAATGAAGAACTGGGCAAAGCCCGAGGTCTCCCATAGATTCTGTAAAACTTCTAACATTTAACTTACCTCCGCCTTACTCAAGAAATCGAAACGAGCGGTGTGCCGGTATCTACCTTGGCACCCTTGGAAGTAAGGACCTGAGCAACTGTTCCTGCGCAAGGTGCGTAGATCTCGTTCTCCATCTTCATAGCCTCGAGGATGCATACGAGATCGCCTTCCTTGACTGCCTGACCGACGGAGACCTTTACGTCAAGGATCGTGCCGGGCATAGGTGCATTGACAGGTGTTGTGCCGGCAGCTGCAGCCTGAGCGGGAGCAGCGGCGGGTGCGGGAGCTGCAACGGGAGCAGGTGCTGCGGCGGGTGCTGCTGCAGGAGCGGCAGCTACTACATCGGTTGTTCTGACAAGGTTCGCCTTGCCCTTCTCAACCTCGACTTCATATACTTTATCGTTGATAGTTACGTTGTACTTCATGGTGTTCTCCTTTACTTATTCTCAACAAGCGTGATCGACTTGAATACGAGTTCCGACAGAGGGATTCCCGTGTTGTCGGAAACGATAGCCATGATCATTGCAGCCGTCTTCTCGTCGCAGCCCTTGAGCTTCAGCGTGCCGGAAGAGAACTCTTCTTCGGCAGCGGGTGCAGCAGCAACAGCAGGTGCAGGTGCCGCGGGTGCCTTCTCAGCCTTCTTCTCTCCGGAAGGGAGTTTCGAGATGATCTTGCTTGCGATAGAGATGCAGGCATACATTATGAACAGGACAGCGAAAACAACAGAGATTACGATGCCCGCATACAGGAACATCGTTCCCGCATCCAGCTGAGGCTGGAAGGGAGTCAGTGTGTTTGTGCCTGTCACTGTTTCTTCAGCGAGGATAATGAAATCCATCATCAGTCCTCCTTCTTCTCGATCGTGTAGTTGACAGTATTGGATTCCTTCTCCTCACGTGCTTCGAAGAACTTCTCAGCAACCTGAGGGAAAGCAATGTAGGAGAGAACATCCTCGTCGGAACGTGCCTTGTCTCCGAGCTCTGCCTTTGTCTTCTCGAAAGCAGGCTCGAGGGAATCAGCGTATCTGCCCTGAACGAGCTCTTCAGGCTTCCAGCATCTGTCGATGAGTTCCTGGCTTACCTCGCCCGGAGCCTGACCGTACTCGCCTCTGAGGAACGCCTTGATCTCCTTGGAGATGTTCTTGTAGCGCTCACCGAGGAGAACATTCTGGACTGCCTGGTTACCAACCATCTGGGACAGAGGTGTAACGAGCGGCGGATAACCCATGTCTTTTCTTACTGCAGGGATCTCGGCGAGAGCCTCGTCGAACTTATCCATAGCGTGCATGTCTGTAAGGTTTGCGATCATGTTCGAGAGCATTCCGCCCGGAACCTGATACTTGAGGATGTCAGCTCTGATGCCGAGGACTGTGGGGTTAAGTCTGCCCTCGTCGAGGAAC
>CADAOK010000075.1:0-5339 GCA_902789515.1 Oscillospiraceae bacterium
AGCGGCATGAAGACAAGGAACATCTCCGTAAGGCAGATGCTCGCTGAGTGGATCGTCGAGAACGTTACCAAACTCGTCAACACCAACATGGGCGAATTCTTCGAAGGCTTCGCGCCGTTCATCGCGGCCATCCTCGGACTGTCGGCTTTCTCGAGCCTCTCATCGCTCCTGGGGCTCTTCCCGCCGACGTCTGACATCAACATCGTTGCAGGCTGGGCGATCCTGGTATTCTCACTCATTACTTACTACAAGATGAAGGCGGGACCGTGGATCTATCTCAAGAGCTTCGGCCAGCCCCAGCCTCTGCTCGCGCCGCTCAACATAATCAGCGAGTTCGCGACGCCTGTCTCGATGGCATTCAGGCACTACGGCAACGTCTTATCCGGTTCGATCATCTCGGTCCTCGTTGCTGTCGGCCTTGCCGATCTTTCTAAGCTTATCTTCTCGTTCCTTCCCGGCGCACTTGCGGATTTCCCGTACCTCAGGGTCGGTATACCTGCCGTGTTGTCAATATATTTCGATCTGTTCTCAGGGTGCCTGCAGGCGTTTATTTTCGCCATGCTGACGATGCTGTATGTGGCGGGCGGGTTCCCTGCGGAAGAGTATGCAGCGAGGAAGAAGAGAAGACAGGAGCGCGCTGCTGCCAAGGCTGCGGCACGTGCCGACAATAACTAAGTAAAACAACATACGGAGGTATAAAACTATGTTGGAACTTGCAATCGGAATCATTCTCGGCGGATGTGCCCTGGGTGCCGGCTGTGCCATGATCGCAGGTATCGGTCCTGGTATCGGTGAGGGTAACGCAGTTGCCAAGGCCTGCGAAGCTATCGGAAGACAGCCCGAGTGTAAGGGCGATGTCACAACGACGATGCTCATGGGATGCGCCATCGCGGAGACAACGGGTCTGTACGCACTCGTTATCGCGATCCTCCTGATCTTCGTTGCACCCGGAAGATTCGTTGATATCCTGATGAACGCTATCGGCTGATACGGAGTCTGACAAATGCAAGATCTTGATATTATTTCGATTAATATCTGGCATATCGTCATCTCCCTGGCCAATCTCGTCATCTTATTCCTGATCCTGAAGAAACTCCTCTTCAAGCCTGTTCAGAAGGTCGTGGACCAGAGGCAGAAGGAGATCGACACGGAGTACGGCAAGGCTGAGCGCGCGACGGAAGAAGCGAACAAGGTCAAGGCCGAATGGGAATCCAAGATCGGCTCGGCTGAAGCTGAGGCTGATAAGATCATCAAAGAGGCTGTCGAACGTGCGGATGCACGCAACGAGGTAATGCTCTACGAGTCGCGCGAGAAAGCCGACCAGATCATCCGTAAGGCGAAGTCCGATATCGAGCGCGACAGGCGTGAGTCGAGAGAGGCGGTCAAGAAAGAGATCGTCGATGTCTCGCATGCGCTGTCCGAGCAGATCATCGGCCGCGAGATCAATATGGATGACCACAGAGACCTTATTGACAGGGCCATCGACAGTCTGGGTGAAGAGTAATGACCACGATAGGAAGAGAGTATGCCATAGCTTTATTCGACTCGTCTTATGAGGACGGTTCGATCGATGCGGTCAGGGAAGACCTGAGCGTCGTGAGACAGTTATTCATAGATGAGAGTGAATATATCGGTTTCCTCAGGAATCCCGCCATCTCCAAGGAGGAGAGGATGGATTCGCTGAAGGCTGCTCTCGAGGGGAAGATCGAAGATACTTTGTATTCTTTCCTCGCGGTGATGGCTTACAACAACCACATGAACGAGTTTTTCGTCGCGGCCCAGGAATTCGAGGGCATGTACGAGAACTACAAGAAGGTCAGCTACGCGGTCATCACGAGCGCGGTCAGGCTGACGGACGAAGAGCGCGCCAGGATACTTGAGAGGCTGCGCAAGGTCACAGGCAAACGCATCTACCCGATCTACAGGATAGATGAATCGATAATAGGCGGCGTTACCGTCATGTGTGACGGAATGTTCTTCGACGGAAGCGTCGCGAAGAATCTCAGGAACATAAAGGAAGTGATCTCTTAATGGCTGGAAATCCCGAAGAAATCAGCAATATCATCAAGGAACAGATCCGCAATTACAAATCGCGTGTGGATATGGGCGAGGTCGGCACGGTCGTGCTGGTCGGCGACGGTATCGCATCAGTCTACGGTCTGCGCAATTGCATGGCGACAGAGCTCCTGGAGTTTGACGACGGTTCAGTCGGACTTGCCCAGAACCTCGAGAACGATACAGTCTCGGTCGCTATCCTTTCAGATAAGAACGACATCAGGGAAGGCACGCGCGTTAAGCGTACCGGCACGGTCCTCTCCGTACCTGTCGGTGAGAGCTTCCTCGGGCGTGTCGTAAATCCTCTTGGCGAGCCGATCGACGGCAAGGGACCTTTGTTCGGCGACGCGAGAAGACCGGTCGAAGCTGAGGCTCCCGGAATCATCGAGCGACAGAGCGTTTCGGTCCCGCTCCAGACGGGCATCAAGGCGATCGACTCCATGATCCCGATCGGACGCGGTCAGCGTGAGCTCATCATCGGCGACCGTCAGACCGGTAAAACATCGATAGCGGTCGATACGATAATCAACCAGAAAGACAAAGACGTTATCTGCATCTATGTGGCGATCGGCCAGAAGGCGACATCAGTCCTGTCGCTCGTTTCCGACCTCGTCAGGGAAGGTGCGATGAACTATACGATAGTTGTTTCCGCCACGGCTGCGGAGAGTGCGCCGATCCAGTACATCGCGCCGTACTCCGGATGTGCCATGGCTGAATATTTCAGAGAGCAGGGCAAGGACGTCCTCATTATCTACGACGACCTCTCGAAACACGCCGTCGCATACAGAGCGCTCTCGCTCCTCATCAGGAGACCTCCGGGAAGAGAAGCTTATCCGGGCGACGTTTTCTATCTGCACTCGAGACTGCTTGAGCGTGCGGCTTGCGTGTCTCCCGACTTCGGCGGCGGTTCCATCACGGCACTGCCGATAGTTGAGACACAGGCAGGCGACGTATCCGCATACATCCCGACGAACGTCATCTCGATCACGGACGGACAGATCTTCCTCGAGACCGAGATGTTCCACGGCGGTATCATCCCGGCGATCAACCCGGGTATCTCGGTATCCCGTGTCGGCGGTGCGGCTCAGGTAAAGGCGATGAAGAAAGTTTCCGGCGAGCTCAAGCTCCTGTATTCGCAGTACCGAGAGCTCCAGGCTTTCGCGCAGTTTGGATCAGACCTCGACGCAGACACCCGTGCAAGACTGCACTTGGGCGAACGTATCGTCGAAGTATTGAAGCAGGACCGCAATGCGCCTGTTCCTGTAGGCGGCCAGGTCGCGATAATCTACGCGGTCATCAACGGCTACCTTAACGATCTCGCGTTGGGCGACATCAAGGGTTATCAGGCAAAGCTTTATGAGATGCTCGATCACGAGTACAAGGATTGGATGGTCAGGATCGCGAAAGGTTCCTGGACCGCAGAAGACGAAGAGGAGCTCAAGGGCGCTTTGGCCCGCATGGCAAAGAAGTAAGACATGGGCAAGGATATCAAGACATTAAGGACAAGGATCAAGAGCTTTGACTCGACGTTGCACCTCACGGGTGCGATGGGTCTTGTCGCGTCTTCGAAGATCAAGCGCGCGTGCGACAACATGAATTCGAGCCGCGAGTATTCGGCCGGCATAGCAGAAGTCACGCGCAGGCTGACGGCTTGTCCGGAGTGTAAGAAATGCCTCTACTTCGGGCTTCCGGAGAAGACGGAAGAAGATTTGGGCGAAGGCGAGTCCGCGCCGCGCAAGAGCGTAACGAGGCTCATTGTCATCGCCGGCGACCGCGGTCTGTGCGGCGGCTATAACGCCAATGTCTTCAGGACTGTCCGCGATATGGAAACGGCCGAGATCCACCCTGTCGGCAAGCGTGCTTTCACGAGATATCTCCCGGAGCTGGACGACGACCCGACGGACCTCGTGGACCCCGATTACCAGTCGTCCGAGTACTATACTTTCGAGGATGCCGAGGCCGAGGCGAAGCAGTGCTGCGAGGACTTCCTCGCAGGTAAGATCGACCGCGTCGGCATCGTGTACAACAGGTATGTGTCGATAATCAGCCAGGAGCCGGACGTGTTCTGGATCCTGCCGCTTACAAGGCCTGAGAAGACCGGCGGGGAGACGGGCGTTTTCGAGCCCGCGCCGGACGAATTGCTTGATGACCTCGTGCCGAAGTATTTCGCGGCTAAATTGTATGCGCTGGTGAAGGAGAGCTTCGCCTGCGAGGTGGCTGCCCGCCGTATGGCCATGGACAGCGCGAAAAAGAACGCACAGCAGATGATCGATGATCTGACGCTTGAATATAACAGAGCCCGCCAGGGTGCGATCACTCAGGAGATAACCGAGATCGTGGCCGGCGCCGGCAAGTAGGAGGTTCGTAATGGACGGTAAAGATATCAATAAGGGGCAGGTCGCGCAGGTAATGGGCCCGGTCGTGGACGTAAGGTTCGCGGAAGGCTGCCTGCCGCCGATCAACAACGCCCTTGAGGTAATGATAGGCGAGCGCCGCCTCGTGGTAGAGGTGGCACAGCACATCGGCGACAGCACCGCAAGATGCATCGCGATGTCTTCGACGGACGGCTTAAAGCGTGACTCCGAGGTAATCGACACGGGCGCGCCGATCAGCGTTCCCGTCGGACGCGAGACGCTCGGCCGCATCTTCAACGTGCTCGGCGAACCTACAGACCTTAAGCCCGCACCCGAGAACGCAGAGCGCTGGGACATCCACAGACCCGCACCGAAATACGCGAACCTGTCGTCAAACAAGGTCATCCTCGAGACCGGCATCAAGGTCATCGACCTGCTCTGCCCGTATTCAAAGGGCGGTAAGATCGGCCTCTTCGGAGGCGCCGGCGTAGGCAAGACCGTCCTCATAATGGAGCTCATCAACAACATCGCCAAAGAGCACGGCGGTCTGTCAGTGTTCACGGGCGTCGGCGAGCGTACGCGTGAGGGCAATGACCTCTACAACGAAATGAAACAGTCCGGCGTCCTCGACAAGACGGCTTTGGTCTACGGCCAGATGAACGAACCGCCGGGAGCAAGAATGAGAGTCGCGCTTTCGGGCCTCACGATGGCGGAGTATTTCCGCGACACCGAAGGACAGGACGTGCTGCTATTCATCGACAACATTTTCAGATTTACGCAGGCAGGCTCGGAGGTTTCCGCGCTCCTGGGAAGAATGCCTTCCGCCGTCGGTTATCAGCCGACTCTCGCGAACGAGATGGGCGCGCTGCAGGAGAGGATCACTTCCACGGTCAACGGTTCCATCACATCCGTTCAGGCTGTATACGTCCC
>CADAOK010000075.1:5401-16706 GCA_902789515.1 Oscillospiraceae bacterium
CAGGGTATCTACCCGGCAGTCGATCCGCTCGAATCCACGAGCCGCATCCTCTCGCCCGAGGTCCTGGGCCGCGAGCATTACGAGACTGCGAAGGAAGTTCAGCGTATCATCCAGCGTTATACCGAGCTGATGGACATCATCGCCATCATGGGTTTGGACGAGCTCTCGGACGAGGACAAGATCCTGGTCGAGCGTGCGCGTAAGATCCAGAGGTTCCTGTCCCAGCCGTTCCACGTATCCGAGAAGTTCACGGGTATCGAGGGTACTTACGTTCCGCTGTCCGAGACCATCCGCGGCTTCCGCGAGATCATCGAAGGCAAGCACGACGACCTGCCCGAGTCCGCATTCCTCTTCGTTGGCACGATCGACGAGGCGGTTGCCAAGGCAGAGGCAAGCAAGGCCGCTGCTGCAGGAGCCGGAGCTGAGAAATGAACAGGTTCCCGCTGAAAGTCGTCACACCCGCGGGCGTTGTCCTCGAGAAAGAAGTGGCCGGGCTGTATCTGCGCGGCTGTGAGGGCGACCTGGCTGTTTTCGCCGGGCATATACCGTTCGTGACCGCCGTGAAGGAGTGCAAATGCACCGTCGTCTACGGTGAGGACGGCGAGAATGGGGAAGACACCGAAGCCGAGGTCGGAGAGGGCCTTCTGAACGTCGAGGCGGGCGGTGTAACATTGTTAATCCAGTCCTGGAAGGCTTGAATTATTCCCGATAATCCGAAAGTTCTAGCAAAGTTGCGGCACTGCCGCAACTTTTTCAGTAAGAATGGCTGGAATCAGGCTAAAGTTCTAGCAAACATACTGCGCAGCCGTAACTTTTTCAGTAAGAATGGCCGAAATCAGGCTAAAGTTCTAGCAAACATACTGCGCAGCCGTAACTTTGTCGGTAAGAATATCAAAAGGAGGCGCCCGCACCGGACACCTCCTTTCCCATTCCTATCGACCCCCGTCAATCTTTCCTGTATTCCAAAATATCCCCATCTTACCGTTCTTCATTTTCGAGAGGTTGACGTTCGAGACCCCGACCTTCTCCGACAGTTCGTTGAGCGAGATCTTCCGGTCCGCCATGACCCTGTCCAGTCTCAGTATTATCTGTCCCATAGCGCCTCCTTACAGCGTCTCGTCTGCCTGGATCTGCAGCGTCTTGCCGTAGTCCAGGATCGTGTAGACGACCCATGTGACCAGTCCGCCCAGGATTCCCAAAGCCGTGCCGCATGTGCAGAGGACGAGCGCCGAGCTGACGCCCAGGACGATGGTGATCCTTTTGATGACCTTGTCCGTGAAGGGGGAGTCCTCGGTCTCGATCAGCGCGAAAACGTTGCTGATGAGCTTGATCATCACCGCCGCGATGGCACAAACGACGGCGGAGATCAGCAGGGTGGTGCCGTACTTGATCGCATACGGATGATCGTCGATCGCCTCCTGGACAGCAGGAATGTCGGAGTGGATGTTGCCGGGCTTGCCGACGTTGATGTTGACCAGTTTCACACCGCCGATGGTGTCATCTTCCGTGGTAAAATACCCTTCCTCGATGCCTTTCTCGATCTGCTCGTCGAAAGCCCTGCCGGACGAGAAGATGTATCCCGAGCCGATTATACATAATACGCAGCCGACGATGGCGACTATGCTTAAGATGTTTGACGCTATTTTGCCGATGTGGCTGCTCTTCTTGATCTTTGCGATCTTTACGTTCTCTTCATTCATATCTCTTACTCCTTGTTACAGTGCATTGGTATAGTGATTAATTGCTCTTCGAAGATAGCTTTACTATACCGCGACGTTTTATCTTTGTCAACAAGAATTTAACGATAATCGTTAAAAATTATTCGACAGGCATTGTGCAATAGATGCGTGCGCGGGCGTGTATACTTATTGCCCAAGCCTTATTGTCAGTTTCAACAAAGTTGCTGAGATTCGGTTTTTTACCCCCTGAAATTGAGACTTTTACGCGAAAGTTGAGACTCTGAAAGCGGGCATTTCCGGGCCCGGCGGCCTGATAATAAAAGCAAAAATGTCAGGAGGGGAAAGCATAATGGAGAAGATCATACTTCCGATGAAAGTCCACGCAGTCAAACTGGAGTACAGGCGGCGGCTGCTGGAGCAGATGACGCACGGGTATTTCAGTGTTAAACAAGGCAAGAATATTGTCGTGATAACTCATGATCCTAAGGCACAAAAATACAGTCCAAAGAGACCGAGGATCCTCAGGGACACATCCCGGACCGGGAAACTGTATATAGACAGCATTAACAGTTATTTGAAGGTAAAAGCCGAATATGACATCCTGCTGAATGCCTGGAAAACTGCTTATAGATTTGCACCGCCAAGAGTCAGGTTTCCTATTGTGCAATTCTATGACCCGCATTGCATGAATAATGAGTACTACAACAAACAGAAAAGTAATTTGGGGAAGTACATATCTGACAATCCGACACACAGTGATCACGGGGATCTTAAATCCAAGAATGAACTGATGGGTTCAGATGTGCTTAAGCAAATTGATATCCCATTTAAGTATGAGACCGTATTAAATATCCCCGAGGCTGATGAGACGATCAATCCGGATTATCTTGCCAGCTTTTATGAGATCGACAGGTGTATTTACATCGAGTTGTGCGGCATGAATGATAAGGATACCTATTCCGCCAGGACAGCCACCAAAATAAACAGTTACGCCAAAGGCCGATACAGGCAGGGCAGAGAAGTCATCTTCATTCACTTGTATGATAAATACAACTTTGATGGGGTTGTTTTTGCTGAATTAGTGTTATCAGCGTTTAATACCATGATCCCGGATAGTGCTTTGGAATGGGGAACTGATCTTTATTCCATTCCAATATCATCGTAATTTAGGGTTAGAGTTCTAGCAAACATGCGGTATTGCCGTAACTTTGTCAGTAAGAATGGGCAATATAGGTCAAAAGTTCTAGCAAACATGCGGCACTGCCGTAACTTTGTCAGTAAGAATGGGCAATATAGGTCAAAAGTTCTAGCAAACATGCGGCGCTGCCGTAACTTTGTCAGTAAGAATGGGCAATATAGGTCAAAAGTTCTAGCAAACATGCGGCGCTGCCGTAATTTGGCTAGATTTATCTGGAATTCCCGGCTGGTCACGCTCGCTTCCACGGCCTCCCGGCCCCGATCCACCCCTGCTCTTTCCAGTACTTGAAGTCCGTGTACTCGGGATTGTCCTTGCCGAGGCTGGTCTGCAGCATCCTGACGGCGTAGAACTTGGCCTTGGCGACCACACCGGTGCGCGCGGGCTTGGTATAGTCGATCGAAGCAAACTTCCCCGCGCAAGCCCGCAGGCGCTTCTCCATCGAGGCGCGCTTTTTGGCGGGCAGCTTGTCCCATTCGATTTCGCCCAAGAGCTTGAACGAGCATGTGCGGATGTAAGTGATGCCCCACCACGACAGGCTGTCGCGGATGTCTTTCGCGGTCGACTTCTCGCCGGCGCCCAGGGCCTGCGTGATGATGACCGCGCGCTTGCCGAACATCTCGGGCGCGGGGCGGTGCGGCATCCAGCGGTACCCGAAATGATCCAGCATAGCCTTCATCGCGCCGGTCGTGTGGAATACGTAGGCAGGGGAGGTGAACACCAGCAGGTCCGCCTCGAGCAGAGCCTTCTCGATGGCCTGCACTTTGGCCGCGTCCTTGCACTGAGCGGCGTTATTCCTGAAGCATGCGGTGCAGCCGACGCAGAAGCCCGGGCCGTCCTTGGGCAGGTAGAACTCGGTTATCTCCGCCGTTTCGCGAAAAGCCTCAAGGAACGTCTCCTTCAGGCGGTATGTGACGCCCTTTTTCGAAGTGCCGTTGATTACTGTTATCTTCATTTCTTTTTCCTCCCGTAAAGACGGTTAAACTGTTTGATGTGTGCGTCCAGTGTCTCCAATGCCCAGGGCTCGCGCGCCGGGTCGCGGTCGCAGATCGTCAGCAGATAGTAGATCGGTGCGTAGAAGTGGAGCGTCATTATCTCGACGTTGTCGGTCTTCAGCATTGGGTCGTCGACGTAGAGCTTGGTGTAGATCCCGGCCAGCTCGGGATCTGCGAACTGCTCGATCGTCAGCATCTTGCGGAAACGCCTGTTATAGTCGTCGTGCAGGAAATACAGGAAGAACTGCCGGCCGATCCCGAGCAGATGATCCTCGGACATTTGCTGATAGATCGCGGAGTCTGCTGCGGCGTCGCTGCCGTTTACCGCCATCGCCTTGGCCTGCTCGGCAAACCGGGCGTTCATCTCATCGATGATGGCGTCGAAGATCGCGCGCTTGTTCTTGTAGTGCTTGTAAAGGGAAGGGGCCTTGATGCCGACGCGGTCTGCGATCTCGCCGACATAGACATTGGCGTAACCCTTCTCGGAGAAGAGCGTCAGGGCCTCATCCAGGATCCTCTGTTTTGTATCCATACGAACCTCCGCCAAAACTGGCTAATTCAAATTAGCCAAATTATAGCTAATCACAATTAGCCTGTCAACGACAAATATTATTGATATAATGCGTCTATACAAATTGAGAATGGGGTGCAGTAAATGAGACGAACAGTCTACTTTGCATTAGATGCGATCTGGTCGCTTGTCCTGGCAACGATCATTTGGTATTTCTTTTTGATCAATGCCAGCTTTGATTTCTATCATAACTCGGACGATACGATTGCCGGGATCGTTCTCTTTGCCGGAGCGGCGCTGTATCTGATCTGTACTGTTGCGTACATCATCGTTGGCGCCAAGAAGGTCAAGAACTGGCACTGGTGGATGGCGGTGGTCGCTGTCATCATCGGCGCCGCAATGGGCTTTGCCGGAACGGTAACTGCAGTTTACGGGTCAGAGCTTATCGGCCCGACCATTTTCCAGAGCATTCAATAAGGAGTATCTGCGTGCCTAAAGTAATCGTGGGAATGTCGGGCGGAGTCGACAGCGCAGTCGCCGCCTATCTGCTTCAGCAGGAAGGATACGAAGTCATCGGCGTCACGCTCCGTGTGTGGGGCAGTGACGAGGACGGCGACAGCAGGTGCTGCGAGATCGACGAGGCAAGGCGCGTCTGCAATATCCTCGGGATCAAATACCACCCCCACAACTGCACGATGCTCTTCAATGAGAATGTCGTCACGCCGTTTGTGAACGCATATATAGAAGGCGAGACGCCCAACCCCTGCATCGAGTGCAACCGTTATGTGAAGTGGGCGAAACTCATCGAGATGGCGGATATTTTCGGCGCGGAGCATGTCGCGACCGGGCACTACGCGTTCATCGAGCACCTCCCGAACGGCAGGTACTCCGTGCGCAAGGCGTCGCACATCGGCAAGGATCAGACTTACATGCTGTACAAGCTCACGCAGGACCAGCTCGCGCGCACGCTGATGCCGCTCGGTAAGTACACCAAGGAAGAGGTCAGGAAGATCGCGGAGGACGCGGGGCTTCCATGTGCGCATAAAGAGGAGTCGCAGGAGATATGTTTCGTGACCGAGGGAAGGTACACGGATTTTATCGGCGAGCACACTGACAAGGAGCTGCCGGGCGAGGGCAATTTCGTGGACCGCGAAGGCAATGTCTTAGGCAGGCACAAGGGCATACATCAGTACACCGTCGGCCAGCGAAAAGGCCTCGGCATCGCTCTCGGCTATCCCGCTTTCGTCACGCGCATCAACCCCAAAGACAACACCGTCGTCCTGGGTCTCGAGAAGGACCTCATGTGCGATACATTCTTCTGCAGGGACGTTAACTTCCTTGCAATCCCCGAGCCCGCGCAGGGAGAGAAGATCCGCTGCCTTGCCAAGGCGCGCTACCATCAGACGGAGCGCCCCGCAACAGTAGAATACCTGGGCGGCGGCAAAGTTAAGATAACTCTCGATGAAGCGGTAAAAGGAGTCTCGCCCGGACAGTCGTCAGTCTTCTACGACGAGGCAGGCTGCGTAATCGGCGGCGGTATTATCTCTGAGACAGTTTAAGAATCGGTAACCCTGATGTTTGTGATCGCGCACTGGTCTCCGGTCAGAGCGATATAGACATCCCTTGAAGGATCGAATATCTTTGTGACGTTGTGGATATCAACGCCGAGGTTTCTGGTAGTGAGAGTAACTAACGATCCTTTTCTCTCGACATGAACAGTTACATCAAAGCCGGTCTTATTGTTATCTTTCCACGTATCCCAGTCAACGAATTCTTCGAACCTGTTGACGGTAATCTTGTTCGTTGCCCATTCGTCGGAATCCCAGTTCTCGCCGTCGAGTCTGACAAGTCCATACTCGCGGAAGTCAGGGCCGTTAACCTTGCCGTCTTCAGATGAGAAAATGCTGAAGAACGGGCAGTGCCAAACGAGTCTTGCGGTAGGCAGGCTCATCGTATGGAAACTTATAGTCATCTTGTTGCCAAGCAGGAACCCGTCAGTAGTTGCAGTCCGGTATCCGTCCGCTTGAATGTTCGGGACATCGCCTGCGGGCACGTCGATATAACTGATCTCTTCCGCGATCCTCGTGATGTAGTCGTCAGCAACTTCGGTCTCGTCGCGTTTGATCGAGACATTGCTTATCTGGCAGTGTTCGCCGGTCAGTCCGATGTATGCCCATCTGGCACTGTCGGGGAGTGCGACCGTGACCTCGACAGTCTCTGCAGAAGAAATGATCTTGATCAGCAGGTGGTCTCTTACCTTGACCGCCTCGATCTCATAGTCGATGGCATTCCCGTGATGCGCCTGTGCGTCATTCTTTACTATGTTCAGCTGCATCTTGCGCGCTCCTTTGCGCACGAGATTGCCGTCGAACCTGATCTCGCCGTACTCAAAGTAGAGCAGTTTGCTTATATTAGTTTCGTCGGTATGCACTCTAGAGTCGAGCGAATCGAACAGCACGATGGAAGGAATGCTCTTTGCCTCCGGGTAGCCGCTCTCAGGGGTGCTCGTAAGTTTGATCCTGGTGATCTCTTTGGTAATGATGATGCCTTCGGAGATGTCTGATCTGTAGCCATCGCAGACGAGCTCGGTCTTGCCGGCGAGCTCCTTGACCTCTTCCTTCTCCTTCATCATGTACTCTTCGTCAAGGTCTATCAGGTGGAGCATCATCTTGCCGAAAACAGGGTCGAACTGCGTGCCGAGGCACTTTACGAATTCCTCTCTTACGACCTGCTGCGGGATGGTGTCACGGTAACTTCTCCTGGATGTCATGGCGTCATACGCATCGGCAACGGCGATGATCCTCGCGATCTCAGGGATATCGTCTCCCTTGAGGCCTTCCGGATATCCGTGGCCGTCGTATCTCTCGTGGTGATACTTGGCACCGATACTAAGGAACGGCGACTCGCTGATCGAAGACAGGATCTGTGCGCCGATCGCCGGGTGCTCCTTTATGACGCTGTATTCTTCGTCAGACAGTTTGCCCTTCTTGTTCAGGATCGTCCTCGAGATGCCGATCTTGCCAACGTCGTGCAGGAGCGCGGCATAGTAGACCTCATCGCATTCCTGCGCACTCTTGCCCGCGAGTTCCGCAATCTTCCTCGAGTACTCCGCGACTCTGGATGAGTGACCTTTGGTGTACTTGTCCTTGGCATCGATCGCGCTTGCGAGGGCCTCAGCCGTCTGCGCGAAAAGCCTTCTCGAATCCTCGTTCTCTTTACGCAGGTAGTCGAGCTCGATCTTGCGGGCACGTTCCACGGCCTGGTTCATATCCTTCAGCGCGAAAAGGTACAGCAGCGCACACAAAAGACCGGTAGTCAGCGTTATAAGATCCAGTCCGTAGAATCCCATCTGCAGTATGCCTGCAAGGATCGGCATTGTAGTGAACAGCAGCAATGATAAAAACAGTGTCGGCTTCAGATCCTTGCGGTACTTGATTGCGGCGGTAAGCTGGAGAATGAGTATCGTCAGCGGGATAGCCATGCTTATCGGGTAAGCGGCAGAACGCACATAATAATTGTTTGCATCGAATGTATAGTACAGTCCCGTGAACTGGGAGATGATGAGCAGCACCAGCCCGACGAGCACAAGATAATCAATAATCTTGAGCCTGAAAGGAATCTTTGTGCCTCCGCTCTCATCTAAGATGATGTCTCTTACATAGTGGTTGAATGACCACAGGATCAAAAGGAACATGGCAAAGGCCATGAAGTTGGTGAACCTTACCATGGAGAACCCGAGCTGCGTGACGTTGCCTCTGAAGATGTAGGCTCCGCGTTCGGAGGTAAGGAGAAGTATCGCAAAGACATTGGTCAGGATAAGAAAGCTCTTGCGCTCTTTATCGATGCTCTTGGAGAAGGCAAGGAAAAGCGCGACGGCACCGCAAATGCCGCTTAAGACGAGCATCAGATTGAGCTGAATATCCATCAGGGCTCCGACCATGCTGATTATTGCCTTCCACCAATTGATAATCTTAATTATAACTCCTATATGAAACTAAAATATTTTTATTATGTGAACAAAATTACACGATTGTAGTAAGGTATAATGTCCCTATGGATAACAGGAATGAGTTAGGCGATACATTTGATACCGTGGTTTCCACATATGACAAGATGCGTCCGGGCTACCCTGATGAGCTCTACCGCGCGGTCTTTGACTATGTGACGATAGATGAGACGAGCAGGGTGCTCGAGGTCGGGAGCGGATCCGGGCAGGCGACGGAACCGTTTCTCGGGACGGGTTGTGCGCTGACCGCTGTCGAATACGGGGAGAACTTCTCGGAGATGCTGGAAGACAAGTTCAAAGCGTATGAGAAGTTTAATGTGATCACCGGCAAATTTGAGGACGTACAGCTCGAAGAGAACTCGTACGATCTTATATTTTCCGCGACCGCATTCCACTGGGTGCCCGAGGAGACCGGCTACCCAAAGGTGTTTTCGCTGCTGAAGGAGGGAGGCGCTTTCGCGAGATTTGCGAACCGCCCGCAGATAAGCAGGGACATTCCGGAACTGGCACGCGAGATAGACGGCTTATACGGGGCGTACTACAACAGGTTCTATGGGATCGAGTCCGGCGCAAAGCCGCAGTTTACTGAGGACAAGGCAAGACAGATCGCGCAGATCCCTGCGGGGTACGGGTTTAAGGACATCGAATATCATCTGTTCAGCCGGATGCGGGAATTCACGGCAAAAGAATATGTCCAGCTGCTCATGACGTACTCTGACCACATCGCGATAGAAGAGAAGATCAGGACGGAGTTCCTCGCGAAAATAGAAGATGCGATAGACAGGTCAGGCGGCACGATAATCATAGAAGACACGCTGGATCTGGAACTGGCCCGGAAATAAGAACCGGAACATCCGAGATTACACGAAGGCGTGATGGGTGTTATAATCGCTCTATAGGCATTATTTCAACTACACGGAGGCTTAAGCATTGGCGCGTAAGAAGATAGGCCTGTTCATGAGCGAGATCACGCAGTTCTTTCAGGCCTCGTGCGGAAAGGCGGTAATCGACCTTGCCTCCCTAAGGGATGCCGATGTCATCATTTTCGCTTCCTTTGGTTCTTATTCGTCCCCGTACGGCAGGAGCCTGCTGTCGGAGATCGCAAAGAAGAACATCATATATCTCCCGGATTTTTCCAAACTTGATGCAGTGATCGCGCTGCCGAATTCGTTTGATATCCAGGGCATGGACAAGGAGTTCTTCGATCTCGTGAGAGCCAATGCCGCATGTCCCGTGATCTGCCTGCAGTCCGGCCCCGAGGATTTCTATACGATCTCCGTCGAGAACAAAGAGACGATGTATTCGATGACAAGGCACTTTATCGACGAGCATCACTTCACGGATATCTGCTATATGTCGGGTCCGTTCGATCACAAGGATTCGCCGGCCCGTCTGGAAGGCTTTAAGAGCGCGATGCAGGAGAGCGGTCTTGTAATAGGCGAGAATTCCATCTACGAAGGCAACTACTGGATGAACCGCGGTGCGGACGCGATGGACTTCTTCATGAAGGGCCGCATCAACTATCCGCAGGCGATCATCTGCGCCAACGACTACATGGCGATCTCCATAACGGAAGAACTGAGGAGCAGGGGACAGCGCGTTCCGCAGGATGTATGCGTTTGCGGTTTTGACGGCATCAGGGAAGGCGAGTATGCAAGACCGTCCCTGACGACAGTATCCTTCAGGCCCGAGAGATTTGCCGAAGTTGCTTTCGAGATATTGGACGACATAGAGTCGGGCAAGACTCCCGCAAGAGAACATACTGTTCCGAGCGAGTTCATCTTCCGCGCAAGCTGCGGATGCGGATGTCAGGTCTTAAGCGGCAACATAGGAGAGACTTACCGCAGGCTCACATACAAAGAGAACCTCTTAAGGGAATCGGGAAGGATATCTTCCGACTATCAGAGCGCGCCTGACCTGGACAGCGTTCTTTCCGTTGCGAACTACTACTTCAGGACACTCGGATGCAGCACGGGTTACTTCTGCTACTGCGATGAGAACGACCCGAAATTCTTCTCCGTCGAGCAGGAATTCCCCTTCACGGACAAGATGCATCTGCTGCAGGTTATGAATGCGGACAGGAGGCAGAGAGCGGAGTACGCGAATGAGTTTTTCGACAGGAGAGATATACTTCCGGAGAGATTCTTCGATACGGAAGATCCGTGTGCGTACATAGTGCTTCCGCTGTTCTACAAGAATAAGATCTACGGATATCTGGTGCTCAAGCCCGAGACGGACGAGTGGCCGAACGAGTCGGCGTACAACTATATAAGCACTCTCTCGTCAGCGATAGAGAACTGCTACTATCAGAAGCAGTTCGGTGAGTTTGCCGATATAAAGAAGATGTCGCGGACGGATGAACTGACGGGACTTTACAACCGCAGGGGATTCGAACATGAACTGCAGAAACTCCTGTCGCGCGGAACTGACGGACGGATCATCAATCTTGTCAGTATCGACATGGATAACCTCAAGATGATAAACGATGTTCACGGTCATGCCGAAGGCGACGAAGCGATCAGGAAACTCGCGGAGATCCTGTCAGGATGTCTGGAAGGCGATGACTTCTGCGCAAGGTTCGGAGGCGACGAGTTCACGGCCGTTCTGGTGTCTGATGAGCCCGGCAGGGCAGATGAGTTTGCCGCGCGCCTCAGGCAGCTTACTGCGCAGGCTTCTGATGAGCCCGGCAGGCCCTATGAGCTGCGTGCGAGCATCGGTACTTCGCTGCTCAGGGGAAGGGATACGAATGACATCGTGTCTTCCATGAAGGAAGCTGATGACCGCATGTATCAGGACAAGCGGGAGCATAAGCAGGGAGGGACATGATATGCAGGATCGCAAGGTCGGGATCGTTATGTCGTTCATACTGTCTACTGCGATGGGTATCGTTTCTTCGCTGCTGCTCAGCATATATAATCC
>CADAOK010000076.1 GCA_902789515.1 Oscillospiraceae bacterium
TACAGGTCGTTCCTCGCGCTGATGAATCTTGACCCGCAGTGCTCCGGATTCATCTCGGCTTATGCTGATTACGTTCCCGGTGCGGCTACTACGGCTACGGCCAAGAAGACCGCATCTTCAGGCGGAACGCTCACCCTCGGCGAAGCGATCGAAAGAGGCATCACGGGCAGAGCGGCAGAAGCCATGAAGGAAGAGATAGATGCAGGCAAAGAACCGCTTGTAGTTATCAACGACGAGCTCATCCCCGCACTCGACAAAGTAGGAAAAGGTTTCGAGGCGGGAACTGTATTCCTTCCCCAGCTTCTTATGAGCGCGGATGCCGCGAAAGCAGCGTTCGACGTGGTCAAGCAGGCACTCGCAGGAAAGCCCCGCACGGTAAAGGGCGGTCATACTCGCCACCGTCAAGGGCGACATCCACGACATCGGCAAGAACATCGTAAAGGTTATGCTCGAGAACTACGGCTATGATGTAATAGACCTCGGCAAAGACGTACCGCCGGAAGTTATTGTCGATGCTGCGATCAAAGACGACATCAAGGTAGTCGGACTGTCCGCACTGATGACGACGACGGTCGTATCGATGGAAGAGACGATCAAGCTCCTCCGCGAGAAAAAGCCCGACACGAAGGTCGTCGTAGGCGGTGCGGTCATGACGCAGGAATACGCAGACCAGATAGGTGCAGACGCCTATTCAAAAGACGCCCCGAAACCGGCATCGGTCTCTCCGGCGAATGAATAGTACTCGGCGCCGATCCCGTACGTTGTTGTGAAAGCTCCGTCTTTGAACGAAGCGTTGTCGATGGCATACTTCATGCTCGAGTAGTAGGTTTTGGCATGGTCATCGCTGTCGAAAGTTAAGAACAGATACCTAGTCCCGTTTTCCGTGACACACATTACATCTGTTGTTATGCCATTGATCCCTAACATAGAGCCTTCGTCCGCCTTGTATTCGGAGACCATGTAGCCGCCTCCGCCGAAAGTGGCAAAGGACATCATTGCCGTATTGATGTCTGCGACATTCGTCGCATCGGGAACTTCGCGGTAACCCAGTTCATCCAGGGCTGCACAGAAGCTCTCAACTGTCGGAGCGTTGTAGACCGCGCATCCAGCCATCGCAAACATCATGACTGCCGCCATGAACAAAACCGTAATCTTACCTGCCAGCTTCCTCATTGTTTATCCCCCTTGGAACTGTTATCTGCAGCCTGCGTTGCTTTTCTCTTCCTCCTACGCCTTATGACGATAAGAGTTATTACCATCACCGGCACCACGACGATAAGGTTCTTAACGATCGAGAAAGCGATCGAGAACGACATGATGGACTTGATATCCTTAGCGTCGTTGACCACCTTGCGGTCGTGCAGCTGCGAATAGTACTCCGGGAATTCGGGCACGCCGTCATCCCCTTCCTCAAAAGAAGATATGTATCTCGCTACTGCATCCCAGGCCTTGAGTTCCCTGCCGTCGATGTAGATCGCAGCAGCATACGGATCTGTTATCGGATTGCCGTCCTTATCCTTCGGTACGACCTTAAGAAGGTACGACCTTAAGAAGGCCCTTGGACATGTCCGTTACCGCGCCAAGCATCTGCATGCTATAGAGGTCGACCGCGATGTGATACATCTTATCGGGGTCAATAGGCTCCGTCGTTCCGTCCGGCTTTACTATCAGAACTTCCGTGACCTTGTTCAGGATCCTTCTGTTCGGGTTGTAAGTAAAGCTCAGGCCGCTGAAGTAGAGCCTTGCTGACGTCATGAAGTCGGAGATCGAAGCGTCGATCTCGCAAGCCGTGATAAGCTCTTCGCCTGTCAGATATACGCTCACGAGAGGATATCCCGACAGGCCGTCCTCACCGAATCCCAGCGAGTATGAATTGAAAGCATCCGCTGCCGTCACATTACCCGGGGCAAAGGTTCCTCTTATGCACCCTGCAGGCGCGACCGCAATGTCGAAAGCACCTTCTTCTTTTGCCGTATCCGACAGGTTCGCGGCATACACAAAGCTGTCCGATAATATGTCTCCCAGACGCTGTTCGGTGTGATTGACATAGCAGTCGTCCACACTCTCGAACTCGTACGGGTTAAACGCGATCACCTCATCCCACGAGTATCCGAAAACAGACAGATACTCCTCATCGACATACGGTCTGAATGCCGCGACATAGCTCTCAGCATCCGCGTCCTTCTGAATGGATTCATCTATGGAGATAAGCTCGTAGCTCTTGTATACCCAATTCTCTCCGTCCTGCTCCATCACGACATGGCCGACATATCTTCCGTAGCATCCCGCGGCAACTATCGTGACATTGCCGACCACGATGGGCTCGGAAATTGCCGTGTGCGAGTGCGCGCTTACGATAAGGTCCAGGTCCTGGACTTCTTTCGCGAGGATCTCATCCTCAGACTTCCCGTTCGTGCCCGCATCTCCCAGACCCGAGTGTGAGAGTGCGACTATCATGTCGACATCCTCGTTTGCCTTGATGTATGCGCAGGTCTTTTTTGCCGTCTCGACCTGGTCGGAGAACTCGAGCACGCATGTCGGCGCCGTTGTAATAGCGTCCTTGCCGAAGATCCCGATCACAGCGATGCGCTTTCCGCCGCGCTCGATGATCGTATAGTCGGACACGCCGTAGTCTGCAAAACAGTCTTTGTAGAGTTTCTGATCTGCCGTGAGACCCTCAGCTTCCATCTTATCCCAATCGACATTGGAGAGAACGAACTGCGGGAGCGGATCGCCCGAAGCCAGTGCTGTTTCGAACATATCGTAGAAGCCCTGCGCGCCGCAGTCGAATTCGTGGTTGCCGACGGTGGTCGCATCGACTCCGAGATAACCCAGAGTGCGGAGCTCGGAAGCCTGTGTGGTGTATATCGTCTGATAAAGCGTCCCCATTGAGAAGTCGCCGCCGTCCAGTGTTATGATGTCCGGGTTATCTGATCTCAGGTCATCCAGGACCGTCTTGATCCTGGCCACACCTCCGACCTCCTGCAGGTTGCCGTCAGCGGATTCATAGTAGCCGTCGAGATATGAGTGAAGGTCGTGAATGAAAGCTATATCCACGATGTCTTCGTTTGTTACAGCAAACAAAGGCGCTGCGGGGGTCAGTACCACTGCCGCCGCAATGAGCAGTGCGGCCAGTGTTGCCTCTATCTTTTTTGCCAATCGCATGGGTGCTGTATTCTCCTTATTCCGTTCTTCCTATTTTCCGATACTTTCCCTGTCTATGCAATCACTTGATAGGTTATAATGTTGGAAAAAAGGAGTCGCCATATGCCCACCAACATTCAGATCAGCGAACTTTGTCAGGCCGCAGTATATGCACGCAATAAGAGCTATTCGCCCTATTCGCATTTCCGTGTCGGTGCGGCGGTCCTTACTTCAGACGGGAATGTCTATACCGGAACGAATGTTGAGAATGCGGCATACGGTCCTTCTGTCTGTGCGGAGAGAGTGGCGATCTTCAATGCGGTCAGCGACGGCAAGAGAGACTTTGAAGCTATCGCCATCGCCGGAGGACCTTCTAACGGAGCACTTCAGTTCTGCCCTCCCTGCGGCGTGTGCAGACAGGTCCTGGCTGAATTCTGCAAGCCGAATTTCCTGATCCTCCTTACTGACGGGTCTGAAGACGTCAAGCGCTATACCCTTGCAAAACTGCTGCCCGAGAGTTTCGGTCCTGACAATCTCAAATAAGACCCGTTCGTGATATAATCTGCGAATGCGCAAGACTACACCCAAAGGCATAATACTGCTTCTATTGACCGCGGTCATCTGGGGATCTTCTTTTGTTGCCCAGGCGGTCGGAATGGAATCCATAGACGCGTTCACTTTCACGGCGATCAGGACTACCCTGGGTGCGATCGTGCTCATTCCCGTGATACTCATCTTTAACCGCAGGTTCGACCTGAACAAGAGCACGCTTATCGCAGGCCTCATACTCGGCATCGACTTCTCGGTCGCGCAGAACCTCCAGCAGTTCGCTTTCTATTATTCGACATCCGGAAAGATAGCGTTCATTACCGCTTTCTATATGTTCTTCGTTCCGTTGTTTTCCGTATTCCTCGGCAAGAAGATCCGTTTCCTCACGTGGTGCGCAATAGTGCTGGGCCTCATCGGTCTCTTCCTGATATGCATCAACCCCGAAGATCTTACTGCGATCAATCCCGGCGATCTGCTGTCGCTCGGATGCGCTGTCTTCTTCGCATTCCAGATAATGCTAATAGACCATTTCGTCGGCAAGGACATCAACGGGATCCAGCTGTCCTTCATGCAGTTTGTCGTGGCGGCTTGCGTATCGTGGATCGCGATGTTCATTTTCGAGAAACCTGTGCTGCCGGACATAATAACCGCAGCCCCTTCCCTTGCGTATTCGGGAATAATGAGCTGCGGTATTGCTTATACTTTGCAGATTGTTGGTCAGAAGCATGCGAACCCCGTCGTGGCGTCGCTTCTGATGTGCCTGGAGTCCGTTTTCGCCGTCATCACGGCAGCGTTGGTGCTTCAGGAGATGATGTCCATGCGCGAGTTAGCCGGATGCATCATCATGTTTGCCGCTATCGTTATTTCTCAAGTTCCTGCTCGTACTTCTCAAGAGGCGCATTGAGGTCGGCATTCTCCGGAAGGATCTTCTTTAGCAGGAACATCAATCCGATGGTCAGAGCCACGCCTACCGCGAGGCAGATAACTGCGTTCTGAACAAATCCTGCCAGCAGGTATGTCACGAAAGACACAGCCGCAGCCGTGAGCGCGTACGGGAGCTGAGTTGACACGTGCGCGATGTGGTTGCACTGCGCACCGGCAGAGGACATGATCGTCGTATCCGAGATGGGCGAGCAGTGATCGCCGCAGACGGCACCTGCCATGCACGCCGAAACGCATATGATCGCCAGAGGGTTGCCGCTCTCCAGAGGGAACACCTTGAGCGTGATCGGGATGAGGATGCCAAATGTCCCCCATGACGTACCTGTCGCGAAAGACAGACCGCAAGCGATAAGGAATATGATCGCAGGCAGGATGTTGATGAAACTGCCCTTGCTCTGGTCAACGATATTCGCAACATACTCTGCAGCGCCGAGAGAATCGGTCATGGCCTTGAGAGACCATGCGAGCGTGAGGATCGTGATCGGTGCGACCATTGCCTTGAAGCCTTCCTCGATGCACTGCATACACTCCTTGAACTTGAGGATGCGGCGTGTGAGGTAAAGGATCAGAGTGAACACGATCGCGAGGAACGAACCGTATGTAAGACCGACGGAAGCATCGCTGTTTGCGAAAGCATCAACGAAATCCTGTCCGCTCATAGAGCCCTCGAAGAAACCGCCGGTGTAGATCATGCCGAGTACACAGAATACGATAAGTGATGCGACCGGCAGGATCAGGTCGATGACCTTACCCTTGCCCTTGATCTCGTCATCCTTGGCACCCTCGGGCATGGGGAGCGTGAACAGATCGCCCTTGAAAGCATTCTTCTCATGCTTGACCATCGGGCCGTAGTCGATCTTCAGGAAAGCGATGCAGAGCATCATGAGGATGGTCAGGATCGCATAGTAGTTATAAGGAATCGCAGAGATGAACAGCATCAGTCCGTTCGTACCCTCGGGCGCGAAACCTGACACTGCCGCTGCCCATGAGGACACCGGAGCGATGATGCAGATGGGGGCCGCCGTCGCATCGATGAGGTAAGCGAGCTTTGCCCTTGAGATCTTATGTCTGTCTGTGACAGGCTTCATAACGGAACCTACCGTGAGGCAGTTGAAGTAATCGTCGATGAAGATGAGGCATCCGAGAACGATGGTCGCGATCTGCGCGCCGACTCTGGACTTGATATGCTCGGAAGCCCATTTACCGAATGCCGCGGAACCGCCCGCCTTGTTCATCAGTGCCACGATGATGCCGAGGAACACAAGGAATACAAGTATTCCGACGTTGTACTGGTCAGAAAGTGACGCGATCAGGCCGTCCTGGAACACGTGTTCCATGGCTCCTACAGGGTTCGCGAACCCCGCATAGAAGACCCCTCCGAAAAGGATTCCCACAAACAGTGAGATATACACTTCCTTCGTGATCAGCGCAAGCAAAATGGCAACAATCGGCGGCACGAGTGCCCAGAATGTGGCATACATAAGCTTCCCTCCTAAGTTGTAATTGTTCCGTAAGATAATAAATCAAGCCCTTTTGGGGCATGTGTTGATTATATATTCATTTGTAATGGTATTCAATAAACGCCGGGCGGGTGTGCTGTGTTCTTACCTACCGAGTTACCCATATGGGTAAGTCTGCGGGGTAACATTTTATGAATTCGTATGCCAAACTGCCAAACTTACCTGCTAAGTTACCTAATTGGGTAAGTTAGCTGGGTAACAATTTACGAATTCGCATGCAGAAACCCCGATATTACCCGTGTAGTTACCCATATGGGTAAGTCTGCGGGGTAACAATCATTGATTCCAGCCGCGGATTACTTCTTCTTCAGTACCGCGATAGCCGCATAGTGTTTAACATCGAACTCATCAGGGGCATCAGCCAGAAGCGCGCGGTGCTCAGCTTCCCAAGCAGCAAGTTCATCGCCCGTAAGCGAGGCTCCAACTCCGCGGCAGGCCTTCATCCTGCCATGCCACGACTCTCTGGTGAAATGCACGTTGAGGTCGTACTCCTCGTGGTCCTCCATCTCGAAATACTCATACACGACATCCGGGATCTCTATCGGGTGTCTGACCATTCTGCCGCCGGTCCAATCCGGGCTGTACTTCAGGACCAGCGCCTCGCTCTTGCCCGCAAGCTCGTCTTCGAACGGCAGCCATGCCATGAAGAGGATTACAAGACGGCCGTCCTTCTTCAGGAGCTGAGCCAGCTTCGGCATTACCCTCTCGTGGTCGAAATACCAGAAGCACTGGCACGCCGTGACGACATCGAAACTGCCGTCCGGGAAGTCGAGTTGCTCCGTCGGGACTGCTATATA
Organism: Oscillospiraceae bacterium; assembly: GCA_902789515.1. Classification (GTDB taxonomy): domain Bacteria; phylum Bacillota; class Clostridia; order Saccharofermentanales; family Saccharofermentanaceae; genus Saccharofermentans. The sequence goes on from CADAOK010000076.1 coordinate 6,953, forward strand.
GTCTATGTTCATGCCTGCCTCTGCTGACATTCTCTTTGCCTGCTCTATCTGCTCGGGCGAGATGTCCGTTCCGGTCCAGTGTGCGCCGTAATGGTACATGTTTCTAGGGAGAACGCCCGTGCCGGTGCCGAGGTCGAGCACATTCTGGCCTGCGACGCACAGTCCGCGGTCTGCGACCTTCCTGTAGAACTCATCCGGGTAGATATCCCTGAACTTTGCATAGTCTTCTGAGGTCCTGCCCCAGTCAAAAGCCTTGCCTGCGTCGATTCTTGAGTCTTTAATGTCCATATTAGTCCCCTTTTTCAAAATTCTTATTCAGTATATCATTCTGAGCTGCTGAACACTTTACTGAACAAATAGCCCCAATTTCTGACATCTGCGGTATAATATCTCGTACGCGCCTGTGGTGAAATTGGCAGACACGCCAGATTTAGGTTCTGGTGAGCGATCGTGCAGGTTCAAGTCCTGTCAGGCGCACCAAATCAGGAATAGCACCTGTTCTTGGTCGCGGACAGGTCCTCAGCGGTTCCCGCCTGCGGAACTTGCAGAACAGGTGTTATTCCTTCTTAAACGAGTCCATACGGAGCCACCAATGAGAAAGATCCTTGTTACCAACGACGACGGCATCACTTCGGAAGGCATCGCAAGACTGGCTGAACTGGCAAAGGATTTCGGCGAGGTCTGGGTGGTCGCGCCTGAGACACAGTACAGTGCATCGTCCCACTCTGCCACTTTCTGGAAGCCTATAGATGTCTGGCCTGTGGATTTCCCGGTAAAAGATGTTCACGCTTTCGCGACTTCCGGAACGCCTGCGGATTGTGTAAGCCTTGGGATCTCTGTCATCGTCCCCGGCGGCCCTGACGAGGTCTTCTGCGGCATAAACAGAGGCTACAACATCTCCACGGACATCCAGTATTCCGCAACGGTCGGCGCAGCGCTGGAATCTGCAAGCCACGGGATACATACGATAGCTTTCTCGGAGCATCACGAAGCGCCACACGATGTCACGGACAAGTACATCGCACAGATTGCTGAAGAGCTTTTGGACAAGCCGCTCGCCAAAAACGAGATCTGGAACGTCAATTTCCCCGGCTGCTCAGTCGAAGAATGCAAGGGTATAAAGTACGACTGCGTAATGTCCCAGGATGATTTCTACGCAGGTAACTACAACATAGTAGGCCAAGACGGCGACAGGATCTCATACCTGACGGATTGGGAACGCAACTGGAAAGGCACGGAAGGAACGGATCTCGCTGCCATCGCGGACAATTACATATCCGTCGGCAAGGTCAGGAACTACTGCTGACAGCAGGATCACCCATAACAGAGCAAACAAAAAGCGGGGCTGATACCCCGCTTCAAGTCTTGGTTTATGCTTCCGATCAGCCGGTAACCCAGGGATTTCCGTGCTTATCCTTGAAGCTTCCTGTGCATACCATGATAAGGTCTACAAGCCAGCCAATTCCAAAGAGACCTGCGGTGCAGAGCCAGAGAAGACCTGTAAGGATCTTGCCTGCCATAAATCTATGAACACCAAACTCTCCCAAGAAAAAAGTAATCAGAACTGCTGCTGTTTTACTCATTTTCCATTCCTCCTAAATAAGATGTTAGAACTAATATAGCACAACATGTCCGCTTTGTATAAAAATTATTTAGGAATCTCAATTGATATTTCTCATCACCGTACTTGGCTTCCGGCAGGCTCACTTCACAATAGTCGGAGACAATCTGGCAAGCTCGCTCTTCATACGGTCTCTTCTCGCCTCGGCATGAGGATCGTCGTTGCATCCGGCCCAGTATTTCTTCTTCTTGCCTGCGGACTT
>CADAOK010000077.1 GCA_902789515.1 Oscillospiraceae bacterium
GTCGGATTCATTATCTGGCAGGATGACATGATGGCTAAGCTGATCCTTGTTACCGGTATAATGATCGCCCTTGCCGGAGTGATCCTTGTTATCAACTTCATTTTGGATAAGGAGAAGACAGCTTTTGACTGGACCATAATGGTCATCGGCGTTTTGATCCTTGCCGGCGGAGTGCTGCTTGCGATATTTGCCGGTTCTGTAGTCAATATTTCCGTATTCCTCTTTGCAGGACTGCTGGCTGTATACGGGATCATCGATATCGTTACCGCGTTCATCATAACAAGACAGACCGGCGGTATCTGGTGGCTACCTCTGCTCCTCGGCCTTGCAGCGCTCGGCCTCGGTGTCGGCATCATAATCCTTAAGACACAGGGCAATGATGCGCTGGCAATTATGACAGGCATTACATTCATCGTTGCCGCATTAGGCGGTATCATCAATGCGGTGCAGACGTATTTCGGAAGGAAGAAGATGCTTAAGGCAGTACCTCCTCCGCCGCCCCCGCCGCCGGAAGCAAAGGAAGAAGCAAAGAAATAATCAGCTGCCCATACCGGAGGATACCGCTATGAGTATCAACATCGATGAGATGCCTAAGATCGGTTTTGGTCTTATGAGATTGCCTGAGAAAGACGGAGTCATTGATGTTGATAAAGTCTCACAGATGGCAGATATCTATATGAAGGCAGGATTCAATTACTTTGATACTGCTTATGTATATCACGGCGGCAACTCAGAGAAAGTCGTAAAGAAAGCAATAGTGGAACGCTATCCGAGAGATACATTCACTATTGCAACCAAACTTCCTGCCTGGTTTATCCATTCGTTTGAGGACAGGGATAAGATCTTCGAAGAACAGCTGGAAAGATGCGGGGTCGACTACTTCGATTTCTATCTGCTCCACTCACTGGAAGACGGCAACAACTACGATACATACGAGAAGTATGACTGCTTCAGCTGGGGTGTTCAGAAGAGAGAAGAAGGAAAGATCAGACACTTCGGTTTTTCCTTCCATGGGACACCGGAACTGTTGGTGCAGGTCCTGGATAAACACCCCGAGATAGAGTTTGTTCAGATCCAGCTCAACTATGCCGACTGGGACAACAAGATCGTCCATTCGGGTGAACTCTATGAGATTTTAAGAGACCGCGGGATACCCATGATCATCATGGAACCCGCAAAGGGAGGCAGGCTCGCTAACCTTGATGAGGAATGCGCTCAGGTCTTAAAGGACATACACCCTGACAGGAGTATCGCTTCATGGGCATTTCGTTTCGTCGGAAGTCTTCCCGGCATCGCAACCATACTGAGCGGAATGTCGACGCCGGAACAGATGGAAGACAACATGAACACCTTCCGGAATTTCGAGCCGTTGTCTGATGAAGAGAGGGAAGCGATCGACAAGGTCAAGGAGATAATGAACCGCGTCGAACTCGCCGGATGCACCGCATGCAAGTACTGCGTGGAAGGATGCCCGATGGGTATCTCTATCCCGGATGTTATCAGCGCCGTCAATACGAAAAGGAAGTTCCCGGGAGATATGAGACCGCAGTTCTTCTATAACGGTCTTGTCGACAGGTACAGCCATGCTTCCGACTGCATAGCGTGCGGCCAATGTGAGGGCGTTTGCCCGCAGCATCTGCCGATAATCAGTCTTATGCAGGAGGCCGTCAAGATGTTCGAGGGCGGGGTCTAGTATCTTATGCTTGAAGAACAGCTCTGGCAGACACCAAGTGAGACCGAGAAAGATGTGATAAGCCGTATAGTAGTAAGAGACTGTCTACGGTCGCTTAAGATGTTTGCCTTTATCGGGGTGATCGTGATCCTCGGGGTTGTATTTGGAATATACGAAGCTTTTATCGGCGGGGAAAGGGATCTGGAGCTTCTGTTCCTGGCGGCCGTAATGATGCCGATCTTTATCGTTCTTCTGATCAATAATCTTGTGCTCGTCAGGTACATCAAAAAGGTTAAACATGGCCAATTCAAAGTAAGGCATGTCGAGATAACGGACAAAGAGCCCGGGAACTATGGCGGAATCAGTTTCTGCGCCACGGTAAGACCTGTTGAAGGATCCGATACTGCGGTGATAGAGATCGAGCGGGGATTGTACGACAAACTGCGCACCGGTTCGGTCGGAAGGTTCGTCAGGATAGATGACGAGAAGGTTAGAAGGCTCTGCAGTCCCTACTGGTTTGTTGCCGATTCTGATTATGCGGTATCGCCCGGAGCGGGAGACAGCGCCGGAAATCTGAAGGTGTTTTCCGAGCCTTCGGATGATGTCCATCAGGAGCTGTACACATGGTTTGTCAATGAGAACAAAGGCGCTTTTGCAAGGACGGCAATCTGTCTGTTCCTGTTCCTGGTTGGCGGCATATCGATAGGCATCGGGTCATTCGCTGAAGATTTGAGCAGATACACGGTGCTGATGTTTGTGCTCGGAGGAATGTTCATATGCGCCATCCCGATGATAATGATTTCCGTCGATCATACCAGGATGATCTATTCAGGCAGGAGCGGAGCAATGACCATTTGGGCGCTCTGGATCGTCATGAATCTGTTCGGCAGTACGGTGGTGTATATGTCACCTCTTCCGGCAGCGTTAAGGCTCCTCATCCTTATAGTCATGTTCCTGCTGAATGCTGCCAGTATATTCTTTGCACAGCGTGATCTGTATTACACCTTGAAGGAACTGAAGTCCCGCAGATACACCGTGTCACCTGTGACAGTAGTTACACTTGAAACAGACCGGACAAAGCAGTTCATGATCTATGGATACTGCGAGTATGTTCTCGTTGCCAAAGATGCGAGTGATCAGACTTTCGAAGTCAAAGTCACGAAGAAAATGTTCAAAAGCACTTTCAGCGGCGCGGCAGGACTTCTTGCCGTGCTTGATAAAAAACCTGCTGTCAGGATCTTTAAAGGGAGGGAATTATGAAGATAACTTACATCGGACATTCCTGCTTTGTTGTCGAGAACAATGCGGGCGGAAAGATAGCAACAGACCCGTATGCGCCGGGCTCGGTTCCGGGTTATGCGGATCCGGATATCGAAGCACATGAAGCAATCTGTTCGCACGGCCATGCCGACCACAACGACTATGGTGCGGTAGGGACTCCGGAGGAACCCTGGGACGGCGATTTCAAGATCATGACGATCAAGACATACCATGACAACATGAAGGGCATTCTCCGCGGACGCAACAACATAAACCGTTTTGAGATTGACGGGATGAGGTTCGTGCACATGGGCGATATAGGATGCGACCTTACTGACACTCAGCTCGATGAGATCAAAGGGTGTGATGTTCTGATGATCCCCGTCGGCGGCTTCTTTACGATAAATGCGAGGCAGGCTTTCTCAATGACGAATATCATACAGCCGAAGGCCGTCATCCCGATGCATTACCGGGGCAACAGCTTCGGATACGAACAGATATCCGGCAGAGAGGATTTCGTGAAGATGGTTGAAGAAGAGGGAAAGAGAGAGGTCGTATATGCGGGCACGGAGACGGACAGTATCCCCGCCGGGCTCTCGCTGATCCTGATGGAACCGCTTCGGAAAATGTAACATAAAAATCGCCCCCTTTGTTTTATAATTGCACGCAGGGGGCGACGACTATGTATAAGATCGGTTTTGATAATCAAAAGTATGTTGAACTGCAGAGCGAGCACATCCGTGAGCGCGTGGATCAGTTCGGAGGTAAGCTCTACCTCGAATTCGGCGGCAAGCTGTTTGATGATTATCACGCATCAAGAGTACTTCCGGGCTTCGAGCCTGACAGCAAGATCAAGATGCTCAAGGCTCTGTCTGAGGATGCCGAGATCGTTATCGCGATCAATGCTGATGCCATAGAGAAGAGCAAGCGCCGCGGTGATATCGGCATTACTTATGATCAGGAAGTATTAAGACTCATCGATGCTTTTACGGAGTTCGGCCTCTATGTCGGTTCCGTTGTCATAACCCAGTTCGCAGGTCAGGCCCTGGCTGAGAAATTCGAATCAAGACTCCGCACTCTCGGAGTTAAATCCTACAGACATTATCCCATTGCCGGTTATCCTTCCGATCTCTCACTTATCGTGAGCGAGGACGGCTACGGCAAGAATGATTATATCGAGACATCGAGAAAGCTCGTTGTCGTTACGGCTCCCGGTCCGGGCTCCGGAAAGATGGCCACATGCCTTTCCCAGCTTTACCATGAGAACAAGCGCGGTGTTAAGGCAGGCTATGCCAAGTTCGAGACATTCCCTATCTGGAGCCTCCCGCTGCAGCACCCGGTCAATGTCGCATACGAGGCTGCAACTGCTGACCTTGCGGATGTAAACATGATCGACCCGTTCCATCTCGAGGCTTACGGTAAGACCACGGTAAACTACAACCGCGATGTCGAGATATTCCCTGTAGTCAATGCGATCTTCGAGAAGATCTATGGTAAGAGCCCCTACAAGTCCCCTACGGACATGGGTGTAAACATGGCGGGTTTTGCCATTGTTGATGACGACGCATGCTGCGAGGCATCGAAACAGGAGATCATCCGCCGCTACTACGAGGCAAAGGCAGGTGTCCGCCAGGGCAACTCCGACGGCAATGATGTAAATAAGCTTGAACTCCTCATGAAAAAGAGCGGCATCGATATCTCTGACAGACGCGTTATCGGCGCGGCTCTCGTAAGAGAGGAATCAACCGGCGGTCCGGCAGTGGCACTCGAGCTTCCCGACGGACAGATCGTAACAGGAAAGACCACACCTCTCCTCGGACCTTCATCTGCCGCACTCCTCAACGCGCTTAAGGCTCTTGCCGGCATCTCTCATGACATTCCGCTCATCTCGCCCAATGTCATCGAGCCGATCCAGGACCTCAAGGTCAATCACATGGGCAATCACAATCCGAGACTTCACACAGACGAAGTCCTCATCGCGCTTGCTATCTCGGCTGCTACAAACCCGGTCGCAGAACTTGCTATGCAGCAGATCGGAAAGCTCGTCCACAGCGACGCGCATGCAACAACGATGCTGTCTTCGGTAGACCTCAATATGTTCCACAAGCTCGGCGTGAACATCACATGCGAGCCGGTGTACGAGACGAAGAAGCTGTATCACAGGTAAGTATTCCTGATGTAAAGTGATCAGTTACGAGGCCGCTCTTGCGGCCTTTTTATTTTGCAAACAGCGAACAGTAGACCAGCGAATTGATCCTTGGCCACAGCGTTCGCACATCGAATGGCATATCACTGATATCGTAAGTGAATAGAATGTCCAAATCGGGCACCAGGCCAGCGTCGGTGTAAAGATCATATTTGCTCTTCGTAATCCTGAGATAAGTCGAAGAGTGCATCATTCCAAAATGTTCGTGGATCTTGCAGCAATCGAGTTCTTTGATATAGATCACGAAGTCAGGATAGATCGGCTTGTTCTTCATCGTATATCTATGGTGTTTATAAGTACAAACAGGTGTATCGATGCCTCGTATTTTTCTGAGCGATACTGTAGCATTCGGCAAATGCTCAATCGCCATTTTGCAGGCATTGATCTTAAGCGCCAACCATTCTCTTGGTATGTAATTTGTTGTTATAGCTTCCATATGAGTATTCTAGGGCGAGAAAACGGCAAAAAGCTATGGCAAAAGACCGACAAAAACCTCCATTCTATATTCATTCTAAAAAAAGCGTTTAAGTGGAATCAAAATAGAATGCAAAGCCTTTATTCTAAATGCATTCCCATACAGAATCAGTTTAGAACGGCTGCCAACTGAACGAATCCACACGACAAAAACAGGCAAAGCAAGATACAAAATCGTAGCGATGCGACCGGTTTCCGGGTTGAATATCAAAAAAGGTCAAATTCGTTGTTGACAAACCCTGCAGGCAGTATGATAATCGAATTGTCAAAGATAGTCAAAGTCAAAAACAAGCTTTGGAAAGGAGGAATGTCAGATGGCAAGACTGGTCGATGTTATTGAAGCGATGATCAAAGATATGATCGACGAGAACGACGGTCAGGCAACCATTAACAGAAGCATTCTTGCAGAGCAGGCCAACTGCGTGCCTTCTCAGATAACATATGTGCTCAGCACGAGGTTCTCGAGCGGCAACGGTTATATAGTCGAGTCACGAAGAGGCGGCGGCGGACAGATAACGATCACCAGAGTACAGCATGTTGGTCCGAATGATTACCTCAAGGCGATAATCGATGCGATAGGTGATGATATCACACAGAGTAGGGCAAAGACGTTCCTCACAAACGCGGTGTCCGTCGGGGCGATGAGTGCCAAGGAGGGAACAGCGATCATGGCTGCGGTCTCTGACAGGGCTCTTGCAAGGATAGATTCAGATATAAGGTCAGTGGTAAGGGCAGACATCCTTAAGAATGCATTGCTCGGACTGATGATCACATAAAGGAGATGAGAAGTATGAGATGTGCCAGATGCGGTGCGGAAGTAACCAATAAGATCATAAAGATAAATGGCGTTATATATTGCGAGAACTGCGTAAGGGAACTCGGGTACGACAGGTATATCACGAATCCTGAAGAGATCCTGGGTGCGGCATTCTCGCCTCTTGATGAGATCGCCAGCAGCTTTGCGAAGATGGCGGAACTCGATTTCGGGAATAGTGCCCTTACATGTCCCAAGTGCGGACTGTCCCTGAGACAGTTCGAGAACAACGGTAAAGTGGGATGCATCGAGTGCTATAACACTTTCGGTGATTACGTTATCAAAGAAATGTTCAGACAGCAGGGAGCGGACGAGTATGCGGGCCGTATCCCGGGGCAGAGCTTGATCACGGAAGGCGATGATTCAGGAGACAGCGAGCCGGAAGAAGACGCAAAGAACGAGTCCAAAGAGGAGACAAAGGAAGAGAAGTCAGAATCCGCGAAGGCAGAAGAGAACATCTCAGACGAGAAGACGCTCGAGAAGCTCTCCAAAGCTGATATCGGAATGCTTACCGATGAGGAACTGACCAACGGCATCAAGCTTGCGACAAAATTCGAGAACTACCAGCTCGCTATCCGTCTCAGGGATGAGCTTAAGGGCAGAAAGGAAGGCGAGTGATATGGCAATGTGGTATGAGAAATTCGGCAAGGATCAGGATGTTGTATTGTCATCCAAAGCCTGCATCGTAAGGAATGTCAAAGGCTATAATTTCCCGAACAGGATGTCGGACAGTGATTTCGACAGCTTTATGGAACAGGTGGATGGAGCGATAGACAAGTCCGTTACCGGCAACATCTGGTCAGCCAATGCGCTGGGAAGCGGAGACGAAGAAGGAGACAGTCTCCTCACTCCGGAATCCCAGCTGTTCGGAAGGGATATGTCCATCATCAGGAATCCGAACCACAAGTGCATCTACTATAGTGACGATGCCGGAACAAGCATCGTGGTCGGTTCCAACGAGCACCTCACAATAAGGTCGATGGCGGCCGGCTACGATCCTTCCGTCTATGCCAGGGCAGATAAACTCGCTGTTGAACTCGAGCGCAAGCTGGATATGGCTTATACCGAGAAATACGGATTCCTGACCTCGGATATCAGGCTTACCGGAACGGGACTCAAGATGCTTTATACGGTATCGATCCCTGCTATCTCGAAGAGCAACGGCGCACTGGCTGCACTGAGACAGAGAGTCGCACAGTACCATATGGATATATATCCGTTTGCAGAGCAGGGCGAACTTGCCGATGCAAGTGTTTACATCATCACGAACATAAGCACCCTGGGTGTAGGTGAGAATGAGATCATCTCAAAGAGCAAGATGCTCCTTAACGATGTCATCGAGCTGGAACGCTCATTGAGGGAGAAGGTCGCGACCAAGAACAAGATCCAGTCTTCCGATATGTACGGAAGGGCATACGGCCTCTTAAGATATGCGGGTGTGATCAGCCGCAGGGAGGCAGTCGATGCACTTAACTGGCTCAGGATCTTTAAGGAATACGACGACTCGGGAGAGATCAATGTCTCCTGGGAGAAGATAAACAAATTAACGCAGGATGTCTGCTGGGAATTTATTCCGCCCGGAAAGCGCGGCAGTATGGATGCCCCCGCTATCCGCGCTGCCAAGATCAAGACGATACTGAAGGGAGATGACTGATATGAGAATATCCGAAGATTCGGCAAAGATACTTGCCGTAGCAGGTGAGATCGCTGATGCAAAACATACGACGCTTATAAGAGACACGCTGCTCTTTTCCGCCATGCTCTGCACAGACACCATCGTAAAAGACATCATTGAGGAAAACACCCCGAACATGAATGCTCTTCTTGATGCTATGGAGATCTCGGATTTTGAATCCGCAATGGACAGGGATTCGATGAAGGTCATGGCTGACAGGGCATTCGAACATCTCAGGGTCGATGTCAGAAGGATCCTCTCTTACGGTTCTGATGTATCGAGGAAGACAAAAAAGCAGGGCACGGTATGTCCGGAGCATATGCTTTTCGTGATCCTGTCGAGGAAGGTAAGCAATCATCCCGAGATCTTCAAGGCGCTTAAGGACGGCGGCAGCGATCTCGAAGGTATCAAGACATCCCTGGTAGAGATATTCAGCGGCGGAGAGCAGCCTTCAGATCCCGGAGAGGATGAAGGCGTAGATGCAGGCGAGATGCCTTTCGCAGGTTCCGCTCCGAAGAGCAAACCGGCTTCAAAGGGCGGCAAAGGAAAGCATAAGACACTGGAGAAGTTCGGAAAGAATCTTACAGAAGCGGCAAAGGCCGGCAAGATCGATCCGGTTATCGGAAGAGAGGAAGAGATCAACCGCGTCATGCAGATCCTCGCGCGCCGCACGAAGAACAACCCGTGCCTCGTAGGTGATCCGGGTGTCGGCAAGACTGCGATAGCGGAAGGTCTCGCGCTCAAGATCGCTGAGGGGGATGTTCCGGATATCATCAAGGGCAAGACTGTCTACAGCATGGATATGGGCTCCATGGTCGCAGGTTCAAAGTACAGAGGCGATTTTGAAGAGCGTATCAAGACAATGCTCGAAGAGGCGGTAAGCGACCCGAATGTCATACTGTTCATAGACGAGATCCACACACTTGTCGGTGCGGGCGATTCTGACGGCGGCTCAATGGATGCGGCGAACCTCATGAAACCGCTCCTTGCCAAGAACGAGCTCCGTGTCATCGGTGCGACGACTCTCGACGAGTATGCGAAATTCATCGAGAAGGATCACGCTCTCGAGAGACGTTTCCAGAAGGTTATGGTCAATGAGCCTTCAGTACCCGATGCGATCGCCATCATGAAGGGCCTTCGTGCCAAGTACGAGGAGCACCACAAGATAAGGATTCCCGACGACGTTCTCGAGCAGTCGGTAAGGCTGTCATCGCGCTATGTTTCCGACAGGTTCCTGCCGGACAAAGCCATAGACCTCGTCGACGAGGCCGCTGCCGCGAAACGCATCAACTATGCCGACGCGAAAGCACGCAAGGAACTCGAGGAGAAGATCAAGGATGCAAAGGCTGCGAAGACATCCGCCGCAGACGCGATGGAGTTCGAGAAGGCGCAGCAGTATAAGGAAGAGGAAGACAAACTCAAGGAGCGTCTGGCTTCCCTGGAGTCTAAGACTGCACCTGACAGTGACGGATTCACGGGAACACTTACGGTGGACGATGTTGCCAGCGTCCTTGCGCAGTGGACAGGAATCCCGGTAACAAAGATTACCGAGACGGATGCGGAGAAACTCAAGAACCTGGAAGGCGAGCTCAAGAAGAGAGTCATCGGCCAGGACGAGGCTGTTGCCGCCATTGCAAAAGCTATCCGCAGAGGCAGACTCGGCTTGAAGGATGAGAAGAGACCTTCGGGCACGTTCATCTTCCTCGGAACTACCGGTGTAGGTAAGACGGAACTTGCGAAGGCACTTGCTGAAGTTATGTTCGGCAATGAGTCATCTCTCGTCAGGATCGATATGTCGGAGTACATGGAGAAGAACGACGTCACGAGACTTATCGGCGCTCCTCCGGGATATGTCGGATACGACGAAGGCGGACAGCTTACTGAAGCTGTAAGAAGGCATCCGTATTCGGTAGTGCTTTTCGATGAGATCGAGAAGGCACACCCCGAGATATTCAACACGATGCTCCAGGTCTTGGACGACGGTCGTCTGACTGACGGTCACGGAAGAACGGTCGACTTCAGGAATACGATCATCATCATGACATCGAATATCGGTGCAAGGATGCTGACCGGAAGCGAAGGCAGGAAGATCGGTTTCTCGATGGGCAACGAAGACGATACTGATGAGCTCTCAAGAGAGGGTCTCTACGGCGGAAAGTCATACGACGAAGCAAAGAAGGTCGTTATAGACGAACTGAAGAAAGCTTTCTCGCCGGAGTTCGTAAACCGTGTCGACGAGATCATCTTCTTCCGTATGCTCGGCAAGGATTCGCTCATCCAGATAGTCGACATACTGATGAACCAGGTCGGCAAGAGGATCAGAGACCTCGGCATGGATATCGAGCTCACACAGAGTGCAAAAGAACTCCTTGCGCAGAAGGGTTACGATCCTCAGTACGGTGCAAGACCTCTTAGAAGAGTCATTACATCCATGGTCGAGGACCGTTTCTCCGAAGCAATGCTCGACGGCATTGCCAAGCCCGGACACCTGGCGGTTATCGACGCCGTGGACAGCACTGCCCCCGAAGCTCTAATGGCGGCCGGCGCAGCCGAAGAGAACGGCAAGGTCATCGTCATCCGCGACGGAGGTCCGCTTGAGAAAGGACCTGCTGCGGGAACCGTGGAAGCGGAGATCGAAGAGCCCGAGACATAAGAAAAGATTTAGAGTCTATATCTTTAATGAGAAGGGGCTTGCGATAAGGCAAAGCCCCTTTTTTTGTTGTATAATCTACGGCGTTTTGGTCATTAAGAAATCTACACGGAGAACAATACCATATGTCTGAAGCTGCAAAAAAAGAGCGTGAGTATGATATCGGATGCGTGCCGAGCAAATTCTGGTTCGGATTCGTCGGTTCACATATCCTGGTTCCGATAATCTGTGCCTATTGTCATATCAAAGTTAAACCCGACATGGAGTTCGTTAACCATGAGGGTCCTATTATCGTAATAGCAAATCATGAGTCGTATCTCGACCCGATGATCACAAACAGGCTTACCAAGGCAAGACCGGCCAACTTCGTTACGGGCGAGTTCGTTTTCCGTGCACCTGCGTGGGGACACTGGTTCAAGCTCGGAGGCGCGATCCCGAAGAAGCAGTTCGTTGTTGATACCACTGCCGTTAAGGCCATGATGAAGGTAATGAAGCGCAAGGGCGTTCTCATCATCTATCCGGAGGCTACCCGCCATGTCGACGGCAAGTCTATCGTGTTCGACGACGGAGTTGCGAAGCTTGCCAAGAAGGCAGGAGCTTCGATATATATCGAGCACATCCACGGCGCGTACATGAGCTGGCCGAGATGGTCGAGATCAGGAATGAGAAGAGGCCCGATCACCTCGGAGTTCGTTAAGAAGATCTATGCGGAGGAAGTGGCGCAGTTATCTGTTGAAGAGCTTCAGCAGAAGATCCTCGAAGGTATCGACTATAACGAGAACGACTGGATCCGTGAGCATCCCGGTAGGAAGTACAAGAGCAGCAAGCCCGCGTCAGGACTTCAGAATGTTGCTTATGCATGCCCGAGGTGCGGAAGGGAATTCTCGATGCAGTTCATGGATTCCGGCAAGAGGGATCTTATTCAGTGCAACAACTGCGGCAATGCGGTAAGGATCCTTCCCAACGGTCTTTTGGAACCGGCTGATCCGAAGTGTGTCGTTTTCGATGACCTGCACAAGTGGGCAGAGTGGGAGAGAGGCATAATTGCCGAGCAGATCAAGGACGATAATTTCCGCATGGAACTTGATGCGGATCTGTTCAAGGTCTTCGACAGATTCACTTTTGCCAAATCCGGCAGCGGCAAGGTAACAATAACCAACACCGAGATCATCTACGAAGGCACCGAGTGCGACGCACAGGACGGTATTCCTTACAAGAAGGGCAAGCCTGTATCGAAATACAAGGACAGGGACCTTAAGAAGGTGGTGCAGCCTGTCAGGGTCGTCTTTGAGATAGAGACTATGAGAGGCCTGGTGGCATCCTACGGAAAGTATTTCGAGATATACGACAAGGGCGGAAAGCTCTACAGGTTCTATGTGGACGGTCAGCAGGTGTTCAAGGTGCATGAGATAGTCTCGCTCCTCGGGCGCAGCAGGGCTTAAGTTAAGAAGTAATTTTCAAAAGGGGGGATTTCGCAGGGAATGCCCCCGTTTTTTACAAAAAGTTATATAAAACCGCCGCGTTTCTGCCTTTTATATAATGCGCGATGAGAGTATAATTCTCTCGTAAGTTTAAGGAGGGCACATGCCTTCCATTAACAGCAAATTTTGTACTAGGAGTGTGACTACCCATGGCAATGTATGACAAGAAGAGTGTCGAAGACCTGAACGTAGCCGGTAAGAGAGTTATCGTCCGCGTTGACTTTAACGTACCGCTCGACAAGGAGACAGGCACAAAGATCACAGACGACAAGCGTATCAAGGGAGCTCTCCCTACGATCAAGTATCTCGTAGACAACAATGCGAAGGTTATCCTCGTATCACACCTCGGACGTCCGAAGAACGGACCTGAGGCTAAGTTCTCTATGAAGCCCGCAGCTGACAGACTCGCTGAGCTCATCGGCAAGCCCGTTACTCTCGCTGCTGACGTTATCGGCGAAGATGCAAAGGCTAAGGCTGCTGCTCTTAAGGACGGCGAGATCCTCATGCTCGAGAATGTCCGTTTCCACAAGGAAGAGACAAAGAACGATCCTAAGTTCGCAGCTGAGCTCGCTTCCATGGCTGACCTCTATGTAAACGATGCATTCGGTACAGCTCACCGTGCTCATGCTTCAACAGCAGGCCTCGCAAACTTCCTGCCTTCCGCATGCGGCTAT
>CADAOK010000078.1:0-842 GCA_902789515.1 Oscillospiraceae bacterium
ACGAAGCCTGCGCCGATGCCCTGGATCTTGTGGGATCCTGCCGTGCCCTTGGAAAGGACGGGGGAGGTAGCGGGTTCTACTGCGACTACCTTGATGTCGGGGTTCTTCTCCTTGAGATAACGTCCTGTACCTGTAAGTGTACCGCCTGTGCCTACACCTGCAGCGAAAATATCGACCTTGCCCTCAGTCTGTTCCCAGATCTCGGGACCTGTTGTCTTGTAGTGGATCTCGGGGTTGGCAGGATTCACGAACTGGCCGAGGATGACTGAACCGGGAATGGACTCCTTGAGTTCTTCTGCCTTGGCGATGGCGCCCTTCATGCCCTTGGCACCTTCGGTGAGTTCCAATTTTGCACCGTAAGCTGCGAGGAGCTTTCTTCTCTCGACGCTCATCGTCTCGGGAAGTGTGAAGATAGCCTGATAGCCCTTTGCTGCCGCGATGGCTGCAAGACCGATACCCGTGTTGCCGCTCGTAGGTTCGATGATCGTTGCGCCGGGCTTAAGGATGCCCTTTGCTTCTGCGTCTTCGATCATTGCCAGAGCGATCCTGTCCTTAACGGATCCTGCCGGATTGAGGTACTCGAGCTTTACGAGAAGGCCGTCGCCTTCGATGCCTGCTGCCTTGCTGTACTTGCTTGCGCGGAGAATAGGTGTGTTGCCTACCAGTTCTGTTACGCTGTTCGTGATGCCTGCCATATTACTTTCCTCCGTATATGTTTTCGTTATGTATTATACCTTTATCATGCCTTTGCTGCCGCAAAACCCTTCTCGAGATCTGCGATGATGTCATCGATGTGCTCTGTACCGATGGACAGTCTGATCGTGCTCTCCGTGATGCCTACG
>CADAOK010000078.1:911-9280 GCA_902789515.1 Oscillospiraceae bacterium
AGTGCAGGGTGATTAACCTTTGCAACCTGAGGGTGGTTTACGAGGAAGTCCAATACCTTCTTTGTGTTCTCAACGTGTCTGTCGAGACGGAGTGAGAGTGTCTCGATGCCCTGCAGGAGCAGGAATGCGTTGAAAGGTGAGATAGCCGCACCGGTGTCGCGCAGGATGATCGCACGGATGTATGTGACGAATGCTGCGGGACCTACTGCGTCGTAGAAGGATACGCCGTGATAGCTCGGGTTGGGCTCTGCGATGTTCGGATACTTGCCGGACTCCTTCCAGTTGAACTTGCCGGACTCAACGATGATGCCGCCGAGTGTTGTGCCGTGACCGCCCAGGAACTTTGTTGCGGAGTGGACTACGATGTCTGCACCGTGCTCGAAAGGTCTGATCAGGTAAGGTGTGCCGAATGTATTGTCTACTACTACCGGCAGACCGTATTTGTGAGCGATCTCAGCGATGGCATCGATATCCGGGATATCAGAGTTGGGGTTGCCGAGTGTCTCGAGGTATACGGCTCTTGTGTTCTCCTTGATGGCGCCTTCGACTTCAGCGAGGTTGTGAGCATCAACGAAAGTTGTCTCGATACCGTACTGGGGAAGAGTGTGGCTTAAGAGGTTGTAAGAACCGCCGTAGATCGTCTTCTGTGCTACGATGTGGCCGCCGTTAGCAGCGAGTGCCTCGATCGTGTATGAGATGGCTGCTGCACCGGATGCTACTGCAAGTGCTGCGCTGCCGCCTTCGAGAGCTGCAACTCTCTCTTCGAGAACGCCCTGTGTGGAATTCGTAAGTCTTCCGTAGATGTTGCCTGTAGCTCTTAAGTTGAATCTTGCTTCTGCATCATTGCTGTTGTGGAAGACATAAGATGTTGTCTGGTAAATAGGTACCGCTCTGGAATCTGTTGCGGAATCTGCCTGCTCCTGTCCTACGTGGATCTGTAATGTTTCAAAATGGTTGTAATCTCCTTTGATGTAATTGTTTCTGTTTTGAATTTTTGGCAAAAAAATGAGGCCTCTCAAGTGCCTCTCCCATCTAACTTCTTCTATCGTGTCAGTGATCTTAAGGTCACATTCGCATTTCCGAACAAGGTGTACAAGAGAAGCACATCATATCCTGCATACAGCACATGCTGTCTGCCATCTCGTACATGTTCATAGGCCAAGAGTTGCCGTGTGACATTTTTGCTTCTCCTTTCTTGTGATTGCAGTGGAACTAACCTACCTGCTTGGTGGGTATAATACACTTGTTCGAATACCGTGTCAACACCCTTATCAAAATTTTTTCAAAATTCTTTTTGCCCCTTGTAATCCTTTATTTCTCGTGTACAATACAATTACCCGCCAAAAAGGTGAAGCAATGCTGCCCTACATGGACGAGGTGTACGGCAATCCTTCCAGCCTGTATTCTTTCGGGCAGGATGCAAAGGAGGCCCTGGAGGATGCGAGAGCAAGAGTAGCAGCTTGCATCGGGGCTGATCCCAGGGAGATCACATTCACTTCCGGCGGAAGCGAAGCCGACAACCAGGCGATCTTTACCGCGGCGCACCTGGGTGCGAAAAAGGGCAAGAAACACATCATCTCCACTGCCTTCGAGCACCACGCAGTCCTGCACACATTGGACAGACTTAAGGCAGAAGGTTTCGAGATCACGCTTCTCGACGTTCACAAGAACGGCGTCATAACTGCAGACGAAGTCCTTGCGGCGCTCCGCGACGATACGTGCCTTGTAACGATAATGTACGCGAACAACGAGATCGGAACGGTCCAGCCCATTGCCGAGATCGGCGCGGCCCTTAAGGACAAGGACGTAATCTTCCACACGGATGCTGTTCAGGCGGCAGGCCATCTGCATATTGATGTAAAAGAACAGAACATAGACATGCTCTCCATCTCAGGCCACAAGTTCCACGGCCCGAAAGGCATCGGCGTGCTGTACACCAGGACCGGCATCCGACTTGAGACCATCATCTCCGGCGGCGCGCAGGAGAGAGGCAAACGTGCGGGCACCGAGAACATCCCGGCTATCATGGGTCTTGCAAAGGCACTGGAAGATGCTGTCGCAGGAATAGATGAGAACGCTGCAAAGCTGACAGTCCTGCGTGACAAACTCATCGAAGGTCTGGACAAGATCCCCTACGGCGAGCTGAACGGCGATGCTGTGAAGAGACTGCCTTCCAACGTGAACTTCTGTTTCGAGGGAATAGAGGGCGAGTCGCTCCTGCTCCTTCTCGATGACAAGGGCATCTGCGCGTCTTCCGGAAGCGCGTGCACATCAGGTTCTCTCGATCCGAGCCATGTGCTCCTCGCTATCGGCAGACCGCATGAGGTCGCTCACGGTTCGCTCCGTCTGAGCCTGGGCGAGGACACGACAGAGGAAGATGTCGATTACATCATTACCGCAGTGACCGACGTGGTTACATACTTAAGGAACATGTCTCCCTTCTGGAGAGACCTTGTGGACGGCAAGCGCCAGCATGTATTTGAGAAGTAAAGGAGTATTAATATGGCTTTATACAGTGAGAAAGTAATGGACCACTTCAGGAATCCCAGGAACGTCGGCGTCATCGAGAATGCAGACGGCGTTGGCGAAGCAGGCAACCCGGTCTGCGGCGACATCATGAAGATCTACCTCAAGATCGAGAACGATATCATTACCGACGTTAAGTTCGAGACCTTCGGATGCGGCAGTGCGATCGCTTCAAGCTCGATGGCGACAGAACTCATCAAGGGCAAGCCGATCAGCGAGGCGATGACTCTTACAAACAAGGCGGTAACAGAGGCTCTGGACGGACTTCCCGCACATAAGCTCCACTGCAGTGTGCTTGCGGAAGAAGCGATAAGGCTTGCTCTGCGTGACTACTTTGACAAGAACAACATCCCGTACGATCCGAAGGAATTCCCGGACGCACACTGCGATACCTGCTGCCACACCTGATTTGAAGGCACATGACGGTTGTGTTAGGATACTTTTGTAGCGGGGTATCAGCATTATGATTATGGTTTCCACAAAAGGGCGTTATGCCTTAAGAGTAATTATCGATCTCGCCGAGAACGGCGGGGACGGTTATATTCCCATGAAGGGCGTTGCCGAGAGGCAGGGCATCTCACTCAAGTATCTTGAACGCATCATGCCGCAGCTTGTCGCTGCAGAACTGGTGGAAGGCGTACACGGCAAGGGCGGCGGATATAAGCTCTCGCGCAAGCCCTCGAAAATCACAGTCGGGCAGATCCTCCGCGCAGCCGAAGGCGACATCGCTCCGGTCTCGTGTCTTGAGTGCAATGCCGAGAAATGCGACCGCGAGGCAACCTGCAGGACCCTGCCGATGTGGGTCAAGCTTGATGAGATGATCAATGATTATCTCGACAGCGTGACGATCAAGGACCTCATGGAGAAGGCGTAAGAATTCCGGGACAAGACAATAAAGATCCAGCAAAGTTACGGCACTGCCGTAACTTTTTCTGTAAGAATGGGTAAAATCAGCCCGAAGTTCCAGCAAACATGCGGCACTGCCGTAACTTTTTCTGTAAGAATAGGATTGACTTCTTGAATATATTGTATACAATATAATTGTATCAAATATAACTAGGAGCCGAACTATGACATACGACTACCGTGAAGCGATGAAGCTTTCCAACCAGCTGTGTTTCCCGCTCTATGCAGCATCAAGGAACATCATAAGCCTGTACACCCCGCACCTTAAGACGCTGGGACTTACCTATACGCAGTACATAGTTTTCCTGGTGCTTTGGGAGAAGGACGGAGTCACGGTTGGCGAGATCTGCGATAAGCTGATGCTCGATGTCGGAACGGTTTCGCCCCTGCTCAAGAAGATGGAGCAGGCCGGATACATTACAAGACAGCGTAAGCCGGACGATGACCGTGTGGTAATTATCACACTCACAAAAGAAGGGAAGGCACTGCAAAAGAAGGCCAAGGACGTGCCGCAGAAGGTGGCGTGCGGCGTGAATCTTCCCCCTGAGAAAGCAAAAATGCTCTATGAGCTTTTATATGAACTCTTGAACAACACACCGAAAGGAGAAAAAGGATGAGTACAGTATATGATTTCACGGTAAAAGACAGGAAAGGCAATGACGTAAGTCTTGAAGAGTATAAGGGGAAAGTGCTCCTTATTGTCAATACGGCAACTGGATGCGGATTCACGCCTCACTACGATCCGCTTGAAGCGATGTATAAAGAGCTGAAGGACCAGGGGTTCGAGATACTCGATTTCCCGTGCAATCAGTTTGCTAACCAGGCTCCCGGTGATGACGACGAGATCCACGAGTTCTGCACACTGAAGTTCGGCACCGAATTCCCGCAGTTCAAGAAGATCGATGTTAACGGGGAGACGGCTGATCCGCTGTTCGTTTATCTGGCAACAGAGAAGCCGTTTGAGGGTTTCGGCAAAGGCATCAAGAATGCGGCTCTTGAGAAGTTTTCCAACATGAACAACAAGACCTTCGGTAACAAAGCTTACATCAAGTGGAACTTTACGAAGTTCCTGATCGACAGGGAAGGCAAGGTCATCGCGAGGTTTGAACCTACCGTCGACATGGAAGAGGTAAAAGAGGCAGTCAAAGCGGCACTGTAAAATAAAGAGCGGTCAAACAGTACCGCTCTTTATCATTTGTCTTTTGATCGCTTCGAAAGTTGCATCGCTTAAGAAACGCACTATGCGGCCGGCATCTTCGCCGGCCGTTTTCTCGTCAACGCCGAGACATGTAAAGTGGCGGGTCAGGAGTTCGCGGCGGTCTGACAGATGTTTGGCGAGGATCTTCCCGCCTTCTGTGAGCTTAACGCAGCCGTTCTTCTCCTTGCGGATATAACCTTTCTCTTTAAGTACATTCAATGCGCGGCTGACGGAAGGCCTCGAGAAACCGAGATAATTACAAATATCACGACCGCGCACCATCTCTTTTTCCAGTGAAAGCGTGTATATCGTCTCGACATACATCTCACTGGATTCCAATATGGGCATGTAATGCCTCCTTATCTAACACAAATTAGCAATAGCTTACCAAAATCAAAAACCAAAAACAACACAAAAATCAATAAAATTAGACAAACTGATACTTGACGAGTTAGCACTAACTAACTATACTTGTAGTCGGTTAGCGACGCCTAACTATTATTTATAATGCATATGTAACAGTGCGCAAGGAGTGTGGTTATGTTGCCTCTCGTATTAGCAGAACCGGGCCAGCCCCAGATCATCAGAAAGATAGGCGGTAGCCCTGAGATCAAAAAGCATCTCGAAGACATGGGCTTTACGGTCGGCGGTGAGGTAAGCGTGGTAAACGCGATCGGCGAGAACCTGATAGTTAAGGTCAAGGACAGCCGCGTAGCCGTCAGTGAAGAGTTAGCAAAAAGAATAATGATATAGGAGGAAGAAGAAGTGAGGACATTGAAAGAAGTCAAGGTCGGCGAGACTGTAAAAGTAGTCAAGCTGAACGGAGAGGGTGCGGTAAAGCGCAGGATCATGGACATGGGTATTACCAAGGGTGTCGAGGTATTCGTCCGCAAGGTGGCTCCTCTGGGCGATCCGGTCGAAGTAACCGTCAGAGATTATGAGCTTTCGCTTCGTAAAAATGATGCGGAAATGATTGAGGTTGAGTGAGGAGAGGAACAGACAACATGGCAGATAAAAAGATCACAATAGCATTAGCGGGTAACCCGAACAGCGGTAAGACGACGCTCTTCAACGCTCTTACGGGTTCCAACCAGTTCGTCGGTAACTGGCCGGGCGTTACAGTCGAGAAGAAGGAAGGTAAGCTCAAGAAGCATGATGGAGTTACCATCACGGACCTTCCGGGTATCTACTCGCTGTCACCCTATACACTTGAGGAGGTCGTCGCGCGTAATTATCTTATCGATGAGACTCCGGACGTTATCCTCAACATCGTTGACGGTACAAACCTTGAGCGTAACCTCTATCTCACGACACAGCTCACGGAGCTCGGCATCCCTGTCGTAATGGCAGTCAACATGATCGACCTCGTCAAGAAGAACGGCGACGAGATCGACCTCGGCATGCTTGCTCTGCAGATGGGCTGCAAGGCGGTTGCGATCTCGGCTCTCAAGGGCACGGGCATCATGGAGGCCGCGGAAGAAGCGATCAAGGCCGCAGAGAATACGAAAACGATCCCCCAGCACACTTTCTCAGGCCCCGTCGAGCACGCTCTCGCACACATCGAAGAAGCTGTGCTCCATGAGATGAACGAAGACAAGCAGAGATGGTATGCGATCAAGATCTTCGAGCGTGACGAGAAGGTGATCGCAAAGCTCGGAATCTCTGATGAGAAGATGGCTCACATCGAGAAGGACATCAAAGCGGCTGAGGCTGAACTCGACGATGACTCCGAGTCCATCATTACTAACGAGAGATATGTATACATCGGCTCCATTATCAAGAGCTGCTATAAGAAAAAGAACAAGGCTAAGCAGTCCACATCGGACAAGATCGACAGGATCGTTACCAACAGGATCCTCGCGCTCCCGATCTTCGGAGTCATTATGTATGCGGTCTACTGGATCGCGATGACCGCTTTCGGTGCGAGCGCAACAGACTTTACCAATGATCAGATCTTCGGCGACGGCTGGTATCTGTTCGGCATCGGACGCGCAAGCTACGAAGAGATGGTAGACGAGTGGGCAGGCGAGACAGTTTTTGTTGATGACGTTAAGGCTGTTATAGATGAAGCAGTTGACGCAGACGTTACCGGTGCGGAGAACCTTCAGGGCGATTTCGATGACGGTGATTTCGGTGCGTTCGAAGAGGACTTCGGTTTCTACGCAGACGAGTTCGATGAGAACGGATACGACCTTGCAGGTGCCCTTGAGGCATCCGGTGCACTTGATGAAGAAGGCGAGTTCACTTCCCCCGGAATGGACGAGGCTGAAGGCGCGATCTTCGTTCCGAGCATCCCTGACCTCGTAAGCTCAGGCCTCGAGGCTGCAGGCGCAAACGAGTTCGTTACGGGCCTTGTTGTCGACGGTATCGTCGGAGGCGTAGGTGCGGTATTAGGTTTCGTTCCTCAGATGCTCGTGCTCTTCTTCCTCCTCGCGTTCCTTGAGTCATGCGGATACATGGCGAGAGTTGCTTTCGTGCTCGACAGGATCTTCAGAAGGTTCGGCCTTTCCGGCAAGTCATTCATCCCGATGCTCGTATCTTCCGGATGCGGCGTTCCGGGTATCATGGCATCCCGTACGATCGAGAGCAACCGCGACCGTAAGATGACCATCATGACAACGACATTTATCCCCTGCGGTGCGAAACTCCCCATCATCGCACTCATCTCCGCAGCACTTTTCCGTCACACACTCGGAAACGGTTCCTGGGTTGCACCTTCCGCATACTTTATCGGTGTAGCGGCAGTCATCATCTCGGGTATCCTCCTCAAGAAGACGAAAATGTTTGCCGGCGATCCCGCTCCTTTCGTAATGGAACTTCCGGCATATCACTGGCCGACACTCGGCAACCTCTTAAGATCCATGTGGGAGAGAGGCTGGTCCTTCATCAAGAAGGCCGGAACAGTCATCCTGCTCTCATCGATCTTTATCTGGTTCGGTTCGGTATTCGGCAATACTGATGCAGGATTCGGTTTCGATCCTGATATGGAACTTGAGGCATCGGTTCTCGGCATGATCGGCGGTGCGATCAAGTGGATCTTCGCACCTATCGGATTTGACAGCATCAAGGCAACGATCGCTACGATCATGGGCCTTGTGGCTAAAGAAGAAGTAGTCGGCGTTTTCGGTGTCCTTGACTTCGAAGGCCTCACACCTCTTGCAGGATTCTCTTTCCTTATCTTCAACCTCCTTTGCGCACCCTGCTTCGCAGCAATCGGTGCTATCAAGAGAGAGATGAACTCTGCAAAGTGGACATGGTTCGCGATCGGTTATCAGACGGTATTCGCATATGCTATCTCACTGATCGTTTACCAGATCGGTCTTGCGGTTACAGGCTCAGTCAATGTAATCGGACTTATCTTCGCTATCCTCGTTCTTGGAGGACTCGGATATCTGCTGTTCAGACCTGCCAAGAAGTACACAGGTGCAATTAAAGAGAATTAAAGGAGTTCGGTATGCTTGAGTGGCTTAGTGCAAACTGGGTAAACATCGTCATCATAGCGGCAGTCATCGCTCTTGTCGTTCTTGCCATCGTAAGTATGGCCCGCGACAAGAAGGCAGGGAAGAGTTCCTGCGGATGCAGCTGCTCGGGATGTGCCCTGGCTGACAAATGCCACTCCGTAGCCAAAGCAAAGAAACCCTAAACCCTCCGGGATGTAATTCATGCAGAAAGGGTTGTTCCTTGGCGGGACAACCCTTTTCTGCGGGACGGTTCAAACAGCATATGTAGAGGTGTAAAT
>CADAOK010000079.1 GCA_902789515.1 Oscillospiraceae bacterium
GGATGAACGGAGATGAAGTCTTTACCGGTTTTGACGGACTGGATGAAGTGCTCGGCGGATACAGGCCGGGGACGCTGAATGTTATCGCGGGACGCCCTGGCATGGGGAAGACTGCGCTGGCGCTCAGCATTGCGCGAAATGCCGCCAAGGATTACTGCAGGACTGTCCTGTATTTCTCGCTTGAATCAAGCAGAACCGATATTTTCAGCAGGCTGACTGTCTTTAACGAAACAAGCAGACCGGGCTGTGAATCTTTGAGTTCCATGGCGGAGCGCATCGGAAAGCTTCCGGTTTATATAGATGATTATTGGAATGTCACGCCGGAATACATCGCGAAGAGAGTAAGAGAACTGTCGGATGAGACTGAAAATGGTATTGAACTGATCGTTATCGATTATTACCAGCTTATGGATCTGCCTGACAAGAGCCGCTCTGATAGGTGGGATAAGCTCTCATGCGTCAGCCACAGGCTGAAAGAACTGGCAGTTGAACTGCACATTCCAATACTTCTTCTGACGCAGGTGCACAAGAACTCGGATTACAGAGACGAGCATATCCCGAAACTGACGGACCTGCGGTTGTCTTCAGCACTTGACAGTGATGCCGACAGTGTTGTTTTTATAGTCAGACCCGGTTACTACAATATGAAGAACGATGATTCCAAGGCGGAGCTGATCGTTGCGAAAAACAATTATGGTGAGGCGGATGTGAAGATCGACGTGTTGTGGGACCGGGCAAAAAGGCGTTTTACCGAGCCTTTCAATAAAGATCACGACGATAGAGAGAAAATGACTATATTCAAGACTGTGCTTGCTGACCAAGGCAGGTATAAGTATTTCACTTTTCTTGAACACCCTGTCTCATTTAAAACTGTGTTCGGGGGCAGGGACTATGCCAGGGTTGAGGTCTACAGCACTATGGTTTTGAATGGAGAAGACACAGTTGCGTTTTGCGGACGTTTTGAATGGAATAATGGCAATATAACCTCGCTTGACGGGGACAGCTACAACAAAGATATGACCGTCTACGGGTACAGCAGTTACTTTGACAGAGTCTTTGAACAGGAGACCGTAGAGATCCTGGTCGGCGACGACTGGTAGAACGCAACTTTATTTAACAATCCCGCCTTAATTTGTTATACTACCTCTATGCGCAGGTCGTATTAAGGCCGTGCGCAAAAAACCGAATGAGGATAGTGGAGGTACTTTATGCCGTTTTGTATGAATTGCGGAGCTCCGTATGAAGATGGAGCAAAGTTCTGCGAGAACTGCGGAACACCTTTTGATGAACCCGCAGCAGCACCCGTTGTTGCTGAAGCTGCAGCAGGCGTCGCACCTGAAGATTTCGATGAGCCTGTAGCTGCTGAACCGGAGCCGTCTCCTTATGCGCCCCCGGCTGCACCGGAAGCATCACCTTATGAACCCAAGGCTGCACCCGAGCCGTCGCCTTATGCACCGCCTGCAGAGCCGCAGCCCCAGCCTGTTTATCAGCCTGAGCCGCAGCCCGCATATCAGCAGCCTGCTTCGCCCAGATACGACATGTCAGGCTACACATATGACGAGCCTGCTCCTGCCGGAACAAACGGTCTGTGCATCGGCGGTTTCATCTGCTCACTGCTGGGCCTCGGTCTGATCGGACTCATCTTGTCTGCCATTGGCGTCAAGAAGGCAAAGCAGAACGGTCAGGGCGGCAAGGGCCTCGGTATAGCCGGAATCATCATCGGCGTCCTCAACTTAATAGCAACGCTGATCATTGCACTTACAATCATCGGAGTCGGTGTCGGTGCATATCTTGAGGAATATGAGTATTATTCGAAGAAGAGCAAGAACGACTGCGCACCTACTTACAGATATGAGCAGATCCTCGAGGATTCTGACAGGTACTGATACAGTAATTAAGTAACAGCCAACACGCCCCGGGTTTGAACGCCCGGGGTTTTCTTATGCCTGCCGGATAGTCAAATATTCTTTAGACTATTACGGATATTTATGTTAAGATAACAACACATTCAGGTCGTCGCGGCGGCCGTACGGATTACAATCTCAGGAGGTTACTATGGGTTTCTTTTCAAATCTTTTCGGCAAGCAGACGTGCTGCATCTGCGGTTCCGAGTGTGGTGCTATGCACAGGACAAAGATCAAGAACAAGGAGTATGTATGTGACGAGTGCGCACATTCCTGCAGCCTTTATGTCCGTCTTTGCGACATGGACAAGGAGCAGGTTGAGGCACACAGAAAGTTCATGGAGAACCGCAACAAGATCTATGAGGAAGTCATGCTGGTAAGAGGCGGTGTTCAGGATTTCCCTTCTTCGCGTCAGGTCGACCAGATCAATCTGTACGACAGCTGCGGTATGTTTGCGATCCTGCACGCGCATAACCCGAAGAACAAGAGCTGCACGGAAGTCATCAGATACGATGAGGTCGATTCCGTAGAGCCCTATGTCGAGATGAACCCGGCGGAAGAGGGTAAGGCTGAGACATTCAAGGAAGCCGGCGTCAAGATCAAGCTCTGCTCCGCGAAGAACCAGATCTCCAAGGACACTGCAAACAAGAACCCGCACAACCATCCGTTCATCACGCAGGAGATGAAGCTTGTGCTGACAAAGAACGAGAAATACGAGAGCACTGCGGAGTCTTTTGCAAACCGTTACTATAAGCACATTTTCGGCACCGACGACGACAGGAGCCGTTTCTGGACGATCAGCAAGAACGACAAGGCTAAGCTCAAGGCAGGCATGGACATGGCCAGCCTGATCAACACTGCCATCAAGGCCGAGAAGGAAGGCGAGGTCGACGAAGACGCGCTCAAGGAGAAGTTCGCGGCAGCACAGGATTCTGCAAACGCGGCAACCTACGGCCGTCTGTCCGAGTTCACGAAACTCGCTGACGAGATCTTCGAACAGTATCCGGAGTGATATCCGTCATAACTTAAAGCAACCAAAAACCCCGGGGTTCGTGAGGCCCCAGGGCTTTTTTGTTCTTACTCCACTTCGTACCCGGCCTGCGCCAGCACTTCCAGCGCCCGGGCGAAATTCTCTTCCTTGACCAGCACATAGTCCGTGTTGTACGTCGAGACTGCGAAGATCCCGATGTTGTTTTCGGCCAGGACCGCAGACAGCTTTGACAATATGCCGACCAGCGAGAAATCCAGCACTCCGCAGATCCTGAACCCGCGCCATCCGTCCTCGCGCTCGACCGTCTCCGCAGGAACGTCCTCGGTCTTGCACACCAGCGACACTTCCTCGTCCGTCCTCGCGACGAAAAAGAACTCCTTGCCGAGGTCGATCCCGGAAGCATCCGCGACCTTGCAGACAGTCAGGTTGTAGGGGAGAGCCTGTATCTTCATGTGAGTACATCCTTATATTTTTCAATATGTTAACACAATCAAGGCTCAACACGGCAAAAGTCTTGGATCGAGGTTATTTTTCCAGATGTTGTTCCAGACTGGTATGGAACATTTTCTGGAATTCAGTTTGATAATCTAGCCTAAGCAGGTTTTACCCGAGAACCTCCTGGCCGCACTTGTTGCAGAATACGGTCATGCCGACCTTGACCTTCAGCGCGTTGCCGCAGTTCGGGCAGTTGATGCCGATGAACCTGTTCAGGTAGTCGTTCTTATTCTGAATACGGTCCGACAGCTCGAACATGCGGTATTTGCGGTCGTATGTGACCCTCTCGAAAAACCCTTTCTCGACAGCATCGAGTATGCGTCTCTCGCGGCCGCAACCCGGCTTCTTGCCGTTCAGGATCTTGTCCATCTGGATGAATCCGTCCGGATCGTTCTCGAATGCCTGGAGGCACTTGTTTACTGCAAAGATCTTCATCAGTCCGCGGATGCCCAGAACGATGAAGACCACGCTCAGAACGAAGAAGAACAGCGAGATCACGAGAACCGGCACTTCGAGGTCTCCGGTGATGAGCATCGCCATGAGGATCGAGAACCAGAAGATCGACGGGAAGCCGCCGGCAAACAGGCCGACCAGCGACCAGATCAGCGTTGAATTGTATTTTGTCTTATTCATGTACATAGTTACACTCTCCTAAGATAAGAACCGCAGTGCTTGCACTGGTTGGAGCTGCCCGCGCGGACGGAATTTACTGCGCCGCAGGTGGGGCAGATGACCTGAAGGAAGTCGTTCTCGGACAGGAGGATGACCTTCTCGTCGTCTGCGACTGCATTGAGGAGGTACCTGGCGTTCATGAGCCACTCGACATCTTTCTTTGTCTGCTCGAGGCCGTAACCGGTCATCTCATTGATGCGTGCATAAGTGATGACACCGTCGTGGTCCTCCTCGAAGATCGGGCCGTACCTTGCCGCGCGGGTCTGTTTCTTGCCGAAGACCATGAGCGCTGAGATCTCGACGGTCATTATGATAACGAGTATCAGGCTGGTCACGAACATCTGGACCTCTTCGGACATGAGGCTGGCAACGATCAGGACGACCATGGGAAACATCATGACGATATAAATCGTCCAGCTGACGATCCTGAGTGTCTTCATGTTTTTTACTCTTTTAAAGTCAAAATATCTGGTCATTTATATCATCTCCTTTTGAGATAGTATAATATCACAACTAACCATTAAATCTATAAAAAATATTTTAAGGATATGTAAATCCGGAATAGACCGTTTCCCCGTTACCGTCCCCCGGCACGGCCGCTGCTGCAGCGTTATATCCCCCAGACAATTATATACGAAATGCGTCTTTGTATACAGGCAGGCGTCTTACTATTTGGTATAATGAACACAGGAACAGTCGGGGATACATTAACATTCGGGGAAAAAATGGAAAGCTTTTCTTCAAAAGACAGCAAGTGTCCGTCGTGCGGCGGGAAACTGCTTTTCGAGCCGGTGCAGCAGGTGCTCAAGTGCGGGTTCTGCGGCAACACGTATACTCCTGAGAAGTTCGAGCTCCTGCAGCAGATCCCGGAGGTCGACACGGGCGAGGCGGACGAGGCCGAGGACGACAAGTGTGAGATCGTCTGCGACAGCTGCGGCGCGGTCCTCATTACCGATAAGAACACATCGGCGACATCGTGTTCTTTCTGCGGGTCGCCTGCCATCATAAGCAGAAGGCTCTCTAGGAAGTTCCGCCCGGACTACATCATCCCGTTCTCGGTAACGCGAGAGGATGCGGCGCAGAAGATCGCTGATTTCGCGAAGACCAAAAAGTATGTCCCGAAGGATTTTTTCAGCAAGAGTACTGTCGATAACATCAAGGGCATCTATGTGCCTTTCTGGATCTTAAGTTCACGCTGCAAGGTCAGTACCCGCGGCGAGGGATACAAGCAGAGGGCGCTCCACAAGGATAAGTACGAACTGCTGTCGGACTTTGACGTCAAGTACAACAACGTGCCTTTCGACGGTTCGCTCGAGATCGGCGATGCGCTGATGGAGGCGATCGAGCCTTTCGACGTGTCCCGGAGAAAGCCGTTCAATTCGACCTACCTCCAGGGGTTCTATGCCCAGAAATTCAATCTGACTACGGACAACCTGTGTGACCGCATCCTGGTGCGCATGGAGCAGTACGGGCGCGAAACGGCATCGCTGTCGTTCAGCGATTACCAGTCGGTCAAGTTCGGCGCATGTGCGGCACGGCCTTACGATATGGAGCATGCGTATGCGCTCTATCCGGTGTGGTTCCTGAACTACAAGTACGAAGACCAGAACTACCTGATCGCGGTAAACGGGCAGACCGGCAAGACGGACGGTTATCTGCCGGTCGATACCGTCAAGAGAAGGATGCGCCTTATCAGGCACAGGACCGTCGATGTCCTGCTGGCAATCCTGGCCCTTGCGATATTTGCAGGCTTCCTTGCGGCGCTGTTCTTCACGGGCATGGCTTTCATGAATTCCGGCTTGGGTCTGGCATTCATTATCGGACTTGTCATCCTGGCATCGCCGATCGGCATGCTGTGTCTCGGAGGATATGTCTTTAAGTTCAACGTCAAAGACAAGATCGAACCAATCGCGGGATTCCTGACAAGACCGTTCGTTAACATAGCCACCAAGAGGCGCGATTCTTACACCAAGCTCAAGAACGAGACCAACATGATCGTCGGCCCGAGACCTTCTGCCGAAGAGTACTATGACTCCAAGGCCAAGATCGAGTTCGAGAACACCGAGACATTCAGCAGCGTGGTCGTGTGAGAAGTAAGTAAACTAAGGAAACAATCTGTTTTGCGTGCCACTATATTTGTACGACTTTCCGCAGGAGCGCGGTGTTCCGTATCGGCGGAGACGAGTTCGCGGCTGTTATGATGAATGACGATTTCGCGAACAGGGATGATCTTATCTCCAGGTTCTTCAGCGAGCAGGAAGTGATTCCTGCTTTTTTAATGAATTCTATACAACAAATTGATAATAACTATTGACATAGTATGAAATACATACTAACATACAGTTACAGATAGTATCAGAATAATACTAACGCATTGATGTATCGGAGAAAAATTACTATGAAAAAAGCCATCGCTTTGCTAACGTCGTTGTCGTTGCTGGGTTCTGTGTTAGTCCTTTCTTCCTGTTCATTGATTGGCGTCCGGATTGATAAGTATCATTTCCCGGATCAAGCATTAAGGAATGCGGTCAGCGCTTATGTTGATAAAGACAATAATGATTTTTTGACCAAGGAGGAATTGGAAGATTCGAGAATTCTAATTGTTTGGGGCTCATGTTCTGATCTGTCGGGTGTTGAGTATCTGACAAATCTGGAGACACTTAGTCTTGGAGAATGCTATGACCTATCAGGTGTTGAG
>CADAOK010000080.1 GCA_902789515.1 Oscillospiraceae bacterium
ATGCTCTTCTCGTTCTCGAAATACTCGACCTTGGTCGACGTGCTTCCGGGGTTAACGACAAAGATCTTATAAACCTTCTCATCAGACATATGAATGACCTCATTCGAACAAAATATTTGCTAATTATAAAACAGAATTTTATATTTGGTATATATGTTTTCAAAACTTACTGACAGAGATTCCATAGATGAAGTGATCAAGGCGATGTCCCTCGAAGAGAAGGCACGCCTGGTGATCGGTGATTCGCCCTTTAGGACTAAGGGGATGGAACAATACGGCATTCCCGCGCTTGTCGTAATGGACGGCGGCACCGGATTCAACTCAATCCAGGACGAGCAGGAAAAGGCCTTCAGGGCGTACTGCAAGAGGCGCAGCATCGCGGGGAATCCTGTCTCGGAAGACGAGTTCGTCTCCGGTATGGAATGCCTTGATACAAATAAACTGTCGGCACTTGCAGACGGCAAGGTCAAGGCGCCCGACCTGGGCGAGATGTTGGAAACAAGACCTCTTACGGCTCTCGGCTGTTACCCGCCCGGAATGTTTCTTGCTGCCACATGGAATCCTGAAGTGATTTCCCGCTGCGGCAGGGCTCTCGGAAGGGAAGCAAACAGCCTCGGTATAGACATTTTGCTCGGCACCCCGAACGTCAACATACACCGCGACCCGCTCGGAGGCAGGATCTTCGAAGGGTATTCCGAAGACCCGTGTCTGGTCTCGAGCCTCGCGCCTGCCTTTGTTAAGGGCATAATGGAAGGCGGAGTGATTGCCAATGTGAAGCATTTCGCGGCGAACAACCAGGAGACGGGAAGGATGGGAATCAACGAGCACATCAGCGAGCGCACTCTGCGTGAGATATATCTTCCGGGGTTCAAGGCATGTGTCGATGCGGGATGCCAGACCGTGATGTCTGCGTACAACAAGATCAACGGCACTGCCTGCGCCATGAACAAGTGGCTTCTCACGAACGTCTTAAGAGACGAGTGGGGCTTTGAAGGTTTCGTTATGTCAGACTGGGGTGCGGCTTACGAGGAGGCTCCTGCAATAGAAGCAGGCAACGACCTTATCATGCCCGGCCCGAGGACTTCAGCGCCTCTCATAAAAGCCGTGAGAAACGGCACTCTGCCCGAGTCCGTACTCGACGATGCCATCCGCAACTACCTTAAGGTCCTGCTTGAGACGCCTGCAGTGAAGGGCCACCTGACACCTGACGATATCGATCCCGAAGAAGGCATCCGCGCCGCTTACGATGCCGCATGCGAAGGTATCACGCTCCTTAAGAACGACGGCGTCCTGCCGCTTGCAGAAGGCAGTAAGGTTGCTTTCTACGGCAGGCACAGCAGGGAGATGATAGCATCCGGCGAGGGCAGTGCGGAGGTCAGGACGTCGCTTAATACCAATGTTTACGACGCTGCCTCAAAACTGACAGGAGAGGGCAATGTTACTTTCGGCGAAGTGCGTGAAGACACTGACGCCATCATCGTAACCGTGAGTGCCCGTGGTCAGGAGGGTTTCGACCGCGAGTCTCTCGCAATGCCGGATGAGGACCGCACCGCACTTTATAATGCGACAGCCGAGAGCAAGCGCCTGGGCTTGCCGCTCATCGTGCTCCTGAATGTCTCCGGTCCCATTGATATTGCCGATTGGGAGCCCGAAGCTTCCGCGATAGTGTGTGAGTTCTTCCCGGGAATGCAGGGAGGCCCTGCCATGGCAGATATCCTATTCGGCAAGGTAAACCCGTCGGGAAAGCTCCCGCTGACGTTCCCGAAGTCCTACGGCGTCACGCCGGCCAAAGACAACTTCGGAGGCGACGGAATCGAACTTACATACGAAGAGGGCATATATATCGGATACCGCTATTACGACAGGCATCCTGAGGCCGTCATGTATCCGTTCGGGCACGGGCTGTCGTACTCGGAGTTTGAGTTCGGGGAGATCTCGGCATCTGTTGACGGCGGGAAGATAGCGGTATCGGTGCCAGTTGCCAATACCGGCTTGCGCGAAGGCAGCGAAACGGTCCAGCTATACGTGTCAGCTCCCGCCGGAAAGCTCGACAAACCGGAAAAGGAGCTCAAAGGTTTTGCGAAGTTGAAGATAGCATCCGGCGAGACCGGGACTGCGGTCATATGTGTGGATAAAGAGGATCTTGCAAGTTTCGATGAAGAAGAGGGAAGATGGGTCCTCGAGCCGGGTGAATATGAGTTCATGGCCGGAGCTTCCGCTGCCGACATCAGATGCTCAGTCAGGGTTCAGATCCTGGCCTGACTTGTGCTGTTGAACAGAATACCGCGCTGTTTGCTGAGGTCGATGCTCTTTCTGCGGAACAATTCATCTGCGGTTACAAATTCGTATCCTTTATCGAGCAGCGAGGGGATTACCGTATCCAGAGCCTCGACAGTCTTATGGTTGCCCTCGAAATCGTGAAGCAGTATCAGCGCGCCGTCTTCTGCGTTGGCAATAGTCTTTTGAGCACGGTGCTCTGCCGTGGCGTCAGCCTCCCAGTCCTCGCATCCGAGTCCACAGATGAAGACCAGGTCAATCGCCTCGAACATGAGGTCGTTGTAATAGATATAGGGCGGGCGGAAGAACTCAGGCTTCCTCCCCGTGACGGAAGTGATGAGGTCCGTCGTATATTCGATCTCCGAGATGATCTCGTCACGGCTCAGCTTTGTCATGTCAGAGTGCGTCTTCGAGTGATTCTCGATCCTGCAGCCGAGTGAGAGCGCCCGCTCGATGACCGGTATGCGGCTGTCCGTAATGTTGTCTCCGATCAGGAAGAACGAAGCCGGGATGCCGTATCTGCCGAGAACATCAAGTACCTGACCGGTCGTGGTGTCGGCCGGGCCATCGTCGAAAGTAAGAGATATCAATTTCCTGTTCATAATGTCATTATATCGTACTCGATTGCCCGTGCGGGTTACATACGGACTTAAGTCTCTGACGGTTAAGGAGGCCCGCTTATGGATGCAGTTGTTTTTGCCCAGGCGCTGAAGGAAGAGAAGGATGCGTTGGTAGCAAGCTACCTAGCTGATGCCGAGACACCCACCGGGGCACTGATCAAGCAGGTCAAAGATGCCGGAGTCGGCGAAGATGTGATCAAAGGGATCTTAGACGGAATCCTTACCGATGTTTATTATCAGACGCTTCTGGGAATCGACGGGCAGATGCCTATCGGGCCGCTTCCCGAGCGCAGTTACAGGCTTTCAGCCCCCGACAGCACCCTTATAGCTACCGGCGACGGAACACTTGCGGAAGCTGCATATGAGGCTTTCTATGGTGGCGCTGAAGAATAATTAAAGTGTGTAATATATAGATTTCTTACTATGGTTTTTGTGTGGTAATACACAATTCAGCATTGTAAAATATCTTTGTGACGCACCCTGTGTGTGCTTAAGTTGCTGAGTGCCTCAGAACTACTACATTGGTAAAGTAACGCAGGTTTATAGAAGCTGCAGTATCGTTCAGGTTGAGAATCTCAACATCATGACGGACAGATTGAAGTTCAACAGCTCGTTCCTGCCGAATACTATCAACAATTACGTTATCGTAGATTCGACTGAAGGTTTGTTCCTGGGTGAGATCTTCGAGAACAAGGCTTCCAGAAAGAACATCTTTGAGATGTCGGTTATCGCAGACGAGAAGTCCAATGATTACTACGAGCTCAGTATCGATACGATCTCGCTCATGGCAAAGGATAGCGACAAGTTCCATCTCGCAGGCTTTAAGACATTAGGTCTTACCGATAAGGTATATCTTGCGACCGACGCGGCATACAAACTCTTCCTGAATTCGCTCGAGTTCATGGGCGGCGACGAAGAACCGCTTCCGCCTTTCGCTACATTCATCAACAAGTCAACGGCAAAGGTCTCCCTCAAGGCTTCGACCTTGTTTAACCGCCATGTTATGTGCGTAGGCGCTACCAACTCCGGTAAGTCCACTACGGCTCTTGCCATCCTCGATAAGGTAATCAGCACAAAGCGCAAGGCCTTGATCATCGACCCGACGGGCGAGTACAGAGACGCTTTCTCTGACGAAGAGATCACAAAACTTACACTCGGTGTGGATACCACGATCAACCCCGGTAAGGTTTCCATGCAGCAGTGGGAGAAGCTTTTCGAGACGAAGAGCAACAGCGAAGGTGCTGTTCTGGCCGAGGCTATCACATCCCTTCGTTACATGAAGAAGATCGGCGAGGATACGTTCTATGCCAAGGTCGGCGAGGATATCGACGAGATCCAGGAGAACCTGGCTTCCGTTGGCCGTAACGACCTCGATTTCAACCTGAATCTCCTTCCTGAGCAGATCCAGGCAGAGTCAGTCAGCGAGCCTGACAGAGACAATAACTACAACTTTAAGTATCGTTACGACATGCTTAAGGCTAACGCGAACAACAACCTTATCCAAAAGATCGCTTACCAGATGACCAACACGAGATTCCTCTCATTCTTCTCCAACGATCCTTCAATGTACAACCTCCTCGATGTAATCGACGAGTTCCTGCACACACCTGATGTCAGCCTCTACATCGATACATCCGAGCTCGGTGCGGCAGAAGGTATCGGCGGCATGGTCATCGACCTTATAAGCTCTTTCGTTATCGGTGAAGACGACATCTATCCGTTCGTATTCTTTATCGACGAGGTTCACAGATATGCCAAGTCCAAGTATTCCGAGAAGGAATTCCACGGCGGTCTGACTCTCCTCGCAAGAGAGGGACGTAAGAAGGGTATCTTCCTTTACCTGACAACACAGAACCCGAAAGACGTTTCTCCGGTCCTGTTCGGTCAGATCGGTACGCTCCTTATCCACCGTCTCATGCTCAACGACGAGATCCGCGCGGTAGAGAGCCACCTCGACGACTACGCGATCAAGCACGTACGTAAACTCAATCAGGGTGAAGTTATCCTGTCATCCGTTAACTTGCTGCACAACATGTTCATCCATGTTGATAAGTGCGACAGGATCCAGCATAACATGACACCTCATCTGTGATATTCTCTCACTGCGGTCCTCCGCGCTTCGCTTGTGCGGAGCAGATTCGAGAACATCACAGATTCGGTAAGTATTAAGTTTCCGAATAGTTTTAACGCCGCCTTTGGGCGGCGTTTTTATCGGGTGGTATAATAACACCTATGACTGACTGGTTGATGTCACATATCATAGATATTGTTTTGGTGCTTGCGGTTATAGCAGCCGTCGGGCTTGCCATAGCGGGTATGATCAAGCGCAGGAAAGCGGGAAAGACCGCCTGCGGGTGCGGATGTTCCGGTTGTGCCATGGCGGATAAATGCAGAAAGGCGGAGAAGATCAATGAATAAGAAGATAAACCTTAACTATAAAGCAGCTTTAAGTGCCGTGCTTGCGGCTGTCATGCTGTTTTCGTTTGCCGGCTGTTCCCTGTTCGGAAGTCACAAGAAGAAATCCCACAAGGACGATGATGACGAGGAATACGAGGAAGAGACCGAAGAAGAGGAGACAGAGTCAGAGACGGAGACCGAACCTTCCGTTCCTTCTGAGACTGAGACTTCAGAAACAGACATGGTTTCTCAGGACAGCCCTGAACCTTCTTACCGGCTTGAGATCGAACTCGATACAGAGAATGATCAGATCATCGGTCAGATGACAGTAGGATTTACCAATACTGCTGATGTGGACCTTACAGAGATCTACTTTAGGGATTACCCGGCTGCGTTCCTTATCGATAAGGGCGAATACGATGTTACCGAGATAACCAATGTAAAAGACAACAGGTCTGGCAGCGACGTGGAGATCGCGCGTGACGGAAGCGATATGACGACCGTGATCGTCAAGCTCGATGACCCCGTCATGAGCGGCAGCTATGTTGAGATAAGCCTTGATTTTGTGACCGTGATCCCTGCGACAAGCGACAGGTTCGGATACTTTGAGAACATCTACAGCCTGACTGATTTCTACCCGATCCTGTGCAGGTTCGATAAGGACGGCAACTGGTCGCACGAGCCTTACTACTTTACCGGCGAGTGCTTCTATACCGATATGTCTGACTATGATGTCGAACTGACGGTCCCTTCAGACATGGTAGTGGCGACAGGCGGACAGATCATCTCCGAGGAGACTGACGGCGATACGAAGCTGCTGCAGATAACGGCGACAGACATAAGGGATTTCGCATTCGTTGCAAGTGCGGATTTCGAGGTGCTCGAGCAGACAGAAGGCGGCATCACATACTATGTCTATTACGCTCCGAACGGTTATATTGATCAAGATATTGCCGACAGGGCAATGGAGACATGCGTGAACTCCATCAGCTATTTCGGCGAGTGCTTCGGAGAGTATCCGTATCCGACGTTCTCCTGCGTATTCTCGCCGATGGGCTACTATGCCGGCGGTATGGAATACAGCGGAATGGTGCTCATTGCATGTGATGCGTACTATGATGATCCCGAAGATTTCTTTGCGGGTTCAGTTGAGCTCGTTACCGCGCATGAATGCGGACACCAGTGGTTCATGGGTATCGTCGGAAGTGACTCATATAACGAGGCGTGGCTCGACGAAGGTTTTGCATCCTACACCGAGTGGGTCTACTGCAAGAAGTTCTTCCCTGATCAGGCGGTGGACGGCCCCACTTGGCTCGGTTACGACATATCGACCACCATCGGTGAATATGACGGCTTGAAAGGCACCAATGTCAACCGTTCCATCCGCGACATGGACGATTACACATACTGGCTTACCGTCTACATCGAGGGATCGCACTTCCTTTATCTGCTCGAGAAGGCATTGGGAGAGCAAGGGATGTATGACTTTGTTAAGGAATATGTAAGCCGGTACAGCTTCAAGAATTCCACCTCGGCGGACTTTGTGGCAACACTTTACGATGTTGTCGGCACTGACAATGCCAAGGTCAACGAGATCGTGGATGTGTTCATCGATCTGGGATAACAGCATTCATGGCAAAAGAACGGTTCTACATCCTGAACATCAAGGAAGGCGACAGGGGAGAAGATACCGAGGCCTTTATCAAGGCTGCCTTAGACCACGAACAGATCCTCAAGTGGGCCTACTGCCTGCACGATAAGGAGGTCTATAACCAGCACGATCTGAATTCCCGGCTTTATGGTTTGTCGTACAACTGGGCAGATGGTTTCCCGGGGATGGAGAAATACGCTTCCAAGCAGGATTATATTGATGAACAGATGAAGATGCCGCCGTATGTAGGTGACAAGAAGGAAGCACGCTGGTATATATTCATCATTGCAGATAAGAGCGTTTACGATGAGGACATCTCGGACTGGTTCGGGATGCCGCATGTGTACTACCTGCGGGTCCTGACCGAACCTTCGTCGATCAAGGATGCGCTGCAGCAGCTGACGGGTGAAGACCGTAACTCCAGACTGATGGAATACCATCAATACAGTGACGATGAGGTAAAGGCGAACTTCAACTACCGTGAGTATATGGAAGGGATCAAGGTCAACCGTCAGCTGGAACGGTGGAAGAATATCCTGAGGCCGGCTCCTTTCCGCATAAGGCGCAGACCTGAGAAATAATATATACACCGATATTCTCAACAATGCATATCTATCTAACATGGCAGCCGTGAGTTGTTTGTTAGACTATCCGTATTACCTCTTTTGAAAGGAACTGTTTTATGGATAATTTTACTTTTTACAGTCCCACATATTTTGTTTTCGGAAAGAATGAGGAGACCAGGGCGGGCGAGCTTGTAAAGAAGTTCGGCGGGTCGCGTGTGCTTGTCGTTTTCGGAGGCTCGAGCGCCAGCAAGTCCGGCCTTCTCGAGAGAGTAGTGAACAGCCTCGGAGAAGAAGGACTTGAGAGTTTCACACTAGGCGGAGTAAAGCCCAACCCGAGGAGCGGTCTTGTCTATGAGGGCATCGACCTTTGCCGCAAGGAGAATGTCGATTTCGTGCTCGCGGTAGGCGGCGGAAGCGTCATCGACACGGCGAAAGCGATCGCCGCAGGTGCCGTCTATGACGGCGACTTCTGGGACTTCTACTCAGGCAAGAGGATCGAAGAGGCACTTCCGGTCGGTACTGTACTTACCATCTCTGCTGCCGGCAGCGAGGGCTCTCCTGATTCCGTTATTACCAAGGAAGACGGCATGTTCAAGAGAGGCGCTTCGGGCGATGCGATCAGACCGAAATTCTCCATCCTCAATCCTGCTCTTACGCAGACGCTTCCGGCATATCAGACTGCCTGCGGTATCACGGATATCATGGCGCACCTGATGGAAAGATACATGACCAACACTAAGGACGTTCAGACCACCGACAGGATGATAGAAGGACTGCTCCTCGCGATGATCGAGGAAGGCCCCAAGGCCGTTAAGGAGCCTGACGACTACGAGGCGCGCGCGAACATAATGTGGGCCGGCATGATGGCTCATAACAACTCATGCGGTGTCGGCAGGTCACAGGACTGGATCTCACACGATGTCGAGCATGAGCTGTCCGCACTCTATGACTGTGCACACGGCGCAGGCCTCGCAGTAACTTTCCCTGCATACCTCTCGCTCGCTTATAAGCACGATGTTGCCAGAGTCGCGCAGTTCGCAAGAAGAGTCTGGGGCTGCCCCGAAGATATCGATGATGAGGAAGCTGCGCTCATGGGCATCGAGAGCCTGAGGCAGTTCTTCAAGGATATCGGTATGCCTTCTACCATAGGTGAGCTCGGAGGATCTGAAGCCGATATCGACAAGCTTGCACATACCGCATGCTACGGCAACGGCAGGACAGGCAAGCTCTGCGGATTTGTTGAACTCGATGAGGAGCAGATCAAGCAGGTCTACCGGAACATGCTCTGATAAGGAGATTTAAGTATGAAAGCATTATTTATAGGCGGCACCGGCACCATCAGCAGCGCGATCATAAGAAGGCTTGCGCAGGACCCTTTGTGGGACGTCTACCTGCTGAACCGCGGCAACCGCGCTGATTCAGTGCCTGAGGGCGTTAACCAGGTAGTATGCGACATCCACGACGAAGAAGCTGCTGCCAAAGCAATAGAAGAACTCGGCATCAGATTCGACACGGTCTGCGAGTTCATCGG
This sequence comes from Oscillospiraceae bacterium, assembly GCA_902789515.1. Lineage (GTDB taxonomy): Bacteria > Bacillota > Clostridia > Saccharofermentanales > Saccharofermentanaceae > Saccharofermentans. The sequence continues at coordinate 9,043 of CADAOK010000080.1, forward strand.
CTTCCATGTCGAAGATGTCGAGAGGGACTACCGTCTGTTCAAGGACAGGACACGCCAGTACATATACATCAGCTCGGCGTCTGCTTACAACAAGCCGGCCGCAAGCCATGTGATAACGGAAGGCACTTCGCTTGCAAATCCCTACTGGCAGTATTCCAGGGACAAGATCGCCAGCGAGGAGTTCCTCATGAGCAAATACCGCGAGGACGGCTTCCCGGTAACGATCGTGCGTCCCAGCCACACCTATGACGAGAGGTCGATACCGCTCGGCGTACACGGCTCGAAAGGTTCCTGGCAGGTCATCAAGCGCATGATGGAAGGAAAGCCGGTCATCATCCATGGTGACGGAACTTCGCTTTGGCATCTGACATTCAACGAGGATTTTGCGATCGGGTTTACCGCAATTATGGGGAATCGCCATGCAATAGGCGAAGCAATACAGATAACGGGAGACGAAGTGCTTACATGGAATCAGATCTATCAGACGATAGCTGACGCACTGGGCGTGGAACTTAATGCCGTGCATGTTTCTTCGGAGTTCCTGGCATCCTGCGGCGACAAGTACGGTTACGACTTTACCGGCAGTCTGATAGGGGACAAGGCCGTGTCGGTTGTTTTCGAGAACTCCAAGCTCAAGAGGATGGCGCCCGACATGAAGACCAACGTGCCGTTCTCAAGAGGCGTGAGGATCGCGCTGAATTACATCCTTGACCATCCTGAGTGCAAGGTGGAGGATCCCGAGTTCGACAAGTGGTGCGACAGGGTGATAGAGGCTTTGGAAAGCGCCAAGGCAAGCATCTGACAAACAGTTGTAGTATTTACTTATATTGAGGCCGCCCGTAAAGCGGCCTTTTTCATTGTTTTCAACTTAAGGTTAAGTTAAGAAAACAAGGATTGTCGGTTAAGGTTCGAGGGTTACTATAAGGCCATCAAACAAAAC
>CADAOK010000081.1 GCA_902789515.1 Oscillospiraceae bacterium
ACTTCGCCGGGGCGCAGGATCACGAGGCTCGGATAGTACGCGATGAACGCTATCGGGAAGATGAACGTGAAGATGAAGCGGAACACCGGATTGAAGATCGTGATCGGGTATTTCGCGTAGTCGCGCAGACGGAAGACAAGGTCTAAGACATAGAACGAGTTATCTATCCAGAAGCACGCGGATGCCGCAGCGTTCTGCATCGCCATCATGAAGAGCGAAGCCGTGAGGAGGAAGATGATCGTTTTCGCGATCATGAGGAAGGAGACTTCCAGGCCGAGCTGTGCCCAAGCGTACACCATGGCCGTGAGACCGACCGCGAGCTGGCCTAAGCCTTTGGCATCGAACACTTCCGATTCGTAGTAGAAGAACAGGTTGATCGGTCTGAAGCAGTACTTGATGAAGTCGCCGTTATAGACTGCGATACGGAGCGACCAGTTGTTGTCGAGCATACACTGCATCGGCGTGATCGCGATGAGCGAGAAACCGTAAAGGAACAGCATCTCGTGGTAGCTCCATCCGTTGATCGAACTGAAGTTCTCGAATAAGATCCTGAAGGATATGAAGCCTGCGATGTTGGTCAGGATCATGCCGATCATAGAGATGATGAAGTCGGCACGGTAGCTCATCTTGCTCTTTAAGTCCTGCGCCAGGATCTTGCAGTATATCTTGATGTAGAAAGTAAGTCCTCTTGTCATACATCAGCCTCCGTTTACCGTTATCTGTCTTATGGAGATCTTCCAGAACCCGATGCTGACGAGCGACATTACGAGCGCCCAGAACGCCTGCATCGCAAGAGTCGGAAGGACCTGGGCAAAGCCCGGGTTCTCCATAAGAAGTATCGACAAAGGTCCGTCGTAGACCGCCCTGAAAGGCAGGCAGTACGCGATCTTCGCGAGCGGCTCCGGGAAGAACGCCAGCGGGATCGTGGCGCCCGAGAAGAGCAGCACGACGACCTGTTTCATTATGTTTATTCCCCAGATGGACTGGCTGTACAGGCAGATGCCTCCGACGATGAAGTCGATGCTGTAGTTGATCACGATCGCGAAGATGATCGAGATCAGAAAGTACAGCAGATTCATCCCGAGCGGGATCGCCATGTTCGTTACGATCTCCACCGCTATGAACGTCGGCAGGAATGTGATGAAGAACTGCGTCAGGATCGGGCCGGAGTACGACCAGAACAGATATGTCCTGTACTCCATCGGCCTTATCAGGTCGAGCACGATCTTGCCCGACTGGATGTTCCTTCCGATCTCCCACACCGTGTACATCTCGATGAAGTTGAAGATCGCGGTCGCGAGCACCAGGTAGACTATCGTGCTCTCGAAAGTCATGCCGTTCACTACCGGCGTCGGTGACGACTCGAAGATGGCCTTCCACAGGAAGTATATGACCGTCAGATAGACGATATTACCCAGGACCATAACGAACATAGCTATCCTGAAGGTCAGCTGTTCCATTATGCCGGCACGCATCAGCGTGAAGTATTTTCTCAATCCCGTCATATGCCCTCCGTGTAGATCTTCCTGATTACTTCCTCAGTCGAGATCTCCTCTATCTTCATGTCCTTTACCTGAACGCTCTCCTGCACCTTGGAAAGGACGTCTATTACCTTTATCTTCTCTTCATTTACGACGAGCGAGAGCCAGTGGTCTTCCGCGGACACGCCCACGCCGTATGGGTCGAACTGCTTCTTCATGCTCTCCACGAAACCTTCGTTCAGTTCTTTTGAACTCATCCTCAGGCTCAGAGTACGGTACGACCCGAAAACCTTCTTCAGGTGCTCTATGTCGTTGTCGTAGAGCATCTTGCCTTTATCGATGATGACGATCCTCCTGCAGAGCGCATCGACGTCACCCATGTCGTGTGTTGTCAGGATTACCGTTGTGTTTCTCTTCTCGTTGATCGCAGAGATGAGGTTCCTGATGTTGCTCTTCATCGCGACATCGAGACCGATCGTCGGCTCATCGAGGAATACGACATCCGGGCTGTGCAGGAACGATGCGAGGATATCGGACAGCGTCCTCTGGCCCAGGGACATCTGCCTTACCGGCTTGTGCAGCAACGGATCGATATCGACGATGGTCTTATAGAACTCTAAGGTCTCCTCGTAATCCTTGTCGGGGATCATATAGATGTCCTTCAATAATTTGAAAGACTCTATGAGCGGGAGCGCCCACCAGAGCTGCGTCCTCTGCCCGAAGACTACGCCTATGTTCTCGCAGAACTTATTGCGGTCCTTCCAGGGAGTCTTGCCGTTAATGAGGATCTCGCCCGATGTCGGCTTTAAGATACCCGTCATCATCTTGATGGTCGTCGACTTGCCTGCGCCGTTAGGACCCAGATATCCGACGATCTCGCCCTGGGATATAGTCATCGAGACATTATCGACTGCCCTTACGGTCTTATAATCCCTTGAGAAGAGATCCTGGATACTGCCCTTCAGGCCTTCGTGCCTGTTAAGGACCTTGAACTCCTTGGTTACATTAGTAAGTACGATATTGTTTTCCATTTCTTTCCCCTTGTTATCGTGTTTTGATAATTATAGAACTTAAAACCGGCAATATTCTCCATATATATTGCCTGTTTTTATAACAATCTTTCATAGAGGTGTGGATTTTGCCGTTATATGCGGTTAATATTAAACAAAGCAAAACCGGAGGATATTACAATGCGCAGAGACTGGATGGGGTTTATCCAACGCAACAGCGACGGCTCGGAGACACTTAACTACAACGAAGACGGGTTCCCCGCTTACATTTATAACGGCTGGATCCTTCCGGGCGCGACCTGGGCTGATGTCGTTCATTTCCACGACGACATAGAGTTCCTGACGGTGGTCGACGGCAGGGTCGGATTCAACGTCAACGGCGAGAACATCATCCTTACCAAAGGAGAGTCGATCATGATCAATTCACGCCAGATCCACTTCATCTTCAACGTCAACGAATCGAAGAGCAAGTACATCGTATACATTCTCCACCCGAGGCTCCTGTGCTCATCCTACTCGGTCGAGCAGCAGTTTGTGGATCCCATCATCAACAACGAGAACCTCGAGTACATTCACTTCAAGGAAGGCACGCCCTGCGCCGCGAAGATGGAGACGGTCGCCAGGGAGATGCTCGCTTCAATCGGCAACAACTTCCTTATTACGAAAACATTCTTCTCCGTCTGGGACATCGTCGTTAACTACATGAGCGCCGAGATGAATTTCCAGGATGTCGAGCGCAACGACCAGTCCGTCGACATCATCAAGAAGATGCTCGATTACACGCGCGAGAATCTGGATAAGAACATAACACTCGATGATATCGCGGCAAGCGGCGGAGTCAGCAGGACCTACTGCAATGCCCTATTCCGCAAGTTCACGAACCGCTCTCCCGTCGAGCACCTGATGCACATCAGGATAGAACGCGTCTCGGAGCTCCTCGTGCAGACTGAGCTTCCGATGGCCGAGATCGCAGCCAAGACGGGCTTTTCCGGCGCCAGCTACATGTCCGAGATCTTCAAGCGCTACTATAAGGTGTCGCCCAGGGAATACCGCAAGCGCAAAGGCGCCGTCGTAGACCTGATCGAGAAGGCACTCCACGAGAAACAGGAAGAGAGAACGCGCGGTTGACGCATAGGGTATAATAGCTCCATGCTTTATCTGATGAGACACGGAAGGACGGACTGGAATGTCCGCCACAAACTGCAGGGCCGCACTGACATTCCTCTCAACGAGGAAGGCCGTCAGATGGCCAGAGCAGCGCACGACGAATACCTGAACACCCACTTCGACATCTGCTACTGCTCCCCGCTCATAAGAGCCGCGGAGACTGCGGAGATACTTCTCGAAGGAAGGGATGTCCCTATCGTAAAAGACGACAGGCTTATGGAGATGTGTTTCGGGGATTACGAAGGCATCGAGCACAGCTTCAAGATACCGGACTGCCCGATCAACGTCCTGTTCAAGGATCCCGTATCCTACACGGAATCAATAGGCGGAGCTGAGACCTTCGAAGAGCTCAACGCCAGGACACTGTCCTTCCTCGAAGAACTCGTCTACCCGAAGATCAAAGACGGCAAGGACGTTCTCATCGTCGGTCACGGCGCGATGAACTGCAGCCTGATAAGCAATGTTAAGAACCTTCCCCGAGAAGAGTTCTGGAGCTGGGGTCTCGATCAGTGCAAGCTGATGGAGCTGATGTAAACATTTACCCGCATCTATATATCAGAACTCGATGGAGTGTTCGTCGACTACCCTTCCGTTGTCGTCGGTTATCCTCACAACATGGCGCAGCAGAGTCTCCTTGACCTTGAGATCCGAGTGGCGTGTTGAGTCAAAATAACAATCCATGCCCGGATCCTTGTCGTAATCGTTGATCTCGTATGCGGTCTTGCGCTTCCCTCCGAAGATCTTTTGGATCGTTCCCATCTTGACCAACACCGCCGTAAAATACGCCACAACCATAAAGAACTGGCAGAGTATCAGCACTATGGGAAGGAATGACGGTGCGAGATCTCCCAAGCCGGTCAGGCTCATCAGCACTCCGCAGCAGAACGCCATCGCGACTGCGATCACAAGCGGCAGCACAGCCAGTTTGCCATTGGTCCTGAACAGGAATCTGTCGATCGTCTCAGACACCTTCGAGATCGGGACAGAGCCTCCCGCCTCTCCGGTCTGACCGTTTACGGCGAACTGATATTTTCTGCCGTCGTAATCGACATTCATGAACCACACGGGAAGAAGACAATACTTGACGCTCAGGCTGTTAAGCCATGTAAATGCCTTCTCGCCCCTGACCTCGTATTCGGAATATTTCTTTGAGACCATTGAAGTCTCTGACCTGGAGAATCTCTCGAGTCTCCTCATGATCCTCTCCGTCATCTCGGTCGGGAGCTGCTCGTACTTGTCCGCATAGAAACCCTGCAGATACTTGCTCTCGAAAGGCACCATATCGCTGTAATCGAAGGGTTCTATGGCTTCCATGAGCTTGTTGGCGATCTTGAGCGAGGCGTCGAACGGCACGCCTTTGACATAGTAGGTGATCGTCGAATCCACTTCGAAAATGGAAGTCTCGAGTCCGGCATGGATCTTGCCCGTACCGGACATATCGGTGTTGACTCCGCAGTCGATCAGCCAGAACGGAACATAGAGCGCCGTCATCTTGGTCAGGCGGAACTTGTTCCTGAATCCGATCGGAGTCTTCTTCCTGGATTTGAGCCAGGTATTCATTATGCTCTTCGCCTGATCCTTATCGATCTTGAAAGGCACGATGTAATCCGGTTTGAACTCGCGTGTAAGCCTTCTCGTGATAAGCGCCGGCGAACCGCAGAACGGGCACATCGTCGACATCGTATTCTCATCGGCTACGAGCGCCGCACCGCAACTGTTGCAGACGATCTCATGACGCTTCTTATCGTCCTCGGACATGTCGGAATCGCCCATATAGTCATGCTCTTTGCTGATACCGAGGGATCCTCTGGGTTCCATCGTATCCGGAGCATAGATATTGCCGCAGTCACGGCACATCATCGATTCGAGTTCCGGCTCATAGAAAATGTTCGCGCCGCATGTGGGGCATTTGGCGGAATCGGCAGTCAGTCCCGTCTCCGTCTTCTTAGATTCCGACCTGCCGAACGGATCAGGCCCTGTCTGATCGAACGGTCTGCTGTTCCATAACGCCATAGATAAACCCCTTCTTCCTGTCTTCTATTCCTACGCCCCATTATAACAGTAAGAAACAGGAAAAAGGGGTAATGATCAGCCGTGTAACAATGTTACGATTACAGTTTTGTCGGGCCTTTGCGGTATCTTCCGAAATAAACGCCGTCATCGATATACTGCGAGGTCTCGGACACCCACATCGGGAATTTACCCGTCTGAAGGATCGTCTGGGCATTAAGCATTCCGGTGTGGAACGAGATGTGCCTGAACTGCCTAAGCACCAGCTCCATCCTGGTGTACTTGCTGCCTTCCGGACATTCATAGAGCATGTCGTCGGTCAGCGAATCCAGGTAATCGTATGTCTTCTGCTCGACCTTATCGAGATATGCGAGAAGCTCCTCGTCAGACAAGACTTTATCACAGGGCTTCTCGGGGTTATCCATTCCTTCGGCATGGAAGTCCGGTTCTTCGTAATCCCAGGGGTTGATAAACCACTTATCAGCCGAATGCAGAGCATGGTATGCCCACCTCCAGCACGGAGCCCCGTAGCATATGGCATCACGGTCGTAAGACTGGATGGATGTTCGTATATTAAGAAAATTCGGCTTTACAACTTCTTTGATTATCTTGCACAGATCGTTCATATCAAAACCTCCGTTCCTGGTGTTTTGATAATTATAGAACTCTGAGATGAATAATTAATCTGTGGAATTACAAAGTTTAATAACTATCTTTCAGCAGCCGTCTTTTTTGCAAATCACATACGTATCGTTTTATAATAGTCGAAATATCTTTCAGGCGGGCTTATGGGAAAAGGGAAAAAGCTGTCGGTAATCAGCATACTTCACTACTTCAGATTCACATACAGGTCAATCCTGTTCCTTGTGTATGGTGTGGCATACCTGTACTACCGTAT
>CADAOK010000082.1 GCA_902789515.1 Oscillospiraceae bacterium
AGATATGACACCTGTCCTTAAGAAGTGCAGAGCCCTCGGTGTTGAGCCTGCCTTCCTGGGTATAGAGAAGAAGAAGTCAAAGAAAAAGACAAGCGATATTCGCAAGAAGAAGAGTGAATACGGCATTCAGCTCGAAGAGAAGCAGAAGGCTAAGTTCATCTACGGCGTTCTTGAGAAGCCTTTCAGAAACTATTTCGGCAAGGCACAGAAGCTCAAGTACGGCACAACCGGTGAAAACCTCATGATCCTTCTTGAGACAAGACTCGACAACGTAATCTTCAGAATGGGTCTTGCCCGTACAAGAGATGAAGCTAGACAGATCGTAAGCCACAGGAACGTTAATGTTAACGGCAAGACTGTTAATATTCCTTCTTACTGTGTCAAGGTCGGCGATCAGATCGAGATCAAGGAGAACGCTAGAGGTTCTCAGAGATTCAAGGATATCGTTGCTGTTACAGGCGCAAGAGCTGTTCCCGCATGGGTTGAATCTGATCTTGAGAAGCTTAACGGTAAGGTTCTCGCAGTTCCCACAAGAGAGCAGATCGACACACCTGTTAACGAAGTCGCTATCGTCGAGTTGTATTCCAAGTAATATCTGACTCTGGTAATACTGATAACAAATTCAATTAGGAGGATAAGATATGATGGAAATTAGCCAGCCGACCGTAAAGTGCGTTGAGTCCAACGAAGACAAGTCATACGGCAAGTATGTCATCTCCCCGCTCGAGCGCGGATTTGGCACCACGCTTGGCAACTCTCTCCGCAGAGTTCTTCTGTCTTCGCTTTCCGGCGCGGCAGTTACAACTATAAAGATCGATAAGATCAGGCACGAATTCTCCACAGTTCCGGGCATTATCGAGGATATGACCGAGATAATCCTTAACATCAAGGGAATCCGCGCTAAGCTCCACAACGAGTCCAACATCGTAAGCATCAGCGTTGCGAAGGGCAGGACCGGCGAGCTTACAGCAGGCGACATCGTTCACGGACCTGACGTAGAGATCATGAATCCCGATCATGTTATCGCTCACCTCAACGGTGCTGATGACGTGTTCATGGAATTCACACTCGAGAAGGGCCGCGGATACAATACTGCTGAGCAGAACAAGCCTGACAAGCAGGTCATCGGTGTAATCCCGATCGATTCTGTTTTTACACCTGTTAAGAAAGCAAACTATAAGGTTGAGAACACACGTGTAGGCGCAAGAACTGACTACGACAGCCTTACGATCGAAGTCTGGACAGACGGCACGATCGAGGTTGATGAAGCGCTCTCTTCCGCTGCCAACTGCCTTATAGATCACCTCAAGTTCTTTACTGCTCTTGCTGATACTGATTCAGCTCTGAGCTTCAAGAGCGTTGAGGAGACCGGCGAACACGATTCCAAGCTCTCCGGAATTATCGAAGATCTGGATTTCTCCGTCCGTACATACAACTGCCTCAAGAGGGCACAGATCAATACGGTCGGCGATCTTGTCGCCAAGACGATGGATGAGATGATCAAGGTCAGCAGACTAATCTCAAGGTAGGAGGAGCAATACAATGCCTAATAGAAAAATGGGCCGTGCTTCTGATCAGCGTACGGCTATCCTGAAAAATTTGGTTACGACCATGATCATCAACGGCAAGGTCGAGACAACTGTTGCACGTGCCAAGGAAGTAAGTGCGATCGTTGAGGGCCTCGTTGCATCAGCAGTTAAGGAAAAGGACAACTTCACAACAAAGGATATTACTGTTTCTGCTGCAAAGCTCGACGGTAAGGGCAAGAAGGTCCTTAAGACAAAGACATCCAAGTCCGGTGCTACATATGAAGTTGTTGACCGTGAAGTAAAGACAAAGACCGTCCAGGTTGACGATCCTTCTCGTCTTGCTGCACGTAAGGCAATGACAAAGTGGCTTATCAAGAGCCACGACAGCGAAGGCTATGTTATCAACCCTACAAACAAGCTCTTCGATGAGATCGCACCCAGATATGCAGGAAGAACAGGCGGCTACACAAGGATCATCAGACTCGGCGCCAGACGCGGCGACGGATCCGAGATGGCTATTCTGGAGTTCGTGTAATTAACCACTGCGATTAATTTACAGATTATACGGGGAAAGATTGTTTACATCTTTCCCCGTTCTTTTTACAATAGGTAGACTATATCAGACTGCTTGAGGAGAACTCGGTTGGCGGATGAGAAGGACATAATATCTCTTTCCGGTGTGTCGTTCAGTTATCTGAGCGATGACGGCGAAGGAAAAGAAACGGCCACCAGGGCTGTTGACGGAGTCTCTCTTAAGATAGAGAGAGGCTCTTATGTCGCCGTGACGGGCTCCAACGGCTCGGGCAAATCCACTCTCGCCAAACTTATCAACCTCCTCGAGACTCCCGACACGGGAAAGATAGTCATCTGGGGCAGGGATTCCGCTGAAAGCGGGAATTTCTGGGACATCAGGAGAAGTTGTGCCTGCGTCTTCCAGAATCCCGATAATCAGATAGTCGGAACAATAGTCGAGGAAGACACGGCATTCGGCCCCGAGAATCTCGGCATCCCGAACCCGGAATTAAGAGAGCGTGTGGACAGGGCACTCAAGGATACCGGACTTTACGATCTGCGCGAACGCGAAGCGGCCAGCCTCTCGGGCGGTCAGAAACAGAAACTCGCGATAGCGGGCGCGCTTGCGATGCAGCCGGAGATACTGATCCTGGACGAGGCAACGGCAATGCTCGATCCTGTCTGCCGCGACGAGTTCCTTGAACTGGTCGAGCATATGCGGGAAGAGAAGAAGCTTACCCTGATAACGATAACCCACGATATGGCCGAAGCGGCCAGATGTGACAGGATCATCGTAATGAACAAGGGTAAGATAGCCATTGACGGCACTCCGTCCGAAGTCTTCTCGAGCGGAAAGCTTGGTGCCTGCGGCCTTAAGCAGCCCGAGAATTTTGCGCTCTGCTATCAGATGGCAATGATCTGCGGTGAGGAGATCCTGCCGTCTGACCTTGAATCCGAAGACATACTGATACAGAGGATCATTAAGATGATCCCCCGTATGGTATCGGCGTATATCCCTGACATCGAAGAACAGGAGCAGGAGACAAAAGATGAGGTCATCATGAGCATAAAGGACCTCAGCTATTCATATGACGGCAAGACAAAGGCGATCTCCGGCATTAATCTTGATGTCAGGAAAGGTGAGGTCCTTGGCATCGCAGGTGCGAGCGGATGCGGCAAGACTACGCTCATTTCCCATTTGAATGCGATAATCAGGCCGCAGACCGGTGACATTGAGATCATGACCAAAGACGGCGTGCTCCGGTGTTCAGATAAAAAAGATATTGCAAAGATCAGAAAGAGTGTCGGTCTTGTTTTCCAGTATCCGGAATATCAGCTTTTTGAAGAGACGGTATACAAGGATATCGCATACGGACTTAAGAAGATGAAGATCCCCGAGAACGAGCAGAAAGCGCGTATCATGGAGGCGGCTTCCAGAGTCGGTCTTCCGGAGGATGTGCTCGGGAAAAGTCCTTTCGAGCTGTCGGGAGGACAGAAGAGACGTGTCGCCATCGCAGGTGTCCTTGTCATGCGTCCCGAGATACTTGTGCTGGATGAACCCGCTTCAGGCCTGGATCCGCACGGAAGGGACGAGATGTTCGCACTTATCGCAGATCTCAGGAAGAGCGGAACGACTGTCATACTTGTATCCCATAATATGGATGAGGCCGCAAGGAACTGTGACCGCGTCTGCGCCATCAAGGACGGCAGGATAGTCAAGACCGCTCCGCCGAATGAGTTCTTTATAAACGAGGATGATGTCTCTGCGGCGGGACTCGACATTCCGGTCCTTACCAAATTCTCCGGCAGGCTTAAAGAGGCGATATCATCTGAACTCCCTGCAGTGGAGTTCGGCAAACCCGAATTTGATTCGTATAAAGAGGCGGCTTCCATTGTCAGGAGCGTCAGGGAAGGGGTGAAGGGGAATGCTTGAGAACATTTCCATCGGCCGCTATTACAAGGCGGATTCGCTCCTTCACAGGACTGATCCCAGGGTAAAGACGATACTCTATATCATTTACCTTGCGGCTATCTTTATGATCAGCACACCGGCTGCCGTAATAGCACTTACGGCGGTAACCGTTGTACAGCTCTTCATGGGAAAGATCAAACCGGGTGTCCTGTGGACGACAGTCAAGCCGATCCTTCCTCTGGCAATATTCATACTGATAATTAATGTCCTGACGATCAGACAAGGCGAGACAGTATTTGAATGGCAGATAATCAAGATCACCGATACGGGGATATACAGGGCGGCCCTGATGTCCTTGAGACTGCTGTTCCTCATCGTATCCACCAGTGTCCTGCTGACACTTACGACGACACCTCTTAAGATTTCGGATGCCCTGGAGAAGCTCGGTGCGCCGCTCAAGGTAATTAAAGTACCCGTTCATGAGATGGCCATGATGATGTCCATAGCACTGAGGTTCATACCGACTCTCGTTGCCGAGACCGACAAGATAATGAAGGCACAGGTCTCAAGGGGTGCGGACTACGACACGGGAACGTTCATAAACAGGGTAAAAGGATATATCACGGTACTCATACCGCTGTTCGTATCGAGCTTCAAGCGCGCGGAGGAACTTGCCGTTGCTATGGACGCGAGATGCTACAGAGGCGGTGAGGGAAGGACCAAGCTCAATCCCTTGAAAATGACTTCCACGGACATCTTAACAGGGCTCTTCCTCGGGCTTTGCGCGGTGCTCCTGGTTGTCATTGATTTGTCTTTGAGATAGTCTTCTCCCTGTGATAGAATTCTACTTACGAAACATAAGCTGAAAGGCGGCTATTTGAGATATGGCAAATTACGTGGGAATCGATCTGGGCGGCACTAACATCAAGGCCGGAGTTGTTACTGATGAGGGAAAGCTCCTTAACAAGGTAACCTGCAAGACGAATGCTGACCGTCCTATGGAAGACATAATCCATGATATGGGTAAGCTCGCTGCTGACGCGATCAAAGATGCAGGACTTCAGGTATCCGATATAGAGGCGATCGGCATCGGTTCGCCGGGAACTCCCGATAACGACGAAGGTCTTCTCGTATATTCGAACAACCTTCCTTTTGAGATGGCTCCAATGAGGAAGCTCATCAGGGAAGTGATCGATCTTCCCGTATACATCGACAACGACGCGAACTGCGCTGCAATGGCAGAGGCGGTGGCAGGTGCCGCAAAGGGCGCGAAAGACTCCGTTACGATCACACTCGGAACGGGTGTCGGTGCCGGCGTTATCGTTGACGGACACATCTATTCAGGCTTCAATCAGGCCGGCTCCGAGTTCGGCCACACCGTTCTCGTATCAGGCGGCATCCAGTGTCCGTGCGGCAGGAAAGGCTGTTTCGAGCAGTATGCTTCCGCATCGGCTCTTGCAAGGATGACGAGAGAAGCAGGCGAGAAGAATAAGGATTCCCTCATCAACAAGGTCTATGAGGAAGAGGGAGAGTGGAATGCAAGGATCGCTTTCATCGCGATGCGTGAAGGCGACAAGACGGCTGAGGAAGTCGTTGATACATATACTTCATATCTGGCTGACGGTCTTGCCAATGCGATCAATGCATTCATGCCTGAGATCCTTGTGGTCGGCGGCGGTGTCTGCAACGAGGGAGACCCGCTCCTCATTCCCATGAGGGAGAAGACGATGTCCAGACCTTACTTCGGTCCCGGCGTGAAGAAGACCAGGATCGAGCTCGCCATGATGGGCAACGATGCCGGTATCGTAGGCGCTGCCATGATGGGCAAGTCCTGTGCCGACAGAGGAAAGAACGGAAAGTAATCCGGATAATAAGATGCCGCGTCTTGCACTGATAACCGAGTTTGACGGAACTGAGTTTTCCGGGTTCCAGTCGCAGAAGAACGGCAGGGCCGTGCAGGATGTCCTTGAGACGGCGCTCGGCACATTATTTAAAGAAGATATCAGACTTACGGGATGTTCGAGGACTGACGCGGGTGTGCATGCAAGATGCCACTTGAGTCACGCCGATGTCCCGTTTGTTATTCCCGAAGACAAGGTCCCGATGGCCATGAATGCGCTATTGCCGGATGATGTTGCCGTTAAGGAAGCATTCTATGCAAGGGAAGATTTCTCGGCGAGATTTGACATCAAGGGCAAGCGGTATGTATACCGCATATATAATTCGCATAATCCCTCTCCTCTCCATGCCAGATACTCATACTTCTGCCCGTATGATCTGAATATGGATGCGATGAGGACCGCGGCAGGATTCTTTGCCGGCGAGCACGACTTCGAGGCTTTCTGCGCAGCCGGAGGCAGCCAGAACACTTTTGTGCGCAGGCTTTCTGAAGTGTCAGTAAGACAAAGCAGTTCATGTGATGAGATGATCGAGATCGAAGTTAAGGGTGAAGCGTTCCTCTATAACATGGTCCGGATAATCGCAGGGACTGTCCTTGAAGCCGGAATGGGCAGGATACCGGCAGATTCAGTCGGTGAGATAATCGAATCCCGCGACAGACAGCGTGCAGGTAAGACGCTCCCTGCTTGCGGACTTACACTCGAGGAAGTGTATTTCGACGGACTGGATGCCCGCCTCCGATAATTTACAAAAGCGAGAATAAGGGTGGTATAATTATCCGAAGGGGGTTGGAATCCCCTGATTTTGGATAATAGGAGGATAGATCAATGGAGAATCTGTGGCTTTTGTGGCTTATCGTAGCCGTCGTTGCGATGGCTGTCGAAGCCGTAACAACTGCTCTCGTCAGTGTTTGGATCTGTGCCGGCGCATTGGTTGCAATGGTGCTCGCGCTCTGCGGTGCGGACATCATCGTGCAGATCATCGCCATGGCGTTAGTGACGGTAATCACTTTCGTCATATGCATGATCTGGATCAAACCCAGACTTGACGAGAGGAAGAAGAGAAATGCCCAGCCTACCAATGCCGACAGATACATCGGCTCGGAGGGTGTCGTTATCAAGGATATCGACCCCGATAACGGCAAAGGGCAGATCAAGGTCGAAGGTCAGGTATGGAGCGCGAAGGCTTCATATGCGATCTCCGAAGGTACAAGAGTAAAAGTAATGGCTCTTGAAGGCGTTAAAGCCGTAGTAGAGCCTGTCAAAGACACAAACAGGGAGGAATAAAAATGTATTTCAATCTTTCATCAGATGCGGCAGTAGGCGTTGTTATTGCCATTGTTATCATCATGGCGGTGATCCTCGGTCTGGTCATCTCATGCATCAAGATCGTGCCTCAGGCAGCAACATTCATTATCGAGCGTTTCGGTACTTACAAGACAACATGGGACACCGGACTTCACTTCAAGGTTCCTTTCATCGATAAGGTAGCCAAGAAGATCTCACTCAAGGAGAAGGTCGCTGACTTTGCTCCCCAGGCCGTTATCACAAAGGATAACGTTACGATGCAGATAGACACGGTCGTCTTCTATCAGATCATCGACCCGAAGCTTTATACTTACGGCATTGAGCGTCCTATCATCGCTATCGAGAACCTGTCGGCAACAACGCTCCGTAACATTATCGGTGACCTCGAGCTTGACCAGACACTCACATCCCGTGACATCATCAACACAAGGATGAGAGAGATCCTGGACGAAGCTACAGACCCTTGGGGCATCAAGGTAAACCGAGTTGAGCTCAAGAACATCATCCCGCCGAGAGAGATCCAGCAGGCGATGGAGAAGCAGATGAAGGCTGAGCGTGAGAAGAGAGAGAAGATCCTCATCGCAGAAGGTGAGAAGGAATCTGCAATCCGTGTGGCAGAAGGTGAGAAGGAAGCAGCTATCCTCAGAGCTGAGGCTAAGAAGGAAGCTCAGATCCGCGAGGCTGAAGGTCAGGCTCAGGCTATCCTTGAGATCCAGGAAGCTACCGCTAAGGGTCTTCAGATGATCAAGGATGTCGGCGCTGACGACGGACTTATCGCCATCAAGGGCCTTGAGGCTCTCGAGAAG
>CADAOK010000083.1:0-3598 GCA_902789515.1 Oscillospiraceae bacterium
ATATTCCATCGCACGCAAGTACATGATCAAAAAGTAAGAAGGCCAAGAACCGCCGGAGAAGTAAACATAGGCCAGTATTGCACAATGAATAATAGTGTGCTATAAACAATACTGACAGGCGTCAATCTGTTATAAATCGGAAACGGGGGAATAACGATGAACAACCAACTCAAGAAAGGCGTTCTCGATTTGTGTGTTCTTGCATTCCTGGATAAGGGAGACAGTTACGGTTATGATCTCGCAGACTCTTTGACCAAGAAGGTCCAGGTCGCAGACGGCACCGTATATCCGATCTTAAGAAAACTTGCTTCTGACGGATGTGTCGAGACCTATCTCAAGGAATCGCAGAACGGCCCGCCGCGCAAGTACTATCATCTGACTGATTCCGGCCGAGACAGGCTGAGATCGGATCGCGCGGAGTGGGATGAGTTCGCGAAGGCAGTAGATGATATTTTGAGTAACAAACAGGGGGACACTAAGAATGAATAAGAAGGAATATCTGGATTTGCTCGCGCGCGAGCTCGATTCCATGTCCTACAGGGATGTAAAAGATATCCTTGACGATATGGAAGCTCATTTCGAGGAAGGCGTGGAAGCCGGCAAGACTGAAGAGCAGATCGCTGAAGGTCTTGGTGATCCGGTCAAACTCGCACAGGAATTCAAGGACGGCAACAGCCTTCCTGCAATCATGAAGAAGAAGGCTGCACCTGCAGATAATGCCAATAAGAGTGCTGACCCGGTAGGTGTCCTGCTCGTGGTTCTCCTCGGACTGTTCGTTGCACTCCCTGTGGCTCTCTTCCTTGCCTGTGTTCTTGTCTGCTTCCTGATAATACTCGTTCTGACTGTTACGGCAGCAGTATATCTTATCGTAGCGGCGGTCATCGGTACTTTCGGCACATTCCTGCCTTCTGCGATAATGCTTTCGGTAACAATGATCCTTTTGTCCATCTTCCTGTTCGCGATCGTATTCCTCGGAACAAAGTATTTCATCAAAGGAATCGGCGCTTACATCAATTGGAACAAGACTATCTGGTTTAAAGGAGTGGGGGTGTGATCATGACTAAGAGTGCAAAAGGCGATATCAAGCTTCTCGTAACCGGCGTTATATCTCTGATCCTTGCAGTAGTATTCGCGATCATTACTGTAACGGTATTCGCGTTCCAGCTCGCACAGAAAGCGGGAGAGACAGACTGGAATGCACTGTGGACACAGGTCCAGTCCGGATTCAACAATGTCATTGACGATATTGAGATCGACGACATTGAATTAAAGTAAATACAATCGGTTGTAGGAGAGGGATAATTTGAGAGGGAAAACGCCTTGCTGATGAAGCAAGGCGTTTTTCTTTGTCTTTGTCAGATTAGCATCTCAGCCGAGTTCGGGATCCCAGTGCAGGTCTTCCTGCTCATGCATCCACTTCTCGAGCGCTTCGGTCATCTTGTGCGCATCGTTGTCGAAGTCTTTGCCGTAGAGCGGCTCGCCGACATAGATCCTGATCTTCTTTCTCTTGAGACCGTCGAGCGGGTGAGGGTGCTTGGATGTCCTCGGCCAGATCTGGTAAGCACCTGCGATGTAGACCGGAACCATGGGAACGTTTGCCTTGATCGCAAGGTAAGCCGCACCGTCCTTCATTTCGGCGAGCTTGCCTGTGTGTGATCTCGTTCCTTCCGGGAACACGAAACAGATGTTGCCTTTCTCGATCTCTTTCTTTGCCTTGATAAGGCCTCTTACGGGGTTGCCGTAACGGTCGACCGCGATGCCTCTGCCTACACGCATGATAAGGCGTCCGAGGCTTCCGTGGTTGGTCTCGAGGTCAGAAGCCGCAAGGCAGCACATCCACTTGAAATGTCCCTTCGGAAGATAGTCTATGATGAGAACGCCGTCCGGATAACTCTGGTGGTTGGAAGCGACGACGTAAGGATTATTCGCGGGGAAGTTCTCCCTGCCGATACACTTCATGTCACACAGCAAATGCGTAAGGAACAGGAAGCCGTTCTTGGCCATAACATCCCAGAATCCTCTCTTGGTGGGATACTTCTCATCAAGATGCTTATGGTGATCAGCGCGCGATGACTTCTTCTCCGGAGCAGGTGCCGCCTGTTCAGCGGTCTGCTTTATCTCCTCGGTATCGTTTCCTTCAGGCATGATGTAACCTCTTAAATAGTTTTAACGCGTCTAATATACCCCATAAGTATATTATTTGCTAATAGTGCAATTGCACCTTAATTATTATAATAATGTTGCATTTATTGTAAAATATTCGGCAAGTGTGTTATATTTGCTATTGCGTTTGCGGATAAAGTATACGCGCACGGAGGAAGATTATGAACCCTATTACGGGTACCGCTATATATCAGGCTGAGAAGTTTACCGACATCCGCGATCTTGTTATCAAGACCTGCGATAAGTTCCCTGAACTTGACGCTTTCGTATTCAGAAGATCTCCCAAGCTAAGCGAGATCCATAAGACTTTCTATGAATACGGGCAGGACATCAAGGGTCTGGCTACATATATCATTAACAGTGAATATGCCGGTGGAAGACTTGCCGTCGTAGGCGAGAATGCATATGAGTGGTTCGTTTCTTACAACGCGATTCTCAGCTCTTCTTCAGTAGGTGTTCCGCTTGACAGGATGCTCCCCGAAGACGAGCTCATCCAGCTCCTCGTAAGGTCTAAGAGCCGTGTTATCTTCTACCATCACAAGCACCACAAGATGATGATGGACATCGCATCGAAAATGAAGTCCGGCGAGCTCGACCTTGCTCTCGAGAAGTTCGTTATCTTCTACAAAGACGGGCTCAAGGGCAAGACTGCAGACGATACATGGCCTGAAGATGATGACCGTTTCTGTGACATATATGACTGGATAGCGGAAGGCATCAAGCTCCGTGAAGTAGGCGACACCAAGTTTGAGGAGACCCCGATCGATCCTAACGAGTCTAAGATCATACTCTTCACATCCGGTACGACTTCAATGAGTAAAGGCGTGCTCCTTACTCACAACAATATCTGTTCGAATGTCTATGCGATTTCGCAGACTCTTGACGTAAGAAAGGGCGACAGGGCTTTCTCGATCCTGCCCCTGCATCACACTTTCGAGAACACATGTGACTTCTTCATCCTGTCTTGCGGTGCTTGCATCTGCATGTGCGACGGCCTCAAGTACATCGTAAAGAACATGGAGGAGTGGAAGCCGACGGTATGTATCTCCGTTCCGCTCCTGTTTGAGAATATCTATTCCAAGATCGAAGACGGTATCAAGGCATCCGGCAAAGAGAAGGTTATCATGGTTGCAAGGCCCGTGACCAGATTCCTGAGACGCTGCGGCCTCGATATCAGGAAGAACGTCTTCAAGGAGATCTTAGATAAACTCGGCGGCAACTTCCGCATGATCGTCATCGGAGGCGCCGGAATCGACAAGAAATACATCGATGCGTTTACTGACTTCGGTCTCGATTTCTATATGGGTTACGGTCTTACCGAGACTTCGCCCGTTATCTCCGTTAACAGCGAGCTCTGCGATGTCCACGGTTCAGTCGGACGTCCGCTTCCGGGTATTACTGTTGCGATCGATGCCGAGGGCAAGGGTCCCAAGGC
>CADAOK010000083.1:3627-10425 GCA_902789515.1 Oscillospiraceae bacterium
GACGGTTGGTTCCACACGGGTGACATGGGTTACATCGACAAGAAGGGTGCGATCCACATCACAGGCCGTGTTAAGTCCATGATCGTGCTTACGAACGGTAAGAAAGCTTTCCCCGAGGAGATCGAGGCAGTACTTACCGAGATCAAGGGCGTCAGCGAGGCTTTCGTCTGGGGCTATGCCAATGACAGACAGGCCATCGACATCTGCGCCAAGATCCTTATCAACCGCAAGGCTATCGGAAACGAACTCGGTCTGACTACCGAGCCTGACGATAACCAGGTTGAGATCTATCTTAATGACAAGATCCACGAGGCTAACCACCTGATGCCTCACTATAAGAGCATTCATCACTATGTCTTCACCACATATCGAAGGCAAGCTTACCGAGTGCGGCCGCACAATGGCTGAGATGAACGGCAAGAACTTCGACAAGATGATGAAGGCCTGATGGGCACTCTGCGTTTTGTCAGCCTTGACGGGCGCCCCGCTGTATGTGAATTCGAGCAAAAGCGCGTAAAGAATATCAACGTCAGAGTAAGAGATGACGGTACTTTGTACTGTTCTTATCCCAGGTATGTGTCGCAGGCGGAAGCGGAGCGGTTCATCGGTACGGCAGCTGATTATCTTTCCAAGTCCATAGACAAAGTGCTGGCCAGACAGGCCAGATCAGGCAGGCCGGTCAAATATTGTGAAGGCGAGTACATCAGGGTGTTCGGCCGTGCAGTGACGATGCACATCCTACAGGGCAAGAAGAATGCTGTCGAAGTGACAGGCACGGATGTAAATGTCTATGTCAGGGATCCTTCAGATGCAGCTCAGATCAAACGCACATACGATAAGTGGCGCAGGGAATCACTGAAGCAGGTGATAGCGGCTTACTGCAGGAAAGTGTACCCGTATTTCGAGGCGCACGGCGCGGTTTTCCCGCAGAAGATATCGATGGGTGAGTACAAGTCCTTCTGGGGCGAGTGCGTTCCTTCCAAGTCCACGCTCAAGTTCAGCCTGAGGCTTTTCGAGCAGAGGGAAGACCTCGTCGAATATGTTGTGGCGCACGAGTTCGCGCACCTGCTCGAGCTCAATCATTCAAAGGCGTTCTGGCGTCATGTCGAGAACGTCATCCCGGACTGGAAAGAGCGCAGAAGAAGACTTAACGGCTTGGAATGATGGCGCCTGGCCTGGAAGCTCCCTCGCAGAGTTACCCATTAGGGTAAGTTTATGGGCAACTCTATACAGATATGTAGCGCAAATAGCCGAAGTTCCCCTGTATAGTTACCCAATAGGGTTAGTCTGAGGGTAACCTTTTACGCATGCGTAGTGAGAATGACCTGAATTACCCGTCAAAGTTACCCTTCTGGGTAAGTTCGCGGGTAACAACCTATCTGCCAAAATCCATGCTTTAGGATATAATAGGAACATCCTTGATCTTGGGGGATAAAGCTCATGGCTGACAACGTACAGGACCGCTCGAAACTCAAATTCGACCTGTGGGAGCGCAAACTCCTCGACCTTTCGGCACGCAATACTCTGCTTAACTGCAAACTCAAAGGCAAGGCTGTACCCCTTCTCGTGACTTCGTGCTGCGATATCGAAGACAGTGTCTCGGAGAAGAATGACAAAGGCGAATTCAATAGCTTTGCGGTCCTTCCTAGGACTGATGCCGGTGAGAAGGAAGACAAGACCCCGAAGATCCCCGATGTTGAATTCGAGTTCGATAAGATAAAAGACACTTCCGCTTTCGCTGATGTCCTGACTGATGGCGTCAGCTCGGGTAAGATCTTTACTCCGCTTACAGATAAAGAATACGAAGACCGGATGAAGCAGCTCTACAGGAGTTCCAAACTCGCTGTCGAAGAGGACGGTGCCGGGACGCTTTTCCTTGCATGCGGTTTCCTCAAATGGTCAGAAGAAGGCAAGAAGGATCCGTACTATGCTCCGCTCGTTCTGGTCCCGGTCGAACTCAAGCGCAAGATCGGTCTCGGCAAATACGCCATGCAAAAGACTGATTCGGATGTCAGCGTCAATATTACTATCCTGGAGAAACTCAGGCAGGACTTCGATATCAATATCGAAGAACTCGGCGGAGAACTGCCGTGCGATGCCGGCGGCGTTGATGTCAAAAAGATACTGGATACTTTCGCAGGCGCGACAGCTCATAAAGACGAATGGGAGATAGTTGATGCCTGCGTTCTCGGCATGTTCTCTTTCTCACAGTTCGTCATGTGGAATGATCTGCACAACCACAGGACTGAGATATCTTCAAACAAGATAGTTAAGAGCCTTCTTGAAGGCGGTCTGTCCTGGGAATATGAGGATATGGAAAGATCCGCGTCATCCTTTACTGACGACGGAACCGTTTACCTTCCGATCTCTGCAGATGCTTCCCAGCTCTATGCCATCAAGCGCGCAAAGGACGGTGCGAGCTTTGTTCTTCACGGTCCTCCGGGAACCGGTAAATCCCAGACCATCACTTCCATGATCGCCAATGCCATTGCAGACGGCAAGAAGGTCCTTTTTGTTGCCGAGAAGAAGGCGGCGCTCGATGTCGTGTATTCAAGGCTCGGCAAGATAGGCATTGCACCTTTCTGCCTAGAACTCCACTCCAACAAGGTCCGCAAGAGTTACGTCTTAGACCAGCTCGAAACGGCTATGGCGGAGCGTGCAAAGGCTGTCGCCACATCAGGCGGCGGCTATCAGACAACGCTCGAGAATGTAAAATCCAGAAGGGCCGAACTGGATCAGTACATGTCTGCTCTGGGCGATCCACAAAGCTGCGGATATTCGCTCTTTGAGATGCTTAATGTATACGGTTCCAATAAAGAATACCCGGATGTGATCCTTGATGAAGGATTTGAGCAGGATATGTCCGAGGCTAAGGCTGAAGCGTGCAGGGCGGCACTTGGAGAACTCGCTGCATCAGGTACCGGGCTGTCCGGAATCCTCGGCGCAGTCAAGGCAACCGAATACAACCAGGATACCAAGGTCCAGCTCGAACCCGAACTTGATGCTCTCGGGCAGGCTGCTGACAGATTGGACACCGCGGTCAAAGCCTTTGCCGCCGCTTATCCTAAGGTCGGCACAGGTGAGGATTTCGCTTCGATCAGACGGATCACGGAAGCGGTAGAGAAGTATACAAAAGACAGAACGGAGATTCTTAAGGATTGGGCTCCCGAGTTCCTGGCGACAGATGGCGTGGCCAAGAAGGCTGAACTTGCCGCCGCACAGTCCAAGATGGCACTGTTCAGGAGCAGCGCAGTCAGCAAGGTTTATAACGGTATCAGAGCATTCGACAAGAACAGCAGCCACAGGAATGACCTTGGTGCGCAGCTGGATGCTCTCAATACATATAAGTCTGAATACTCTGCATACGGCTTCGAGGCAGATTCGCCCAAACTGTCACCGGTCATGACAGATCTTCTGACGTGCAAGGCTGAATACATCAAGGCCTATGATGCCGTAAAATCAAGGCTCGGACTTGAGGATGAAGCGCTCATGCCGGACAGCGGCAAGACTTCAGATATCAAGGCTTTGATCGATGATGTACGCACGAACGCGAATTCGATCAGATCCAAGACCATATTCAATGCGTGCGCAGCGAGATGTGCGGAACTTAAGATATCCGGCGTCGTAAGAGCTTTCGAGGACGGTACGATCAATGAAGAACAGCTCATTCCGGCATTTGAGAAAGCATGGTCTAAGCTCATGGCGTGCATCGCAATAGATTCCACACCTGTCCTTAAGGGCTTCTCCGGCAAGATCTTCGATGAGAAGGTAAGGCAGCTTAAGAAGGTAAGCGATGACTTCGAGCTGATAACCAGACAGGAGATCTACTGTCAGATAGCATCGAAACTTCCTGAGATAAAGGACATCACAGCTGCGGCTTCTTCAGATCTCGGAAGACTCCAGAAGGCCATCAAGAGCAAGGGCCGCAATATCTCAATAAGATCACTTCTTACGGATATCCAGCATCTCATCCTGGAGATCACACCATGTGTTCTCATGAGCCCGATGTCAGTCGCACAGTTTATCGCGCCTTCAGAGAACCCGATGTTCGATCTGGTCGTTTTCGATGAGGCGAGCCAGCTGCCTACATGTAAGGCTGTCGGTGTCATCGCCAGAGGCAAGGAAGCGGTTATCGTCGGAGATCCCAAGCAGATGCCGCCAACATCATTCTTCAAGGAGCAGGTATTCGACGACGAGGATCCCGATACAGAGGACCTCGAGAGCATCCTGGACGACTGTCTTGCAGTTAACATGCCTGAGACACATCTGCTCTGGCATTACAGGAGCCGCCACGAGAGCCTGATAGCGTTCTCGAACAAGGCTTTCTACGAGAATAAGCTCTATACATTCCCGTCAGTTGACGACCAGATATCACTCGTAACACTTACGAAATGCGCCGGTTCGTTCGATTCCGGCAAGACCAGGACCAACGAGGCTGAGGCGGCAAGCCTTACGGAAGAACTCGTAAAGTGCAGCTGCGATCCCGAAAAGCAAAAGCGCACCTACGGCATCGTCACATTCAACATCCAGCAGCAGAGCCTTATCGAGGATAAGATCGACGAGGAGTGCAGGAAGAATCCGGAATTCGAGAAATGGGCGTTCGGCGGGGAAGAGCCGATCTTCATCAAGAACCTGGAGAATGTCCAGGGCGATGAGCGCGACGTGATACTGTTCTCGGTCGGATACGGTCCTGACAGCGAGGGAAAGCAGTCGATGAATTTCGGGCCGCTTAACAGGGAAGGCGGTTGGAGGAGGCTTAATGTCGCCGTTACCCGTTCCCGCTGCGAGATGAAAGTGTTCTCTTCGATCGAGCCTGAGACGCTCCGTGTGACCGACGCTACTCCCGAAGGCGTGAAGGCGTTTAAGAGATTCCTGATGTACGCCGGGGGCAGCAGCAACTGGGATGCCGATATCCAGTCATCGGCAGCGGGAGATGGCAATTCTCCGGTAATCGACAGGAAAGCTAAGTTTACGGGTATCGCTGATGATATCTGTGAGCGCCTCGAAGCAATGGATTACAAGGTGGAGCGCGGAGTCGGCGATTCCGTCTTCAAGGTCGATATCGGTGTGACAAGGAAGGACGAAGACAAGTATTGCCTCGGTATCCTGATCGACGGTGCCGGTGTCGGAAAGAACGATTCGGCATACTCGCGTGAGATCGCCCAGCCAAGTGTCTTGAGAGGACTCGGATGGAAGCTTTTGAGGATCTGGTCCATCGACTGGTGGGAAGACCCCGATGCCGTAATTGCTGAGATTGTAAGTGCGATCGACAGCAAGGAGTCTGATGCTAACGCGCCTGACGAGGAGACTCCTTCCGCAGAGGCCCCCGCCGTTGCAGGATCCGCGGCTGAACCCATGACAGAAACTGCGGAGAAGACCGCTGATGAGACCGCGACTGAGGATGAGATCCCGGTCACGGACTACAGAGATGAGTTAGCTTCGGAGGCTCAGACAGCAGAAGAGCCTCTGCCTGAAGCTGAACCGGAATCAGAACCGGAACCAGATTCCGAAGACGGTCAGGACGGTAAAAAAAAACTGAACTAGCCGATGCTCCGGTACTGTATCAGGCCTGGACCTGTAAGCTGCCGGAGATGACTTCCGCGGAATTCAGGGATGCCAGGAACACCCCGCAGCTGGCTCAGGCGGTATCTGAGATAATCGAGCTCGAGGCTCCGGTTAGTTTTGATGTGCTCACGGACAGGCTTACCAAGGCCTGCGGCATAACCCGCAAGTCCCCGCAGATAACGGACCGCTGCAAATATCTGGTCAAATATGCCAAGCAGAACTACGGTATATGTGTGACAGCCCAGAATCTGTCACTTCATCCGACTGACGATACCAAAAAGTATTTCCTCTGGCGCAAAGAAGGCGACCATGACGGGATCCCTGAACACTACAGAGTCCCGGCAGAAGGGGAGAAACCCAGGGATGCTCAGGACATCACTTTCCAGGAGGCCGCAAGGTGCGCCGTTTATGTCTGCAAGACCCAGTACGGCATGCCCCGCGAGACTCTCGTGAAAGAAACCGCGCATGCGCTTGGTTTTAAGAACGCCGGGGGCTGGGCCGATCTGCTCTGCAACGCTGCGATCGACTATGCGCTGCATACCGGAGAACTGTCCGGGACGCCTCTCAAGATTGTTTGACTTCCGTATGTGAATAAAGCCTTAAATTTGCCTTTATGTCGGTTGACTTAGACTAACTCCAAAAGTATTATACATACGGACGAAATGAAGGGCCTCGTCCCTTCGTCAAAAATATTAATGTAAGGAGTGCATAATTATGGCATTAGTTACTTCTACCGAAATGTTCAAGAAGGCTTATGACGGCGGTTACGCTATCGGTGCTTTCAACGTAAACAACATGGAGATCGTTCAGGGCATCACAGAGGCTGCTGCTGAACTCAAGTCACCTGTTATCCTTCAGGCTTCCGCAGGCGCAAGAAAGTACGCTAACAACGACTATCTTGTACACCTCGTAAAGGCAGCTGTTGAGCTTCACCCTGAAGTTCCTATGGTTCTTCACCTTGACCACGGCGCAGACTTCGAGACATGTAAGTCCTGCATCGATTCCGGCTTCACATCTGTCATGATCGACTACTCAAGCCACAGCTTCGAGGAGAACATCGCAGAGTCCAAGAAGGTTGCTGATTACGCTCACGATCACGGCGTAGTTGTTGAGGCTGAGCTTGGTACACTCGCTGGTATCGAGGATGACGTTAAGGTTGAGGCAGGCAACGAGTCCTACACAAGACCTGAAGAGGTTGAGGAATTCGTTTCCAGAACAGGCGTTGACTCTCTC
>CADAOK010000084.1 GCA_902789515.1 Oscillospiraceae bacterium
TGCTTTCTTGCCGGTAAGTGCTTCGGTCCTTGCGTCAGGCTGGCCGAAACCGACGAAGATGTCGATCTTGCCTGAAGGAAGCTCGCGGCTGCCGTCCTGCCTTACGACTCTGAAGTTCGCGGAAGGAATGTCAATGACAATATCCTCGCTCTTTCCGGCTTCGCAGGTAACTCTTGCAAAACCGATAAGCTTGCAATTCCTGACTTCATCAGGATCGTCGGACTTGGCATAGACCTGGACAACTTCAGTTGCCGCAATATCGCCGTCGTTTCTTACCGTTACGCTGATCTCGGCACCGCTGTCTCTGCCGCCTTCTACTTTGGCTTCATCAATGACAAGACTGCCGTATGTAAGACCGTAGCCGAACGGATACAGAGGCTCTGTCTCGATATACCTGTAGGTCCTTCCCTTCATCGAGTAGTCCTCGAAAGCAGGAAGATCATTCGTATCACGGTAGAAAGTAACGGGGAGCTTGCCCGAAGGATTGACCTTGCCGAAAATGATGTCGCCGATCGACAGACCGCCCCTTGCACCGGGATACCACGCCTGAAGTATCGCGGAAGAATGCTCTGAAAGAAGCGTAAGATCCATCGCAGAACCCGCCATGACCACAGTAATGAAAGGCTTGCCTGACTTGATGACAGCATCGATGAGCTTAAGCTGCGGCTTCGGGAAAGAAAGATCCGGCTTATCGCCTGAAGCATACTGGTTGCCCTCGTCTCCCTCTTCGCCCTCGAGCCTCTCGTCGAGACCGATAACGAGGATAACAAGATCTGATCTGTCCATGACGGCCTCAGCCTCGGCGATGCAGTTGTATTCGCGGGACAGGAAATCAGGCTTCTTCTTGCTCAGATCGCAGCCTTCGGAATAAAGAACCCTTGTCTCGCTGCCGGCTGCCGCCCTGATGCCTTCGATTGCCGTTATGTACTCTGAAGAGGTTCCGTAATAGTTTCCGACGAGCGGGCGCCTCGAATCAGCATTAGGACCTACTACTGCGATGACCTGCTGCTTATCCTTATCCAGAGGGAGTATTCCGTCGTTCTTTAAGAGAACGACGCTCTCGTCCGTGGCTCTCTTGGCAACGGCGATGTGTTCCTTCGTCTCGACGTCGAGATAGTTAAGTCCGTCATACTCTGTCTTATCGAACATACCGAGCAGGAATCTGGTAGTAAACAGTCGGATAGCAGCCTCCCTGATCGTCTCCTCTTTAACGAGACCTTTGTTGTATGATTTCATGAGGTGGACATATGTGCATCCGCAGTTGAGGTCACAGCCCATGTTGAGTGCGAGCGCCGCGCTCTCTTCGCTGTTCTTTGTCACGCCATGGTGCTCATGGAAATCCCTGACTGCCCAGCAGTCTGATACGAAATGTCCCTTGAAGCCCCACTTGTCCTTGATGATCTTCTGGATATAGGAATGTCCGCAGCATACTTCACCGTTGGTCCTGTTATAGGCACCCATCACGGACTCAACGTCAGCTTCCGTAACGCAAGCCTCAAACGCTGGCAGGTATGTCTCCCACAGATCCTTCTCGCTTGCAGTCGCATTGAACTCGTGCCTCAATGCCTCGGGACCTGAATGCACCGCGAAATGTTTTGCGCAGGCAGCGCCCTTCATGTATTCGCCGTCTCCCTGGATGCCCTTGATGAACGGCACTGCAAGCCTTGAGATAAGGTACGGGTCCTCGCCGTATGTCTCCTGTCCTCTTCCCCACCTCGGGTCTCTGAAGAGGTTGACGTTTGGTGACCAGAATGTGAGTCCCTTGTAGATGTCCCTGTCGCCGTGGCTTGAGTATTCGTTGTATTTCGCGCGGCCCTCTGTGGCGATGACCTCACCGATCTCGCCCATGAGCTCGGTATCGAATGTTGCGCCGAGGCCTATTGCCTGGGGAAAACTCGTTGCCGTTCCGGCTCTTGCCACTCCATGGAGCGCCTCGTTCCACCAGTTGTATTCGGGGATGTTAAGCCTGTCGATGGCAGGTGCGTCGTATCGAAGCTGCGAACAAGCTTCCTCCACAGTCATCTGACTGACTAACTCTTCTGCCCTTGCTCTTGCCTGCTCTCTGTTCATAAGCATTACCTCTTATGGTTTATTAATTTGTTTATGATATCTATTCTAAACTGATATTGCTATCAAATACAGTTGTCAAATCCTCGCTTTTTGCTATATTTAACGGACTGTTCACTTGTATTTATCAAATCTTGCTTTAGAATCATTCTTGAAAATAGCAATATAGGAGGGGTAGCTGACTAATGCATCTCAACGATAACTCCGTACCGGGTAATTTTCAGCAGCCGGTTAAGAATTTCTCGGGAAGAAATGTAAGCAACTACGTAGAAGAGATCGACTTTGCGCCTAATTCCAATGTGAGGATCTGGTACAACAACCGCGCCGAGGATTATCCGCTTCATAAGCATCCCATCCTTGAGATTACGATCCCTACTGACGGAAGCTATTCCTATATCTTCGATGACCGAACGATAGTCCTTAACGAGAAAGATATCCTGATCGTCCCGCCTGATATGCTCCATAAGATCTCAGGCACCAGGAGCGGAGTCAGGATAATATTCCTGTTCAATATCGATTTCATGAAGGGATTCTTCGACTATGCTGATTTGAAATCCCTTCTTACCGAGCCCATCGTGATCAATGAGGTCACTTATCCGGATATATATAATCAGATCTATACCAAGCTAATTTCCATAAGCGACCTGTATTTCTTCTATACATCTTCCATTAAGGAGATCCCTATATTCTCCAACCTGCTGGCAGTATTCGGAATGCTCCTGAAGACTGAGTATGAGCAGGACATCCTTGTCTCGCAGAATGACAAGCAGAGAGATATCTATATCAAGTTTAAGGGATTAACCGAGCGTCTTGCTCTTCACTATGCCGACAATATCTCGATGGAAGAGGCGGCAAACTATGTGGGCTATTCCAAGTTCCATTTCTCGAGACTGTTCAAGGAATACTCCGGTATGACTTATTATGATTACCAGACATCCCTTAAGATCAAGGCCGTGGTCGAGATGCTTTCAGAGACAGATCTTCAGATAAGTGAGATCGCCTTAAGGTGCGGCTTCAACAATCTGACATCGCTGAGCCGCAACTTTAAGAAGCAATACGGCTGCTCACCTTCCACATACAGGCATAAGCTCAGAAGGAAAAAAGAACTGTAAGAGGTTATTCAAGCGCCAGAAAAGTATCGTATGCCGCCTTTGCCCCGCTTATGGTATACGGAGGCTCCGATTCAGCGGGCATGTCGTCTTCTAATTCGCCCTCCTGACCGAGAGCAGCATAGACTGTGATCACATATTGATGGTTAATGGCAGTTACGATCTCCGTACACTCTAATCCGCCTCCGTAAGGCACATACGCACTGAACTTATCTCCTACAGATAATCCCTTATACTCTTCAGAATCCATATCAAACTCGTATATATCTATCTCTACAAGTTCAGTATCATATTCTCCCTCAGCTTCTTCTGTATACGAGCCGACAGAGATGATATTTATAATGCCATATGAGCTGTTATTGTCTTTGTATTCTTCAGGATCAATGTAATACTCACTTGAAGGATCGTAGATAGATAATATGAAGGCATCCTCACCCATTTGCTGCAGGAGTGCTTCTGCTACTTCATCGATAGACATAGGCAGCATCTCATCCGTATAGGAAGAGGTAGCGGACGGTTTGACTATTGTCACGCTTGTCTCTTCGGTAACACTCTCAGTCTCATTTAAGCTGTTTTCCGGCTTCATATTGCACGATGTCATGAGTATTACCGCAGACACAGCTATCGTTATTGCTGATACACTGTTTTTAAACATACTGCATAGTATAAAAGGGGTTGCCATATATTGGCAACCCCTTCTCTTGTTTGAATACAAACTTTGAATCTTTGGTATCAGCCCTTAGTACCGCCCAAAGCGACACCCTCAACGATGTACTTCGAAAGGAAGATGTAAACAACGATGAGAGGGAGAACCGTGATAGACAGTCCGAGGTAGATGGAACCGAACTCTGTTCTGTAGATATCGCCTCTGAGGAGGGATACGACAATAGGCAGAGTCTGCTTTGATTTATCAGTAAGAAGAATCAAAGGCATGAAGAGGTTGTTCCATGAACCTACGTACGCGAAGATGGCCTGTGTTGCAATAGCCGGCTTCATGAGCGGGAGAACGATCTGGTTGAATGTTCTGAACTCGCTGGCGCCGTCAATTCTTGCAGACTCAACGATCGAGAGTGACAGTGATCCTTCGAGGTACTGCTTCATGAAGTAAACCATCATCGGGTTTGCAATAGCCGGAATGATAAGCATTGAAAGCTTATTTGTCATACCAACCTTGTAAACCATCTGATAGAAACCGATCATAGTGATCGTACCGGGAACCATCATGATACCCATGATCAAGCCGTTGAGCACCTTCTTCAGCTTCCACTCATAAGCCTTAATCGAATAAGCCGTTAAAGCAGAGAAATAAAGTGTAAGAAGTGTGCTGCATGTTGAAATGATGAAGGAGTTCTTAAAACCGACTTCAGGATGGAAGTCCTTGGTTGTGAATACCTTCCAGTTCTTTGCAAGGTTAATAAAAGGATGCTCAGAGATCAAAGAGATAGCGTGCTGCTGGATCTCGCTTGTACTTCTAGTAGCATTGATAAACATTACAAGAAACGGTGCAATGCTCAAAAACGAGAAGAATACACATACGATATACTCGATGACCTTAAAGACGACGGATTCCTTATGTAATTTTGTCTCATTCATATAGGTCCACCTCCTTTAAACTCTTGCTGCAGCAGCTTTACGCTCCTGCCTTCTGATCTTTGCAAGCTTAGCTTCATCCTTGTCTCTCATGAAATAGAGGAGAAGCAGGCAAAGGATCAATATGATAATAAACATTATGACGCTGGCAGCAGCAGCTCTGCAATAAATGTAACTACCCGCAAATGCCTGGTTACGGATGTACATATTCGTAGTCAGACCTGCGTTATTACAGTCAGTGCTGATGAAAACCTGCGGAATATCGAACATGTTGAGACCACCGATGAGTGATGTGATTAACACATAAACCATGATAGGTCTGATACATGGAATAGTTACCAAGAAGAAAGTCTGAGACTTGCTGGCACCGTCAAGTTCTGCAGCTTCGAAGATCTCAGGATTGATACCGATGACACCTGCGATGAGGTTGACCATCGTATAACCGTACCACATCCAGAACTGTATGAATGCGATGATTCCTCTTACCCAACTCTGTTTTGTTATGAAAGGATATGGTTCACTGGCACCGAAGAACTGGATGATGTCATTGATAGGTCCCTTAGGATAACCGAAAAGAGCATTGAAGAGAATACCAATTGTTGCAGCCGTGATAATGTTGGGCAAATAGAATAATATCTTGAATATGCCCTGGCCCTTAAGCTTTGTTCGTCTGTCTGTAAACCATGCAGTGAACAGGAGAGCAAAGCCTAACTGAGGAATAAAGTTAACTATCCAGATTCGTACTGTATTGGTAATAGCTGTATGGAATGACTTAGCAGTAAGAACGTCCACGAAATTCTTGAAGATATCATTTGTCAAGAAATGGAGTTCTGTATTACCGGCACCCTTAAGGTCAGTAAAACCAATAATGAAAGTGTAGACAATAGGATATAACGTAAAGATTAGAAACGCGATAACGAACGGTATTGCAAATATATAACCGTATTTGGAATAACTAACAAGCTTCTTATTGTTCATTACTCCCAACCTCCTTTGGAATTTTGAAAAAACGGCAGGGTAAACCTGGAATTTACCCTGCCGTCATAAGGCAACTTAAAAACCTAAGTTACATTAGAAAACGAGGTTATCGCTAACGTTTGTCTCGAATGCTTCGATAGCAGCATCCTTGTCAAGCTCGCCGTGTGCATACTGAGAAGCAGCATCGTTGAAGAACTGGTTGATCTTCTCGTCGTACTGAGACATCTCTGCAGATGTAGCATATGCGTTACCATCGATGAATGCAGGGAACATGTCCTGTCCGCCGCAGATCTCAACTTCACCGTTGGAGTTGTTCATAACTACTGTAGAAGCAACGACGTCCTTAGCACCTGTTGAAGGATCGTTATCCCAATCCTCGAGGTTGTTAGCCCACTTGTACTGGAGACCGTCTTCTGTGATATCAAGTGTTACCCACTCGATGAACTCAGCAACGCCTTCCTTAACCTGTGTATCCTTGTTAGCAAGGAGCCATGTGCCGCCCCAGAAGTAACCAACCGGAGGTGTGCATACTCTCCAATCGCCGAATGTGTCACCGCAGTTATCCTTAAGGCTGTAGTTAAGGAGCCATGCAGGTCCGAAGAAGCAGAATACAGGTCTAACGCCCTCGCCCTTCATATCAGCGAACCAAGAGTCTGTCCATGC
>CADAOK010000085.1 GCA_902789515.1 Oscillospiraceae bacterium
AACTATCACTATCTCGTTCCCGAGATCGACGACGATACCGTCATCTCACTGACGGGAAGCAAGCCCGTTGATGAATTCGTTGAAGCAAAGGAATCAGGCGTCACGACAAAGACGGCTATTGTAGGACCTTTTACTTTCCTTAAGCTTGCCAGGTTCACCGGCACCAAGAAGATCGCAGACGTATCCGGCATACTTACTTCCGAATATGTTAAGCTCGTATCTGATCTTGCAGGCAAGGGCCTTGAGCTCATCGAATTCGACGAGCCCTATCTCGTTAGAGATCTTACAGATGAAGATATCGAACTGTTCAGGAATATCTATAGTGAGATCCTCGGAAACAAGAGTGGTGTTAATGTCCTTCTTCAGACATACTTCGGTGATATCAGGGATATCTATTCCGAAGTCATCGCACTTGACTTCGACGCTATCGGTCTCGACTTCATCGAAGGCAGAAAGACACTTGAACTTGTTGCTTCAGGTTTCCCTTCTGATAAGACACTCTTTGCAGGTGTCGTTAACGGCAAGAACATTTGGAGAAACAACTACAAGACTTCACTTGATATCCTGAAGAACATCAACGCATCTGATGTCGTCGTAAGCACATCCTGCTCGCTTCTCCATGTTCCTTACACATTGGACAGCGAGACAAAGCTTGCAGATGAGTACAAGAAGCATTTTGCATTCGCTGAAGAGAAACTCACAGAACTTGCAGAGATAGCAGCGCTCGCCGGCAAGGACTATGAGAGCGAAGAAGCATTCAAGAATAACCAGGNNNNCTTCCTGCCAGAGCAGAAAGAGAGAAGATCCAGAAAGAAGTCCTGAATCTGCCTCTGTTCCCGACAACAACAATAGGTTCTTTCCCTCAGACTTCCGATGTCAGAAAGAACAGACAGGAATTCAAGAAGGGCCTGAAGTCCAAAGAAGAGTATGTAGAGTTCAACAAGAACAAGATCGCTGAGTGCATAAAGCTCCAGGAAGAGATCGGACTTGATGTCATCGTTCACGGCGAGTTCGAGAGAAACGACATGGTAGAGTATTTCGGCGAGAACCTGAACGGATACATCTTCACCGAGAAGGCATGGGTACAGTCATACGGTACACGTAACGTTAAGCCGCCGATCATCTGGGGCGATGTATCGCGTAAGGCCCCCATCACGGTGGAGTGGTCGAAGTTTGCCCAGAGCTGCACGGATAAGCCGGTAAAGGGCATGCTCACGGGTCCGGTTACGATCCTGAACTGGTCTTTCCCGAGAGAAGATATCTCCATCAAGGAGAGCATTCTGCAGATAGCGCTCGCGATAAGAGATGAGGTCCTTGATCTCGAAGCAAACGGCATCAAGATCATCCAGATCGATGAGGCTGCACTCCGTGAGAAGCTCCCGCTTAGAAAGTCTGACTGGTATTCCGAGTATCTTGACTTCACGATCCCTGCGTTCAGGCTCGTACACAGCAAGGTAAAGCCCGAGACTCAGATCCACACACATATGTGCTACAGCGAGTTCACAGACATCATTCCTGCGATCGATGCAATGGATGCAGATGTCATCACTTTCGAGGCTTCAAGATCAGACCTCCTTATCCTTGATTCGCTCAAGGAGAATAATTTCGAGACAGAGGTAGGTCCGGGCGTATACGACATCCACAGCCCCCGCGTACCTTCCGTCGAGGAGATCGTCGCTGCCCTCACGAAGATGAGAGCAAAGATCGAAGACAGTAAGCTCTGGGTCAACCCCGACTGCGGCCTTAAGACAAGAGGCAACGAGGAGACGGTAAAGAGCCTTACGAACCTTGTTGCAGCTGCAAAGCAGATCAGAGGATAAGAGATGAAAGTTTCCGAGGTCTGCAAGAGCAAGAGAAGTCTCTCGTTCGAGATATTCCCGCCGAAAAAGGATACCGAGTTGTCTAATATCGATGCGACGCTCGAGGTCCTCTCGGAGCTTGAACCCGACTTTATCAGCGTTACCTTTGGCGCGGGCGGTTCGTCCAACTGCAACCGCACGATCGAACTCGCGAAGAAGATAAAGTACGAGTACAAGATCGAACCCGTGGTGCATCTCACTTGTCTGCATTATGACAGGAATGAGATCGACGAGTTTGCCAGGGTATTGAAGGGCGAAGGCATCGAGAACATCCTGGCGCTCAGAGGCGACGAGAATCCGAACGTGCCTGCCAAGAATGACTTTAAGCACTCGTCGGATCTGATCTCCTACCTGAAGAATGACAACGATTTCTGCTTCCTGGGTGCGTGCTATCCCGAGTGCCACCCGGAATCAGCAGGCATCGTAAGCGAGATCAAGGGACTCAGGAAGAAGGTCGATGCGGGTGCGGAAGTACTTCTGTCTCAGCTGTTCTTCGACAACGAGATCTTCTACAGGTTCCACGACGAGTGCCGCATCGCAGACATCGACGTTCCGGTCATCCCGGGCGTTATGCCCGTCATCAACGCGGCGCAGATCAAACGAATGGTATCGATGTGCAATGCTTCGTTCCCGAGAAGATTCCAGAAGATTATCTCGAGATATGAGGACAACAAGGATGCGCTCTTCGATGCCGGCATGTCGTACTGCTTAAGCCAGATAATCGACCTTCTCGTAAACGACATCAGCGGGATACACCTCTACACGATGAACAATCCTCTGGTTGCCAGAAGGATCTGCGAGGGAATAAAGAATATAGTGTGAGTTATACGGCAGCAGACCTTCTGCTCTTGAGATCCTTCTTACGCTCGTACATCAGGACATCCGCACGCGCGAAAACCTCATCGTAACCCGCATCCTCCGCGGGATTATACAGACTGATACCGACAGAGACGACAACTTTGCCTTCTTCGAGGTTCTGCTCGACTTGCTCGTTGAAGGTGTTGATGAGTGACTCCCTGTTTTGATAGTCATCGTTGATCAGGAATGCCGCGAACTCATCTCCGCCGATCCTGAATACCGGACTGTGCCTGAATATATGGCAGATAAGATAACAGCCGTCCTGGATATACTTGTCCCCGGCTTCGTGCCCCTGTGTGTCGTTTACGCATTTCAGGTCATTAAGATCAAACACGGCAACGGCAAACTCGCTGAT
This sequence comes from Oscillospiraceae bacterium, assembly GCA_902789515.1. GTDB lineage: Bacteria > Bacillota > Clostridia > Saccharofermentanales > Saccharofermentanaceae > Saccharofermentans. Next base: position 3,073 of record CADAOK010000085.1, read on the forward strand.
CCTGCCGTTGCTGATGTCATCATCGATCTTATCTTTATATTCCGTGTATGCATTGACATTCCTGACGCTGGTAAGCGGATCCTTATAGGCTACTGTCGTGACTGCGTTGAGCTTCTGTGTCTGCTCGACCTTTGCTGCAACGACGACAAATGTATGGATTATGCTAGTAGCCAGCAGACATCCGATGGCATAGAAGGGCATGAGAGGGAACTGGGCCTGCAGGTAGATAAGCAAAGCCATAATGAGTCCGGATATTCCGATGGCAAGGCAATGAGTACTGGCCGGTGTTTTACTTTTTCTTGCCATAGCCAAAGTGTCGATCGCTATAAGGACAAACAGGATGACCTGAATATAGAGGATAATGTATCTTGCACTGCTCGCGACATACTCACAATCGGCTTTGAAATAGAACATGATGGGTACGAAGAAATTGACGATAAGCGATAACGCTTCAGAACCGAAAACAAACCAGCCGATACCGCTGAGAATCTTTGTCCAGCGCTTATTAAGTTCGAGGAAGGCAGCAATGTATTTTGTCCAGAAGAGCACGGTCAATCCCATTGCCAGGAAATAGATTACCGTATCCGCATATACCACAGGGATTATCTTGAGATCCATCAGTACGCCCCACAGGGCATCGGAGAAATAATAAAGCGTTACGGCAAAAAGAAAGCGGCGGTATGCCTTCCCGACAGCAGTCTGTTCAAAAGCCGTCTTATTGAAGAGGACTTCCGCATTGATGATGACATGCATTATTATCGACAATATTCCGATGCTGGAATAATACATACAGCCCGCTGTCCCCTTTCTGAATAATGGGTCATAGCCTAATATTAACACTAGAGTATATATTGTTGTTTATATATGCGTAAATAAAGTATTACGGTACGATTCTTGACGATATGAATACTGATACTGTATATTTTCTTTGGGAATAAAAAATATTTTAGGGGGATAGAGATATGGCTATATGGGATCAGCCTGCTCAAAAATTCGGCGTGCCTAACAAGGACGGAGAGAAGATACTCTCAGCCAATTCATCAAAGTGTCCTAACTGCGGACAGAATCTTTTCTTCGATTCAAATCACGGTGCACTGACCTGTAAGCACTGCGGCGGACTGTTCGATCCGGCAACGCTCGGCAAAGTGGGTTCGTTCGGACTCGAGAATCCTGAGAGGGCATACGACGGCACCATCGAGCTCTCGAGCGAAGACGAGAGCCGTCAGGAGATCGTCTGCAACGCATGCGGCGCCGAGGTCATCACAGACAAGAACACCGCATCGACAGTCTGTGTATTCTGCGGTTCGCCTGCGGTCATCACAAGACGACTCTCAAGGGAGTTCAAGCCCGACCGCATCATTCCGTTCAAGATCGACAAGGCGAAGGCCATGAGCCTTTTCGAGGAGCACTGTAAGACCATCGAACACCTTCCGAAGAGCTACGCCTCCAAGAAGACTTTCGAGAAATTTTCCGCGCTCTATGTTCCGACCTGGGTGGTTTCCACCGATGTCGAAGTCGATGTCGCAGGACACGGGCACATGGGCAAGAGTGTCGACGATATGTACAGGGAGAATTACAAGCAGGACGGTGAGAACTATTCGCAGATGGCCTGGGGTAAGGCTTTCTTCCGTCTTAAGAATGTTCCTTTTGACGGCGAGAAGCATATCGCGGACAGGTTGATAGCTGCGGCAGAACCCTTTGATTACGACGAGATGGTTCCGTTCAAGAGCGAGTACCTGCAGGGTTATGTTGCCGAGAAATACGACCAGCTTCCAGTCGATATGACCGACAAGATATACAGACGTCTGGATAAGTACGCTCTCCAGATCTGCGATAAGATCACCTTCGGTTACGATGCGTTCACGACCAGCTCAGATATAAGCACGACCAGATATAACAACCAGAGCATTACCTATGTATTGCTCCCTGTATGGTTCATGACGATTGAGTATGACGGGATCAAGTACCAGTACATAGTTAACGGCCAGACCGGAAAGGTCTCCGGAGAATTCCCGTATGCCAAGGGATGGGAGACGATGGAGCGCGCCGGCAGGAAAGTACAGATCGGAACGATAACCATCAATGAGGGCGCCAGAAAGATCCTCTACGCACTCCCGGCTGTTGCTCTGTTCATCCTGAGATTCTTCGGCAACAGCAGCAGACTTACCGCAAGGCTCCTAGTATGGATGTTCCAGGACCCGCTTGCCACGCTTCTTGTCGGTCTGCTCATAGGAGCGCTTCTCTATGCAGGCATCGAGGTCTTCCCGAAAATGCTGATGCGCAAACAGAAGGTGACGATACAGAATCTTTCTAAGGCCAGCAATCATGACATGGCACCCGCGCCTTCTGCAGAGGAGTATTTCGATACACGCGCCAAAGTCTTTGCCTATGAGACCAACAACAAGTTCGCATCCCTTGAGAACGGCTGGTCTTACGGCGACAGGGAGAGATTCGACTTCAAGACGGCTGCTCCCGACGCTGAGGAACACGAGCTGGGCAAGGATGCCACCGAGTTCCAGAAACAGGGCGCGGCGAGGGACATGCTGTCGTAAGCCGGCAGCAGCTGACACAGAAGTTTAAGATTCCGTTAAGGTTACGCTATCTTCAGGTTAAAGTTGCAGACTTATCATCTCCTCATCAACAAGCTGATGGGGAGATTTGTTTATGAAGATGTTGATCGCAGCAGCAACGGGAGCTGTGCTTGCCGTTATGGCGTTCGCACCGCAGGCATCGGTCCTGGCGGACACGGCAGAGAAACAGACGCCTTCGGGGATCTGTTATTCAGAGGTAGGCGCGAGCATTGATGATTACATCGCAGAGCGCGAAACGGGACTTGCTTCGTGCGAAGTCTGCGTTTTTGACGGTGACGGCGAGATATACACCGGGTACTACGGTTACTCGAACATAGAAGACTCGGTTCTTGCGGACGGCGAGACCGTGTACGAGTGGGCAAGCACATCGAAGATACTCGTGTGGGTATCGGTCATGCAGCAGGTCGAGCGCGGCAACATAGACCTTGATGCGGATATAAGAAAGTACCTGCCGGACGGATTCCTGACAAAGCTCCAGTACCCTGACGAGAAGATTACCATGGTCAATCTGATGTGCCACAACGCAGGCTTCCAGGAGAGTATGTATGAGAACCAGGAGGCCGCTCCCGGAGACGTCTACGGTTCGCTCGAGGAGGCGGTCCGTGCGTGCGAGTGCTACCAGGCATTTCATGTAGGCGAGTACACTGCATATTCCAATTGGAGCACGGCACTGGCGGCATACATAGTCGAGTGCGTCAGCGGTACTGATTATGTGACGTATGTGCACGAGAATATCTTCAATCCTCTTGGGATGGACCATACCTCGATAGACCCTAACCAGGCGGACAATCCGTGGGTGGCGGCGAAACGTCAGGAACTCATGTGCTATGAGCGTTACGGGGATCCTGCGTACAATCAGGATTACGGCGTCTGCCTCTATGCGGTGCAGCTGTATCCTGCGGGTGCTGCGATAGGCACGTTAGACGACCTCTACAAGCTCGGACAGGCACTGGTCAACGAGGACTGCCCGCTGTTTGAGGATAATGCCACACGCGATCTGATGTTCTCGGCAACCTCATACTACGGCGATACAGACATTGCGAAAAACTGTCACGGTCTCTGGGCACAGCAGCGCAAGGTCATGACTTTAGGCCACAACGGAAACTCCGCCGGATGTACGACGTCACTCGAGTTCGATCCCGTCAGCGGTCTCGGCATCGCGATAATGACAAACGAAAGCGGCGAGACCGCATTCACAAACGGGATCCCCGTTATGCTTTACGGAGAATATACCGACAAAGAAGGCTTCGAAGGCGGCGCTGCAAACGCTGTAGACATCAGCGGTACTTACTACTGTACACGTTCTTTGTGCATGGGTTCCGGTGCGGCTACTCAGTATATGGCACAGGTCTTTCCTCTGGCAGCAAATGACGACGGCTCATACTCGACATAATGAAGAACAATGGAATGGAACAATTCGTATACATCGAGGACGGCAAGTTCGAGATGGGATACATGGACTATCTGAAGAGCAGCACCGGTATTGCGCCGACATTGTCCTGCTACGGGTTTATCATTCTCGGTCTGGGATGCGCGCTGTCCTTGTTCATCGGTCTGATCGCTTCCATGATCAAGAAGAGCCGCGGTAAGACCAGATCGAAGACTTTTGAAGACAGACAGATCACTTTTCAGAAACTGATATATGCAGTATCGGGAATAGTCTTTGCTTTGTTTACATTGATCATCGGCGTTACCAATCCCGCGTTCCTGACTGTATCTGCGATACTTGCCGGAGTGCTTGCTTTGGTATCTATTGTTAACGGCATTGTGCTTGTCAGCGGGACCGTCATGAAGGATGCTTCTGTGAAGAAAAAGATCTGGCAGTTTACATGGTCAGCAATGAGTATAGGCTACATGGCATTCATCGTGGCAATGCAGGTGTTTGCTTTCTGGAAAGTGTAAGGGATAACAGAGTTTGTTGATAAAGCCCGCC
>CADAOK010000086.1 GCA_902789515.1 Oscillospiraceae bacterium
ACCCTCAGTCTTGGAACGATAGTATTCCTGTGCTGTAAGATCATCTACATCAAGATCGTATTCATCGAGCATATCCTCGAGATAATCCATGATGTCTTCTACCTTATCGTCATCCTTAAGTGTAGCCTGCATACCGATGATCAGTTCGAACTCGGCATCTCCCAGATTCTCAATATCCTGAAGTCCGTCTACATCGTCTGCGAAATCTTCCAGACCATCGCCCTTGATGAAGAGTGCGGCTGATTCGACGTCGTCTGCTTCAATGACTTCATCGAGTCCGAAGGAAGAGATACTTGCCTCGTTCTCATCTGCCATGTCTTCGATGTCATCTTCGTCGATTACGACATAGATACCGTCGTCGAGATCGGAAGGTTCAAGATCGCCATCGCCCTCGAGATCTTCAACATCGTATTCATCATAGTCCAGAGCTTCGCAAGCCTTCTCGACCTGTTCTGTAGTTACTTTCTTTGTCTTGCCGCATCCTGCCATGAGTCCGAGGACCATAGAAGCCGCAACGAGGCAAGCAATGATCTTAGCTTTCTTCATTTTCCAATCCCTCCCGGTTTATGAATGAGATTATTATACTACATTTTGCAGTAATTCCCATATAAAGGGAGGGATAGGTCAGGCTACATCCTCGTCGGTAAGTATGCCGCCGTCGAGCACCTTGTCGATCAGCTGCTGCGCCTTCGCGACAGACTCCTCGTCAGGATACATAACGTAGAGCTTGGTGCCCTTCATGGAGTAAGTAATCTCGGAACCGCCGGTGCCGGTAACGGCATATGACTTGGTATTCCATTCAGCCATATCACCGAGCTGCATCTTTACGAGCTCCTCAATCTCATTCTGATCAAGAGATGTAATGAACATGCCGGACATATCATCCATGATGGATGCATAGTTGGTAAGGAAACTCGAACTGTGCGTCAGCTTATTGATGACACCGGTGATGATCCTCATCTGGTTCTGGCCTCTCATATTGTCTCCGGAAGCAAATGCGTATCTTTCCCTTGCATATGCGAGAGCCTCGTCGCCCATCAGCGTTATCTCGCCCTGTGAATAGCTGTATCCGGGAACATTCTTGGAATTGAATGCCACGGGGTTGTCGATCGTAACACCGCCAAGGTCGTTGATGAGTGTCTCAAAGCCCGTGAAATTGATCTGACCGTAGTAGTTGATATTGCAGTCGTAGAGATTCTCAAGACCTTTTATAGAGCAGTCAACACCATAGATTCCGAGGTGCGTAAGCTTATCCTTGGCTCCGGAGGAGGACTCGGGATTCGGGATGAAATAGTCACGTGGAGTATTGATGAGCAGGATCTGCTTGGTCTGCGGATTGACTACCATCAGGATATTGACATCCGAACGTGAGACATTGAGCAACTTTGAACGCGTGTCAGAACCGCTGATATAAAGGATGAAAGGCTCTGCCGTGACGTCTTCGACAGCGGCAGCCTCTGTTGTCTCTTCTGCGGCGAAACCGTTGTTAAGAAGGATATCGTCGGTAATGACGCACTCATAGATGAGACGCGTCCTTGTGGAGAAGTCGATGTAAGCCTCGTTGTCCTCGACGATCGTGGCATAGGATTCATTCATGATGATCGCATTCAAAGTGCCTGTATAGAGTGCACCTGCGAGATCGTCAGGTGTATCGAACCCGGTGGGTACGACGGGAGTCTGCAGAACGCCGGAGATCTCATTTACGGCACAGGTCGTGTACTCGGAATCACTCTCGGTGTTCATGGCACCGAAAGAGTAACCGACACAGTCGTTCAAAGTCTGCGCAGGATCTTCCTCAAGAACATAGACGCCAATGACGGCTCTGATATCAGTCTCGACCGAGGTCACATTAGCGAGAGTCTTCCTGACTTTACTTGCGAACAAGCCCGCATAAAGAGAACCGGTGCATATTGCGATGACAAGGATGACTGACAGGACCTTACGGAAGATGCCCGGTCCCTTGGGATGCTTTTTGGTCTTCTTGTAGATCATGAGTGCCATGCAGGTGAACAGGGCTGCAAGTATGACGTTGATGACCACAAGATACTTGAACGGAAGCATATCGAGCCAGACTATCTCGGCAAGCGCGAAAGCCTCGCAGATTCCCTGAGCTGCGAGAAGGCAGATGCCAAAAGTCTTCCATGTTAATTTCTTTTTCGGTTTCTGTGCGGGCTCCTTGCCCTTCTTATTTCTCATTTTCTGGACTCCCTTATGATAATCCTGGATAAACCGGAAGATTTTATCCTTTAATAAACAAACTCGCTACATAAATATGCGGGCATAATGAGGCAAAATCAGACAGGATCAGCTATGACCTTCCTGCGGCGAAACCTGTTTTTGAGGCTTTTTGCTTCCTTGATCTCTTTGGAGACCGGAGCAAAATCCTTAAGATCCATGATCTCTGCCAGCATGGGAAGCTCATCCTTGTACCTCGTAGACATAATGAGTTCCAGGAATTTGTCCTCCGTGCGGATCCTGATGAACCTTGCACAGCTCTCAAAATAGAACTGCCTGCCTTCGAATCTGTCTTTCAGGTCATTCCAGACAATTACGACCGGCTTACGGATAAGGCGCTTGCGGATAAGATATACTCCGTTCGGATCCTTGATGAGCCAGAGCCTCATACGCTTAGGGACCTTGTTTATCCCTGAGAGTTTGTAAACGGACATGGCAATTTCCATATCCGGATAGCGCCTTCTGATCCTCCAGGGTACGTGCTTCTCTATCCTGGGCACAGGATCGGTACGCTTGAATATCTTACGGAGAACAGTATATACATATATATCCTTATAGTATTGCGATATTCTCGTCAGTACTCCGAACAGCAGCACTCCTGCGATCGACAGGATGATGCTCAGGATAAGGCTTATTACAGGGGCAAAAATCTGAAGCAGGATCAGAGTGAAATGCAGCAGGGCTTTGACGATCTGCCCGATAAGACTCGTGCCTTTTACCGGTATGGCGGCAATGATGACCTCGAGGTTGTTGACGCATGTATAAATGCAGTAATAAAAGATGGTAATGGCGATAACGCTGATGCCGGCAAGCACATAGGTGTACCATTCGGGGCCTGAACTTTTCGACGGCTTTCCGAGGATAACAGCCGTGCGCGCCAGAGCCGAGACAGCCTTGTGTCCGGGAGGGTCTTTGGCGAGAGCATCGTTCGTGACAAAGGGAAGGAGTGAGATGGTAACGGTGCAGATGTAACCGACGAGCTTGTCGAGTTTATCGATCGTAACCTCAGACACCATCTTGGATTCTGCGAACGAATGGATGATTATTATCGCGACTGCGACGAGAGTCAGGAAAATAGCCGCATACGGATTGGCTATCGGGAGCTTTCCGACTTCCCTGATAATAGGCACTCCGTTGAGGAAGTCTGCTATTGTGGTAAAGAATACTGAATCAGGCGAATATACGGAAGCGTTTTCGATCGATCCCAATATGGAAAGGATTGCCATGGTGGCAGTAGGATTGACCGAAGCCGTAACTGCCGTGGAGAAGGCACCGGCATAGAAGGCCAGATCCGTGGCAAATCTCATGCCGTCGACCCGGTCATCCGGACCGAATCCCGCTGCCAGGCTGACTGTCGGTATGAGCAGGATGCATACAAGAGCCGCAAGAACACCCGCAGTCCTTCTGATATGGCCTTTGTTAGTATCTATATTCCGCATAAAGGCACTCCTTATGTCATTCTTTTCACATGCGTATATTCTACACGAATAGTTCAGTCAGTACAGTTAACCCTTTATTTACAGTTTGTACTCCATATAGATACTTTTATACACATATTTGTGAAGTTATCCGCATTTTCCACTGATAAAATGACCTTAATGTATTCGTAACTATCGACACAAGGGTGGTGTACTGATGGTCAGAAGGACCAACAATAATATTGATAAGACCCTGGACAAGATCTCCCGAAGCAAGGAGACCCCGAAGAGCGCGTTCATCCTCCTTATGCTGCTCTACGGAATCTCCATGTTCCTTACCATGAGAACGGCTTCCGCCCAGGGAACGGTGAACTTTGCCGGCACGGAAGTGAACTACAGCGCTTTTACCGGCGTATTTTCAGCACTCGGCAATATCTGCATTATCACACTGGTCATCCAGTTCAGAAGAGTGGGATACATAGTATCGCTGATATTGCTGGTGCTGCAGTTCCCGATGATGTTTATTAGTGTTTTCGTGCGCGGGAACATGGGTGCTATTTCCGGCTTCTTCTCCAATATATTGATATTGGGCGCGGTCTCCATTATCTACTTCAGTTACCGCAAGATACTGAGGTATCAGTACAGTGTCAGAGAGCAGGCTATTACAGACAGGCTTACGGGTCTCCCGAACCGTTTCGCGAGCTGTGAGCTCATGCAGGACCTGATCAGGCGGAACGAGAGATTTGCGATCGTCTCGATAGACCTCAATGATTTCAAGAGCATAAACGATACAATGGGTCATGACATCGGAGACAAAGTCCTTATCGAGGTCGCGCGCAGATGGAAGGAACTGGCCAATTCACTGACCACGGATACCATCGATTTTATTGCCAGGAATACCGGCGACGAGTATCTTCTCGTTATCAGTGAGTTCGCTTCGGAAGAAGATGTGGAGAAGACCATCGATGCATATAAGACGGAACTTGAGAAGAAGTTGACTATAGATGACTTTGACCTGTATCTTACCGCATGCTTCGGATACTCGATGTGTCCCGATGACAGCGCCGTTATTGACAGCGTTCTGCTGTATGCCGATGCGGCACTTCACGAGGTCAAGAAGACCGGCAACGGAAGCAGAGTCCTGAAGTTTACTCAGGACATCCTGAATACCGAACGTTCGCTCGAGATCGAGCGCAAGATACGCGCCGCTTTGGAAGAAGACACGATATTCTTCCATCTCCAGCCGCAGTATGACATGAATCACCGCTTGAGAGGCTTCGAGGCACTGGCAAGAATGAAGGACAATGACGGGTCATACATAAGTCCTGTCGACTTTATCCCTGTAGCCGAGAAGACCGGTCTGGTAGACCGTATCGATATGTGCGTATTCAGGAAGGCAATGGATTTCTTAGACAGTATTTCCGATTACGATTCTGGCGTGATGCTGAGTGTGAATGTCTCTGTAAAGCACCTGATGAAGAATAACTTTATCGAAGAGGTCAAGAACATCATCGATACCCACAATGTTGCTCCGGAGCGCATAGAGATTGAGATTACCGAATCCATCATGATCGATTCGGCTGAGAAAGCTCTTGAGAGGATAGACGAGGTCAAGTCGCTTGGAATGAAGATCGCCATCGATGATTTCGGTACGGGTTATTCATCCCTGAGCTACCTCAACAGCTTCCCGTCCGACCTGCTCAAGATCGACAAGGCATTCATTGATATGATGGATCAGAATGATTCTTCCAAGAAATACGTGTCCATGATCATCTCGATCGGTCACGTGCTCGATCTTAAGGTCATATCGGAAGGTGTTGAATCCCCCGAGCAGATCGTCGTCCTTAAGAAGATTGGATGCGACTATATCCAGGGATTTGTCTGGGGCAAGCCGATGCCGCCCGAAGAAGCTGAGCAGCTGGTTGTGGAAAACAAAAAGGAAGAAGCAACAGCTTATTGAACCTAGATGATCAGATGAATGATAAAACGGCGGCTGACAGGCCGCCGTTACTGTTTACATCTGATGCCTTACAGTTTTATATTCATCTCCGTCCTTGTAGAACGGGCATTCTTTGCTCTTGCTCTGGGAGAGCCTGATAACCTCGTCCTCGTCAAGGTCAAGGTCGCAGAATGCTTCTCCGGTTATCTCATCTATTGCCGCATACTGGCATGTCTCGCAGTTGGTCATGATCCGTCTCCACCTTATATCTTTACCCGGATTATATAACATATACTGCATTTGTTTACGGCTTTCCAAACTAATTAATTACAATCCCCGCATTGTATTGAAAACACTGAATCGTAAACATAGAACTAGTTTATTAATATGATTATGCTACGGAGGGGAACTGGTCAGCACTATTGCCGATCTGCGTGGCGGATTCTTTCGATGCCATGAATTCCAACAGAGTCTACCTTAAGAAGCTCTCGCGTGAAGACATCATTAATGAGATAGAGAGAAACAAGGGCACACAGTTCGATCCGGCCATTGCCGAAGTGTTCCTGAAGATAATCAGGAACGGAAGTATAGATAATATCTGAAAAATCGCATAAAATATTGATAATTCCCGCTGGACTTCCGGCCATGCCGGAATGTTTATATGGAGGTGATGGCGATGAA
>CADAOK010000087.1 GCA_902789515.1 Oscillospiraceae bacterium
CTCTAATCTTTCAACAGGAAATTTTCATTCCGGACTGTCGATCTGGACCCAATTGTCAAGATCAAAGATGTCCGGTCCGGTAAGTTCGTACCACTTGTTATCGGGACCGTAATAGAACGAGCTTCCCGGGTTGGATTCCGGGTTCCAGAGATTCTCGTCGTAATCGGACGCATAACTGACGTATATCTTTCCGTTTTTCATGTCCGAATTGATCGGGACTCCGGTTGCGGGGTTGACCGGATCGTCGACAATGCCTTCCAGCGCTATTACCGGAACATCCGCATTGGTCATAAACGTATAATCTGTCGAATACCCGGTTGCATCAAAGTCTTTGACCAGGAGCATCGCATTGTACCATTCCGCGGTGAATCCGTAATCGTCTGATACCAGGCCGTCAAACAGATACATGGCGTTCCCGTGGTCGCTTACTATGATAATCCTGGTGTTGTCGTATACTCCGATCTCCCTGAGATAATCCATGTATTCTCCCAAACCGCGCATTGCCGCCACCAGACACTCATAAGATCGTCAGAAATGTAATATCCCTCTTCGAATTCATAAGGAGAATACGGGTCACCGCCGGCTATGTTGGTAAAGTCGTGCGCTGTCTCATTATCAAACATAAGCAGTGTTACGGGATAATCGTTGTTGATCTGCGTCATACCTTCAAGATTCTCAAGGACTCTGTAATTCTCCATCAGATCATATTTGTTATAGGAATCCACCAGCACCGACAGGTAGTCGCCGTTGTCATAGATGAATTCCTGCATAAACAGCGGAGAACACTTGAAGATGCTGTACATGAACAGATTCCTGTTCCTTCTGGTCTCATTGTTCACATTAGATTCAGTCTCGCTGTTGAAATAGTCCTTCACATGATAGCATGAGCAGTTGTCTATATCACTGAAAACCGAATAATCGCTGTTCCAGCTCCATCCCGCGAAAGGCAGATCCATCAGGGTAACACTGCCTCCCTGTTCACTGAACAATACCGGCAGTACTCTGAGCGCTTCATCGTGATCTGCTGACAGGGATGTGTCTCTCGCATCCATCCTGTCCGGAGTGTACTCGTATCCCCCGTACAGGGCGGACGATGTTTTAAGTGTATTCTGCCCGAAGGATGCCGTGTTCGGATAATAGACGAATCCGTCAAACTGCTGCGCGATCTCCGGATATTCATTAAAGATATACGGAACAAATCCGGATATGCCTTTATCGATCATGATTATCATTACATTCTTGCCATCGGCCGTAAGCTGGATCTTCGGTCCTTCCTCCTGCTGAAAAGCGGCGACATTGTCCGTTACCGATGAATAGACATTCTGGATCTTGTTAATGTTGATCACGGAAATGGTAAGGATGGCCATGATGGCAGCTATATAAACAATGCTCAACACTTTTTTGAACCTGTGCAGGAAGATGCATGCCAGGAGTATCAGAACAACGGCCGCAAGATTTATCAGTATCTGCGTTAACTGATAGCTCGGGGCCTTAACGAACACCAGGGATGTGGTGATCGTTCCCGTTGTACCGAAGAACAGATAATTGACAGTGGAGATTACGGATATGCTGAACATCAGAACCGAGATAACAGTTCTTACCTTCTTGTTTGCAAGATAGTAGAAGACTCCCGGCCACAGCACAAAGAAACCGGCCGCTACAAAGAACGATGAGATCAGATAGTGCAGCGGGTTCTTCAGCGTTACTATGCTGATGAACTCTTCCGGTGATGCGCTCAGAAAAGCAAGCGGGATCAGAAGACCGGTAAGCACAGCCATAAAGATTCCGGAAAAAAGGAATACTGCCGTACCGGTTCCGCGGTCGCTGTATGAGGCTATCCATTTCGGGAGGCCTGAAGCAGGCGCAGCCTGAGTCTTTGCGGATTTCTTTGTATCGGTGCCCTTTTTGCGGTCGCCGGCACTCTGGAGTATCAGTGTCTTTATCAGCGAATAGACATTATTCATTGTCCAGTAGAGCAGAAGCGCCGACGGTGAATAATACAGAAGCACGAGGAAAGCCAATGCAAGGATGTAAGAACGCACGGCCGTCTTGAACGGAACACCCCTGTTGTAGATTATGCAGGTAAGGATGTTTACCAGTGTCATCAGGAACGGCAGCACATTGATGGTCACATCTCCGAATACGAGGAGCCTGTCAGGAGAACCCAGATTCTCAAAACAAAGGAAGCTTGCACCGTATAAACTGTCGACCGCCCGTACTCCGAGCAGGTCAAATGCCGCCATGAAGAACGGGATCTGCAGAAGGATCGAGATGGAGCTCTTAAGCTGATAGATCGGGTTATAGTTGTTCTCGCGGTAGTAGGCATCGAGCAGCATATACCTCTCGTCGCCCTTGAAATTCCTCTTTATGTGATCGACCCAGTGCGAGAGTTCTTTTTCTTTGGCTCTCTGCTCGGCTTCGATCTTCTCAGCCCTCCTGTATAAGGGAAGCACAAGCGTGCTGACTGCAAGGCTCAGGATGATGATCGACAGTCCTTCGCTCTGTGTGATCTTGAAGGCAATCGAGAATATGACCTCGAATATCAGTTCGAGGGGTGCCAGGAAGATGTTTCTCAGTATTTCAAGAATGATCATTTCTCAACCTCAGCATCCGCCACCGGCTTATCCACCTGGATCCAGTTATCAGGGTCAAAGATATTGCCGTTGACCACCTTGAACCAGGTACAGTTATCATCATAGTAGAAAGTATTCCCGTTATTGAGATCAGGATTCCACAGCTTCTCATCGGGAGCGAGCGAATAGCTGACATACAGATCGCCGGATTTGGGATCGGTATTGATCGGATTGCCCGTATAGGGATTGACCGGATCGTCGACAATGCCTTCGAGCGCAACAGACGGAACATCGGCATTGGTCATGAACGTATAATCCGTCGTATAACCGGAAGAGTCAAAATCCTTGACCATAAACAGACAGTTATACCAGTCCGCGCTGCCGCCCGGGAATTCCAGTTCATCGAACAGGCACACTCCCGTTCCGTGGTCGCTGACGATTATGATCCTTGTATTGTCGTAAACCCCGATCTCTTTCAGATAATCCATATAGTTGCCCAACTCGCGCATGGCAGCCACGGTGCATTCATAGGTCGCAGCCTGGTACGAATCCCAGAAGTACAATGCATTGGTACCGTCGGCAATAACATATCCCCCTTCAAAAGGACAGGGAGAATAGGGGTCATAGTTGCTTATGGTAGTGACATCGTGAGTCGTCTGGTTGTCCATGACGAACAGACAACCTTCGTAATCATTGTTTATTACGGTCATCTCATCGAGGTTCTCGAGGACTCTGTAGTTCTCCAGGAGATTATATATGTCATAGGCATCGGATGAGATCGAGAGATAGTTGCCCGCATCATAGACCAGTTCCTGCAGGCAGAGAGGAGAGCATCTGAAGATGCTGTACATGAACATATTGCGGTTTCGACGGTTTTCCACATTGATGTGCGCCTCTGTATCACTCGTAAAGTAATCCTTGGCATGATATGAGAAACAGTTGTCGATATCTTCAAATGCGGAATAGTCTCCATTCCAGCTCCATCCGGGGAACGGAAGTTCCATCAGGGTTATACCGTAGCCTTCGTCGCTGAACAGCTTGGGCAGGACTTTGAGCGATTCATCGTGTTTTGCCGCCAAAGACTCGTCAGCTCTCGCATCCTGCAGTTCGGGCATATAGTCATATCCACCGAACAATGCCGAAGCCGCCTTCAGCGTATTCTGCCCAAAGGCAAGGCTGTTCGGATAATAGACAAAGCCGTCGAACTGTTCTTCCAGTTCCGGGAATTCATAGAAGATATACGGAATATATGCAGAGACAGCCCTGTCCAGCATGATGACCATTACATTATTGCCGGTCGACGACAGCATGATCTTGGGAGCCTCATCTTCGCGGAAGTCTTCCACATGTTCCATGACCGATACATACGAATCCTGTACTTTCTTGGCATTGATAACCGAGATCGTGAGAGTTGCCAGGATAGCCCCGACAAAGACAAACCCGACAGCCTTCCTGAATCTGTACAGGAATACGCAGGCAGCTGCGACTGCCGCGACAACAACAATGTTGATGATTACCTGTGACTGCGGATAGCTGAGTTCCTTGTCGAAGACAAGAGTTGTATTAATGGTGCCGGTATCAGTTCCGAAGAACAGATAGTTTACTGCCGAAGCAACTGATATGACGAGCATTAGAAGCGAGATTGCATTCCTGATCTTTGTATTTGCCAGATAGTAGAACACTGACGGCCACAGGATAAAGAATCCTGCTGATACAAAGAACGAAGACAGCAGATAGTGGAGCGGATTCAAAAGTGTTGTTACATCAATGAACTCTTCCGGGGAAGCACTCAGATAAGCAAGCGGTATCAGAAGTCCGGTAAGGACTGTCATGAAAGCTGCCGCAAGGACAAACACGCCTGCATTGTTCTCTGCCGCGAAATATGACGCAAGCCATCCCGCTTTCCCCGCCGGTGCCGCTTTCTTACGGCTCTTATTGGTTCCGCCGATTGAGGAATGCTTGAGAATCAGTGTCTTTACGAGTGAATAGATGTTGTTCATCGTCCAGTAGAGCAGAAGAGCGGACGAGCAGTTATACAGAACGACCAGAAACAGGACCGGCAGGATCAGGGATCTGATCGCTGTTTTCGGGGGAAGGTCCTTGGTGTAGATGTATGTTGTGACCAGGCTGATCATTGTCATGAGAATCGGCATCGCATTGAGAGTAAAGCTGCCGATGGAAAATATCCCGTCAGGTGAGCCGAGGTCATAGAAGAACAGGAACTTTACATCCGAGAATCTGCCGGCGGCCCTTACTCCAAGCAGATCGTATGCCGCCATGAAGAACGGGATCTGCAGAAGGATGGATATCGTGCTCTTGAGCTGATACAGAGGATTGTAGTTGTTCTCACGGTAGTAGGCATCTAGCAGCATGTACCTCTCGTCGCCCTTGAAGTATCTCTTTATGTGATCGACCCAGTTCGAGAGTTCCTTCTCTTTCTCTCTCTGCTCGGACTCGATCTTCTCCGCCCTCTTATAAAGCGGAAGCACCAGCGTGCTGACTACAAGGCTGAGGATGATTATAGCCATTCCTTCGCTGCTCGTTATCTTGAATGCTATTGAATAGATAACCTCGAATATCAATTCGAGGGGTGCAAGAAAGATATTGCGCAGTATATCCAGAACGACCAATCACTTCACCTCTGCCGGTTCACTGATGCTCGACTGCAGTTCCTTAAGATAATCAACGATCGCCTCGGCTGCGTGGCCCTGATTCTTCCAGGCATACTCGCGTGCCGCCTTGATCCCCTTCTCATATTTGTCGCTTGATATCGTCTCGTCGATCCTGGTCTTAAGATCATCCAGATTGTCTTCGGATATCTCACAGCCTATCGTCGGAAGAACCTTGAACTTCCAGAGTTCTTCCTTTACCCAGGCACTGTCGTAAACACCGTCATCAAAATCCTTTACGGAGGTATACATGATCGGCTTGCCGAAGATGATCGTAAAATCAAAGACCACTCCCGAGAAATCACTGATCAGGAGATCGGCTTTATTCAATATATCGAAGTTGTCATTGTCTGAATTCCAGGTGAAATTACTGCAGCCTTCATACTTCTGTCTTACCTTCTCAAGGATATCCTTGTCGGCAGTATAAGACTGCGGGTGCGGACGGAATACAATCTCGTATCCGGTATCGATCAGCGCATCGATCAGCTTCTCCCCGAACTTGTAGAGGAACCCGCTTTGTCCCCAGGACGGGGCAAGAAGAATGACCTTGTTCGTTTTTTCCGGCTTGTCCGCTTTGGCAAGCTTGTCTGCAAGGACATCGAAATATGTAAGACCGACCACCTTTGCTTCTTTGGGCTTGAGCTTGCGTTTCTTCTCGACCATCCTCATCTCTTCGAGCTGGAAATCCGATGCGGTAAGCACAACATCATAGAAATCCAGACCGAACATCCTGTATGTCAGGGCGGAAGTCGCCGCATGGAATATGTGGACATATTTGCCCACACCCTTAGACCTTTTCCACTGAAGAACGTCAAGGCCGGGTGTCGTTGAGAGCAAAACATCGGCTCTGGCAGCATTCAGCTTTACAAAAGCCTTGTTGCCCGCACCGATGAATTCAGGGTGAACATGTTTGTATTCTTTGGAAAATACCGGATCGTCTTCAGATGAAGTCCAGAATCCGACATCGATTCCGCGCTTCTCGAACTCATCAAGAACGGGCATGAAAGTGTTCCAGTATCTCTTGTCATCAGAATAGACCAGGTATTTGTAATGACCTTCTGATGCTGATGATGCCGATTTACCTCCGATAAGAGTCTTCAGTTTGATGAACAGCATTCTCAGGAAGAATCCTGCTGCGATGAAGACTCCCAACAGCACCGAGAACAGCATGCTTCCCGTTGCCGGATCGATGTATAAATAGAAGATCTCCATAATTATCAGTTATGATGCTTATTTCTTCTTCTCGCCGCGCCATGTGATCCTTCCGCGGGAGAGGTCATAAGGTGATATCTCCATGGTGACTTTATCACCGGGCAGGATCTTGATGAAGTTCTGTCTGAGCTTTCCGGAAAGATGCGCAAGAACAATGTGT
>CADAOK010000088.1 GCA_902789515.1 Oscillospiraceae bacterium
GCGATCGAGCAGCTCAAGTCCATCCACAAGATGAGCGACGGTGCCATCGACTGGACAACACTTACGGCAGGCGATCTCGCACCTTTTGCGCAGAGCGTTTTGGCAGGTGATATCGATTCGTACTTCAAGGTAATAGAAGAAGTCGGCCCGTTCGACGACCTTCTCGAATACGGAAGCAGCTTCGAGGTCGGAACGGACGATCCTTCGATTATGCAGGTCGAGTTCAACGTCAGGTCCGCAGAAGTGCTCCCTACTACCGTACTGAGCCTCAAGGCTGACGGTTCCATTGCCGAGAAGGACATGACCAAGACGGCGTACTTCGATCTTATGAGAGACTATGTCTCGAGCACGATCCTGAGAGTCGCAAGAGATACGTTTGCTTTGCTGCCTGTTCAGACAGTCATCATCCATGCTCAGGATGTACAGGTCAACAGCGCGACGGGCCAGGACGAAGAGTTCACTCTCGTATCTGCACCGCATCCTTCCTTAAGTTCAAGTTATTTATCCGAGCTTATCTTAAGAATCCCTCGATGATCTTTGCCTCAGCCTGAACTTCAGTCAGGCCAAGTGTCATGAGCTTTGTTATCTGCTCGCCTGCGATCTTGCCGATGGCAGCTTCGTGGATGAGCGAAGCATCAACGCATGCCGCCTTGAGCTTCGGTGTCGCTACGATAACGCCCTTGTCCATGATGATCGAATCGCACTCGGCGTGACCGTGGCATCTGGCATTACCGGAGATATCGATGACGACATCCTGCTCGGACTCACCCTTTGCAACGCCGCGGCTGATTATGTCGCACTTGGAATCATCGCCGTCAAGCGATACCACCATCTCCGCCTTGGCAGTCTGGTCCTCGTTCGTCAGGATCTTATCGTGGATGAGAAGCGTTGCTCCCTCATTGACCTTTGCTCTTGTGATACGGTAAGTATCGTTGATGCCTGCGATCTGGGATGTATCCATATCCATGGTGGCACCCTCTGCGAGCTCGACTTCAGTCGTCGGGTTCATGAGGCGCTTGCCTGTTCCGTCTCCTTCGCCGTAATGTTTCTCGACATATTTGACGTAAGAGTTCTTGCCGACATGGAAAGAATGAACGCCGTCGTGCTGGCTGTCGTGTCCGCCGCAGTTACTGATGCCGCAGCCTGCCACGATCGTGACATTGCAGTTCTCGCCGATGAAGAACTCGTTATATACAGTTTCCTTATGTCCGGACTTGCTGATGACGACCGGGATGTGACAGGACTCGTTAACAGTGCCGTCCTTGATGTGGATGTTGATGCCCTGTCCGTCTTCCCTTGATTCGATCTCGATGTTGGCAGTCGAATTGCGGGCTTCGCTCTTACCGTTGTTCCTGATGTTGAACGCGCCTACCGGAAGTGAATCCAGCTCTGCGATCTCTTTTAATATCCTCTTCTCAAGATCATCCATTGCAGGTCACCCCCTCAGCTCCGGCAACCACGCAGCCTCTGCGGGTCCTTCTCTCGTTCATTCCGAGATCATCCATAATTTTAGCGCTGTCGTCGTATCTGTCGACCACGCCGTCCTTCAGGTAGATGATCTTGTCTGAGATCTCCAGGATCCTTTCCTGGTGGCTGATGATAATTATGTTGCCCTGGGTAACATCACCAAGCTTCTCGAACACCTCGATGAGGTTCTGGAAGCTCCACAGGTCGATGCCTGCCTCCGGCTCGTCGAAAAGGCTCAGCTTGCCGCCTCTTGCGGCAGCGGTCGCAATCTCGATCCTCTTCATCTCTCCGCCGGAGAGGGTATCGTTGATCTCGCGGTCGAGATAATCCTTCGGGCAGAGACCTACTGCTCTTATGTACTTGCCCATGTTCACCTCATCACCCTTGGCGATGGAGATGATGTCTCTTACGCGGAGGCCCTTGAACCTGACAGGCTGCTGGAACCCATGATGACCTTGAGCAGGGTGGACTTACCGCTGCCGTTGGGGCCGGTCACGGCGACGAACTTGTCATCAATCTTGATGCTTATGTCCTTAAGGATCTCCTTGCCGTCATCGGCACGGAACCCTACATTTTGCAGTTCGAGCATGGCTCTTCTCCTTGAATATGTCTTATTTTCCGAACCTACTTTAAACTGTTTGAGTGTAATAAACAATAGTCATTTTCGACATATGTCGATTTTCAAAAAGTCTCAATCTTGTTCATCGTGTGGCATAAATCGTCCGGCGTTATATAATTGAAGTATGAAAAAACACGACTCTTACATATTCGTCACGCAGGACAAACTTGCCGACTTTTCCAGATACAGCATCGGGCTTTCCGACATACTGAATACGGATATTGATGACATACCGCAGCTCGAACCGGACATCTTCGATTTTGAGAGCGATTATCCCATGCAGCTGGGCGACCTTAAGACAGCCCTTGAGAGTTTCAGGGACGAAGATACAGATGTTTACGAGTTCCTGCTCAACTGGTGGTATCCGATGCTCCTGTATTTCTATGACAGTCTCTGTCTCGACGAGGTCATGGGACCGGATGCGGACCTTGTGGGGAACATCGATGTCCCCGACCTTCCCATGACAGATGAGGACCTCATTGCCACCATATTCAATGTAATCGGAAGATCGATCCAGGCTCCGCAGTTCCCCAAGTGTGCTTCTTCGCTTGCCAGTGTCCTTGATATCGATTCGATGATCGAGATGATCGAGAATTTCAGCGAGGACCGCGATCTCCCGGTCGACAGGAGAAGATATACTGCGCCGCAGAAGATCGCATTCATCAATCACTGGAACAACGACCTCATGCTCGAGGATGCTCCGGACTATGTAAAGAATATGTTCAGGAAGTTTACGGATGAACTTGCGGCGAAGGGGAATTTCGATGCCCTTAAGATAAAGGCTTACTGCCTCTACGGCGGCAACTCCGTGTATCCCTGCGACTACAGGGAATCCGCGAAGCTCCTTGAGATACTGTGGAAGAAATTCAGTTTCGGTTATGCTGCCGATACGCTGGGATACATCTACTATTACGGCAGGCTTTCAGACGGTCTGCCCGACTATGAGAAGGCTTTCTTCTACTTTACCCTCGCATCCGCTTTCAACATAACCGAAGCAAGATACAAGCTTGCCGATATGTTCCTGAACGGTTACTATGTTGCACCCAACCCGCCCCTGGCATACCAGACGTATATCAAGCTCTACAACGAGACCAGATACTATTTCGAGGAAGGGGATTACGGATGCGATTTCGCTGACTGCGCCCTGCGGATGGAGCGTGTGCTCTCTCTAATTCCCGTCCAGCGCGTACATAAGTACAAGATCCTTTTGGAAGCACGCTATGCGATAGACAAGAGGATCAGGTACAACAAGGAGATCGGTGACGACAGCGTGGCCGTAAATATAACCGAGAAGCTCGAGAAGGCGCGGGAAGAAGCCAAGTCTGACCCGACATTCAACTACGGATCCCGCACGCAGAAGCTCGGCAGCAACAACACGACAGAACCCATAGAGGAATTCGTAAACAGTGCCAAGACTTCATATATGATGAGCGTCAAAAGGAGCGGGAGCAGGATCAGGGTAACGCTGACGCGAATGCCGCAGATCTTCGGAGGCAAACCGCAGCTGTCGCTGTCGACCCAGCCCTGGGTGGATTTTACCGGGCTTGTCAGCAAGTTTGAATTCACGGTGGACAGCGGCGAGAATACCCAGTTCCTCGATTTCCTGATCGAGAAGAAGAACGGCAAGGTTGAATTCGATGCGATGACAGTATCGGATCCGATCGAATTCTCGGACCTTACCTCATTCTCTTTCTACAGCCACGGAAGACTGGTCTGCATGTTTACGGCAGACAAGCTTTTCTTCAACAAGCCTAAAGACGAGTCAGAATGATCAAGCTTCCTTATAAGGACAGCTTGTTGTATATCCAGGGATTGCTCTCCGTAAAGCTTGCCGGGAACTTACCTTGTGAGAACAGCTGCAGACGCATGGCCTTCACGGTCTTCATGAACGGCTTGCAAACCTTGCCGAGATCGCGGCCCACCTTCTCGAAAGATTCTTCCGGACAATCAATAATAAAGACATAGGCTTTTGACTTTGAATCGTCCGGCTGTATGCTCATAAGGATTGCGATCTTCGATACCTCCGGATGGGTATCTCCGTAATTTCTTACAGCCGCGGCAAGCAACTTGAATTCGCCTGTCTCTGCAGGCTTAGAGACGATAATCTTCCTGGGAGCGGGAGCAGACTTAACCGGAGCTTCCATGACCTGCGATGAACCCAGTGATTCAAAGCCCGTCTTTTCCGCAGCATCCTCGCCGTATCTCTCGGCGAACTGGCTCGTAAGACAGAGTCCGTCAACAAGTGCTTTCGGGAAAGTAAATACGACAGGGCCGTGCGGATTTACAATGAATCCGGCATGCCTGTCATCCTTTGCGATAGCTGCTACCTTTGCAAACGAGAGATTGAGCGCGGTGGGCTTCTCCTGCTTAAGGCTCTTGAAACCTTTGGACCTTGCGAACGCTCTCGCATCCGTATATACCGGAAGCATTGTCTTTGAAGGATCATTCTTGTCCTTCATGCCGGGGAATCCTATCCTCTTTTTATTCGGATTGGAAGGATCGGGTCCGATGTTCGCAGGCACAAGGAAGCTTGAATCGATGGCAACAGCCATTAATGATCCGAAATAATCCTTATCCCCTTCATACCTTACATACTCAGCCATCATATCGAGGAGTCTCGGGTTCTCGATGTATGCTTCCTGATCGCCGTGCTTGAGAGTCTGGGGAGCCTTGCCGGTCAGGACCGCAAAGCGTCCGACAGGTCTGTCTGCCGCCTGGTCAGGTGTCTCGGGTTTGGGAAGATTGCCTCTGGTAACCTCTATCTCAACCCTTATATCTTCCGCTTCCTCGAGGATCGAGTGTTCCTCATTCCTGATTATCTGGACCTGGAGTTTGTGAACCTCGTTGTGACCATGGAGAACATAAATCTCGTCACCTTTCCTGAGTTTGCCGCGGAGCATGCCTCCGAAAACAAGATCACCTTCGATGTCGGGCTCGATCTGGGGAACTTCGTCAATGAGGATATAGAAGTTGTCTCCTTCTTTATCCATCGCAAGGACCTCAGCAGCACCCATGGCAGCCTTGGCCTCTATAGCCTCCTCCTGAGCTTTCTTGCGGGCAAAGGCTTCTTCTATCTCTCTTGCCTTCGCTTCTTTCTCCTGCTGAACTTCCTCTTTTGCTTCGAGAATGATCTTCATCTCTTCCGCAATGTCATTTGCGGGATCGAAATTATCGTTCTTATCGTTATCTTTCTTGCCGAAAAGTCCCATGTAAAGGAAACCCCCTGACTTCTTAAGTCTGAATTTTACCCCACGATTATAGCATACTGCCGCAACCTTTACTTTATATGGAAAATGGGCTTAAATATGACTATGTTTGACAAGCAGGAAATCTACGCCAAGGCCGCACAGGCATACGAACACGCCGAGGATACCATAACGCGTATCGACAGTGTTTTCCGCACTATATCCGGATCCGACTATGATCCGGAAACTACCCTTGCGCAGTTCGACATCATCCTCCAGGGAGTGCTCGTGAGCGTTGCCTGCTCTGACATGATATTCGATGAGACAGAACAGCAGTTCATACAGAACATCACGGTCCACGGCGACCTTTTCGACTACATCAGAATGGATACCGAAGGACAGGTGGATCTGAGCTGGGATGATTTCGCGTCTGCCGAGACCGAAGGTCAGCTTGCACTGGTATCAATCCTTCCGCAGGTTCTGTCTGATCAGTGCGAGAGCTTTATCTTACCCTTGGCCGCTGTTGATTTCTCATACAGCCAGTACGGCAAACTCCCCACCGCTCCCGGTGATTTTCTCCGTTCTATCGAGAATGACATGATTACCATAGCAACGCTTCTCGCCTTTGCCGATAATGATGGTGAGGAAGTGGAAGTGAATGCTGCTGCCGCGATGATCTATGAGCTCGTCGAGAGGCATTGGAAAAACCTCATCGAAGCCTGAATCACACACCGAATTCCTGAGCCCAGTATGTTCCGTAAGCACCGTCTGAAGAGATGCAGACGGCAGCTCCCATTGTCGTATACGATGAACTGAGCATGTTCTCCTTGTGCGAAGGGGAATTGACCCATGCCTGGAAGACTTCCGAAGCGGACTGCTGGCCGCAGGCTATATTCTCGCCGTACATGATCGAGGGATTGACCGTCCACCATTCAGAGCCGTCCGGTCTGATGTGCGACATGTTCTGTTCGTCAGAAGCATACGGAAGTTCCGCAGCCCTGGTGCTCGCACAGCTTGCCAGGTCATCGCTCCATGTAAGGGGCGCAAGGCCATACTCGGCACGCAGATCATTTACCATCTTGAGCAGGCTTCCCGCTTCCGTATCCGGAGCGGTGTTGCTCGGATCTTCTGCGGCTGCCGCCTGAGGGGCAGGTGTTGCCGCGGCGGGTTCTGAGGACTCTTCAGAGCCTGATTCAGTGTTGCCTGTTTCTGCTGTCTCCTGCTCTCCGGAATCAAGGCCGTAATCAAAATCGTAGGCTGTTATCTCGTTGAGCAGGGATGTTTTGATGTAATAATTGACGCCGTCGAGCTGCGCCACGGCCCAGCCGTCATCGGAAATGCCCAGCACATAGATCGCCGTCCCCTGATCAACGGTAACGGATCCGGATTTGTTCATATCGGGAATGCTCCTGAGCTGGGTGGTCTCACTGACAACATAAGATGTGCCGCCGGCTATCGGGAAGAAGAATTTGGTTCCGAGAAGAGCCCCTCCCTCTCCGGCAGTTGTTGAAGCAACATCCTCTGTATTGATACTGTCCGCATCGTTCCAGGATTCGGGTTTCTCTGTCTGCACTATCCTGTCGGCAACTACATATTTAATGCCGTCTTCATAGACCGCAGCCCAGCCGTCATCAGATAACGCAAATACCTGGATTATGTGTCCGGCATCGAACGAGCCCTCATACTGGGCAAATTCGTTGGGATATCTGTAAGCATCCGTATCCTGAAGGAACACATAGAACCGGTCGGCTTCATCCAGTACTGTAAAACTGACGGTGCCTCCTGCATAGAGCGGCATCGCATTTGCGGATCCGCCCTTGCTGCCGTCCTCCATTCCTGGATTGATAACATCGATGCTGACATTCTTGGCGCCCTTGACGATCTCCTCGGGAACCGTCTCTTCAACAGCCGGTTCTTCGTAGGGACGCGTAGCCACATCAGGAAGCATCGTGGCCCTGACATTCTTCTCCGCCAACTGGGGTATCACGATAGAGCCGTAAACACAGCAACAAATTACGAAGGTGACAAACAATGTCCCCGTTGCAAAAACAGTCAGACTGTTCTTCTTTTTCCCTTTTCCGCTCATATCTCCTGACATCAGCCATTCCCTCTATGCCGCGCTCAGTAGAATAAATAATAATACACTCACAGTGATTATGGTATTACAAATATTGCCAAACTGAACCAAGATCGGCATTGACATAGTAGCATCGAAGTACTATCATACGTTATAGTAAGTATTCGGTGGAAACTATCTGCCTTTTGTCAAGAAAAATCGACAATTGGGCGGTGTTTTGCTATCATTGTGACTATTGGAGGTAAGGAATATGAATAAGAAAGCATTGATCATCGCCGGCTGCGCAGTCGGAACACTTGCGATAGCGGGCGGTATTACAGCCGCTATCCTGCTGAACACACCAGAGTCTCTTCTCGTGCGTGCAGCTGCCAACACGGCAAAGGACATCAAGAGTCTGGACTGGTACACACTGTGGAATGACGTCGCCAACGGCGGCTCTGTTGAGATATCTGCAAATCTCGCTCCCGTAATGGAAGACGGAGACGACCTTTACGTCGATGCTAAGTTTTACGAAGATGCTTCCAAGGGTAACGGTGCCTTAGTTGTCAGCGCCCTTGACGAAGATAAGGAGACCATCGTATCGTTCAATGCCGCATATGACAAGAATGCTCTTACTCTGAGCTGCCCCGAAGCAGATGATGAAGTATACGGCTTCGATCTTAAGAACATCGAGGATAATATCGAGGACTCACCTTTTGATCCCGAGAACTATCTTATGAACCTCGGCTCCAACATTGAGGGCGACACCAAGATACAGAGCATGGCAGAGAAGCTCGAGGAGAAGTACCGTAATCTCTTCATCAAGGAGCTCGTCGCAAATTCTGACGTAACCAAGAGCTCTGAGACGGTCACCTGCGGATCCGATAAGATCTCATGCAATGTCGTAACAGTCGAGTT
>CADAOK010000089.1 GCA_902789515.1 Oscillospiraceae bacterium
TTATATATATATGCGACTAAAATTTTAAAGGATTCAAAGCATGGGAAAAAAGTTAGTAATCGTCGAGTCTCCGGCTAAGTCCAAGACTATCGGAAGATACCTGGGATCCGACTATCAGATAACAGCTTCGCTCGGTCATATAAGGGATCTTCCCTCCGGGAATCTGGGCGTTGATGTTAAGAATGATTTCAAGCCGATCTATATAACCATGAAGGGAAAGGAGAAGGTCGTAAGAGAACTCAAGACTCTTGCAGCAGGCTGTGATGAAGTGTATCTCGCGACCGACCCCGACCGCGAGGGAGAAGCGATCGCATGGCATCTTGCCAAGGTCCTCAAGATAGATCCCGAGTCAAACTGCAGGATCACTTTCAATGAGATTACCAAGAATGCCGTTCAGGAAGCCATCAGCAATCCGCGTCCGATCGACATGAACCTTGCTGATGCACAGCAGGCAAGAAGGATCCTTGACCGTCTTGTAGGTTATGAGTTAAGCCCTCTTCTCTGGAAGAAGATCCGCAAAGGGCTTTCCGCCGGAAGAGTTCAGTCCGTGGCAACTAAGATCGTTATGGACAGAGATGCGGAGATTGATGCATTCAAGCCTGAAGAGTACTGGCTCGTAAAGGCTCTCGTTACTCCGGGCAAGGCATCAGATAAGTTCCTCATGAGCTACTATGGTGTCAGCAAATCCGGCAAAGCTTCTCATGTTAAGCTCACATGTGAGGAAGAAGCTAACAAGGTCCTGGACGATACAAAGGGCAAGCCCTTAATGCTCACTTCCGTAAAACACGGTTCCAGAGAGCGTAATCCGTATCCTCCGTTTACCACTTCGACACTCCAGCAGGAGGCATCGAGAAGACTCGGATTCTCATCCAAAAAGACGATGTCGGTTGCCCAGCAGCTTTACGAAGGTATCGATATCAAGGGTTCCGGTCAGACGGCGCTTGTATCCTATATCAGAACTGACTCCGTAAGGATCTCTGACGAGGCTTACGAGGCGGCAAAGAAGCTTATCCTTGACCGTTTCGGCAAGGAGTATCTCTCCGGCTACAGAAGGAAATACAAGAATAAGAATTCTGCCCAGGATGCTCACGAGGCTATCAGGCCTACGCATTTTGACATGGATCCCGCATCCATAAGATCATCACTTACATCTGACCAGTTCAAACTGTATTCCCTTATTTGGGACAGATTCCTTGCTACACAGATGGCAGCCGCCAAACTTGACACTTTATCGGTCGAAGCATCCTGCGGTGAACACATCTTCAGGACTTCCGGCGAGACAGTAACATTCAAAGGATTCCTTGTTCTTTATGATGATGTAGCAGATGACAAGAAGGATGACGACGAAGAGATGTCCAAGACAAGGCTTCCCGTTCTTGAAGAAGGAATGCAGCTCAAGAATCTCGATGTCAGCGGAATACAGAAGTTCACGACTCCTCCGCAGCACTTCACTGAAGCAACGCTTATCAAGGCGCTCGAGGAATACGGCATTGGAAGACCTTCAACATATGCTCCGACGATCTCCACGATCCTTGACAGACAGTACATCGAGAAAGACGGAAGATCTCTCCTTATCACCGAACTCGGTAAACTGGTTACCAATCTTCTGTCCGAGAACTTCTCAGAGATAGTAGATGTAAGCTTTACTGCCGCTATGGAGGGTTCGCTCGATAAGGTCGAGGAAGGAACCGTAAAGTGGGAGAAGGTCCTTAAGGATTTCTATCCTGAGTTTGCTTCACAGGTAAAGACTGCGCTCGATTCGATAGAGAAGGTCGAGATCGTTCCCGAGAAGACCGGCGAGACCTGCCCGAAGTGCGGCGGAGAACTGGTCTACAAAGAGGGAAGATACGGCAAGTTTGTCGCATGCACCAATTTCCCGCAGTGCGACTTTACAAAGAATATCGAGACTCAGGCAAAAGGCAAGTGTCCCCAGTGCGGTTCCGGACTTCTTGCGCACCGTTCCAAGAAGTACCGCGGAAAGCTTTTCTACACATGTGACAAGAAGGGCGCTAACCCTGATTGTGATTTTATCTCCTGGAACCTTCCGATCGAAGGCAAGACATGTCCCGAGTGCGGATCGTTCATGGTATTGAAGCATTACGGCAAGAGAGCATATCCCAAGTGCTCAAACAAGGATTGTCCTTCAAATGCCAGGAAGAAGAAGTCTTCAGGTTCAGACAAGGATGAGTGATCAGCCAAAAGTAACAGTCATCGGCGCAGGCCTCGCAGGTTGTGAAGCAGCGCACATGATAGCTTCACTCGGCGTGAAGGTCGATCTTTATGAGATGAAGCCCGAACGCAAGTCACCGGCACATCACAGTGACGGTTTTGCCGAACTTGTCTGCAGCAATTCCTTAAGGGCAGCTTCCATAGAGAATGCCATCGGACTTCTCAAAGAGGAGCTTCGAAGGCTCGGGTCGCTCATTATGGAGTCTGCCGACAGGGCAGCTGTTCCGGCCGGCGGTGCTCTCGCTGTTGACCGCGATGAATTCTCTTCGTACATCACTGAAGCTATCAGGAATAATCCTCTGATCAATGTAATATCCGAAGAGGTTAGGAAGATTCCCCGCGAAGGCCTCGTAGTCGTTGCGACCGGCCCGCTCACTGACGGAGAACTCTATGAGGATATAAGGACTCTTACGGGTTCTGACCTTCATTTCTTTGATGCTGCAGCTCCGATCGTTACCCTTGATTCAATTGATATGACCAAAGCTTTCAGAGCATCGAGATACGGCAAGGGCGGAGATGATTACATCAACTGCCCGATGAACAAAGACGAGTACATTGCGTTCAGAAATGCGCTTGTCACTGCCGAGAGAGCGGATGTGAAGAATTTCGATAAAGAGATAGTCTTCGAGGGCTGCATGCCTATCGAGACCATGGCGGGCAGGGGCGAAGATACCATGAGGTACGGTCCTCTCAAGCCGGTCGGTCTTATAGATCCCGCTACCGGCGAGGAACCGTATGCCTGCCTCCAGCTCAGACAGGACAACAGGGCGAAAACGATGTACAACCTCGTGGGCTTCCAGACAAGACTCAAGTTCGGAGAGCAGAAGAGAGTGTTCGGCATGATCCCGGGCCTCGAGAATGCCGAGTATTACCGCATGGGCGTGATGCACCGCAACACCTATATCAACTCGCCTGATAATCTCACACCGAGATACAGTCTGAGAAAGTATCCGGGTATTCATTTCGCAGGACAGATAACGGGCGTTGAAGGTTATATCGAATCGACGGCTTCCGGTCTGCTGTCAGGTTACTATGCCGCTCTGGAAGCGCTCGGGCTCGACTGTCCAATGAGTCCCGATGCTGATACCGTTATCGGTTCCATGGCGATGTATGTGTCTGATCCGAATGTTAAGAAGTTTGTCCCCATGAATGCGAACTTCGGTATCGTTAATCCGATACCCGGCAGATTCCGCGGAAAGACCGCGAAGAAAGATAAGAATTCCGCACTTGCTGCAAGGGCACTTGAGCAGATCGACCGTTTTGCGGGTACAATAGAGGAGATAAGACAAAAGACAGGCAGCTGAGGGATGAGTATTACGGAAGACAGACAGGGTGCAACAACTGTTCACGCGGAGTCAAGACGCGGCGGTTTACTTGCGGTCTTCCAGGATGTTTCATCCAACATCGTGAGACTGATGTGCTGCAATATCGCATTTGTTGTATTCAATATTCCGGCGATGGGCATAGCCTATCTGATCGCCGCATTTATCCTTCCAAAATTCAGTGCAACCCTTGTTCCGGAAGAATTCGTGAGCACTCTTGTCGATATGGGACTTCACGGGGAGACCAACCGTTCCAATGACATAACCGGTCAGGAAGCCGCCATGAGCCTGTATGTGCTGCTCATGATCTTCTGTATAATGCTCCTGGTAACCAGCCTTCTTGTCTGCGTCGGTCCGGTCCAGACCGGCTTTGCCAGAGTATATGTGCATTTTGCAGGCGGCGGGAGCGGATCCTCGGTAAAGGAATTCATTGCGGGTGTCAGGGAGAACCTTAAGCAGTCGATACCTGCCATGCTGATATCTTTTGTTGTCACTTTCATCTGTCTTCTGTCAGTAAGCTTCTATCTCAGTATCGGGCTCATTCCTCTGGCTGCACTCTTTGCTGTGATACTGGTGTTTTTCTCACTTATGCAGAACATCGTCTACCGGATGATGGTTACCGAGAGACTCAAACTGTTTCAGATATATAAGAACGCGCTTCTGGTAATCCTGATAAAGCTTCTGCCGAGCATCGGTATGGTCATTCTGAATGTGGTTGTTTTCGCAGTGGTGCCGTTTGTGCTGCTGATGAGTTCGCAGCTGGTTCTGATAGGTATTTATGTATTCCTGTATCTGTTTGTTCTTACGGCAGTAATGCATTATCTTAACAGCTCTTATGCCGCAGGTCTCATCAGCCGTTTTGTTGCTGCGGAAGGGGAGGAGCAGGATGATTGATTTTACTCTTCTTTCCGGCAGGATAATCGAGCTTATGAGAGTGGGAGGCATCCTGTTCGTTATCGCTCTGGCGGCTTTCGTCTACATTATCCTGGCAATAGGCATCAATGTCTTCCGTTACAAGAAGAGGATAAGCGACAAGAATGACGACTATCTCATCTGTGATGTTGCTTACTTCATCGAGAAAGGCAAGAGGGAAGAGCAGGAGGACTCACTTTACATTTCCCCGATGACTGAGATCCCTGAGAACGGCCTCATAGCCGCCGTGTCTGACGGTATGGGCGGACTTGCCAACGGTGAGGAAGTATCGAGATATGTAATAAGCAGGCTCAAGTCTGTCTATCCGGTAAGTTTTGATGATACAGACGCGGTAGCAGGCATATTAAGAAAGATATCCGATGAGATCTATGACAAGTACAAGCTCAGCAGCGGCGCAACACTTGTTATGATCCACATCAAGGACAATTTCCTGAACTTCTACTCAACCGGCGACAGCAATATCATCCTTATGCGCGGCGGTAAGACTACACTTCTCAACCCGCGTCAGAACTATGTGTCTTATCTGGTAAAGAAGATGGCGGAAGGCGGTATAAGCACTCATGATGCTTACACGAACAACAGGGCCAGGGCGCTCACGGATTTCATGGGCAACCGCGAGTGCAGGATAATAAGGACAAGCGGACCGATGAGACTCTGGGAGGACGATGTTATCCTCGTTACTTCAGACGGCGTTACCGATACTGTTAACATGGGAAGGATCTCGAAATACGTCAGCCCCGGCCTGAGCGCCAGGACGTCGGCAGAGAGGCTCAAATACGCAGTCCGTGCCAAGAAGAACAACCGTCAGGATAACTACACCGGAATAATCGTTAAGATGGAGAGAAGCTTCCTGTGATCGAGTACAACATATTCAGACATGCAGGCGACAGCCTTACATACGATGATGAAGTGGTTCTTGCCGCTTTTGTGTCGACGACTATCGGTGTACTCGACGGAAACGGTCTCGGCAATGACTCAAACAAGATAAGAGACGGTTTCAGGAGCATAATCGAGAATGCGGGGTATGACGAGAAAGCCGATGCGGAGACTCGTTTTTCAACGGCAGTGGAAAAGACTGAAGCTCAGATGCCGGATAATGCCGAGTATATGATCATGGAGATTGACGGAAGCGCAGTCGAGAGTATGCGCCATGGTGATGTTTACGCGAAGATCGTGATGAGCGGGGAGATGCGGAGCCTGCCGAACGGCAAGTTCGGACTAAGCAAAGGAGACAGGATCATCCTTGCAACTTCCAATTTCTACAGGAAACTTACGGATGAAGCCATCCTCGCGGATGCTCTGGTATCCGAGAACTGCTCCGAATGGATGAACCTGATGATAAGACGCATATCGGACAGCTGCGAGCTCAAGTGCGGCAATCTGTCCGCGGTTACACTGATCGTCAGGCAGT
>CADAOK010000090.1 GCA_902789515.1 Oscillospiraceae bacterium
ACGGCAATTCCGACAAGGACTGCCATAAAGATCAGTTGGAGCGTGTCTGATTTGAGGAAGGGTGTTATGACATCAGACGGAACGATATTTACGATGGTAGAAAGCAGAGACGTGTCTGTCTCGGCCACGGCGACTTCCCCTGCGATGTTTAGTCCCGCGAACTGACCGAACTGTCCCGGCGAGATAAGGAAACTGAATCCGGTGGCGAACAGCACTGCCATGACAGTCGTAAAGAGGTATGTGCCCATGACCTTTGCGCCAAGCCTTCCGAGTTCTGACAGATCCTTGAACTGGGATATACACGTTGCGATCGACAGGAAGACTATGGGTCCTATAACGAACTTCAATGCATTCATGAACATCGTCTTTGCCGGGGTAAGTGCATATTCGGAGACACCTGCCGCGATATCGGCAGGCAGGACGAATCTGAGAAGGAGACCTGCCGCGATGCCAAGGACCAGTGCTATGACGGTATTAATGAGCATAGCCTTACCGCTGTGCCCCGTGCTGATGCGTGCGCTGTTTGTGCCGTTCTTGTGAGAGAACTTCATCTGTTCTCCCAGGGACTTTAAGATGAGCGAGCTTATCGCCTGGCGCGTTATCTCGTCTTCAGCATCTGCTGTCGGTACGCCGAGGTCCAGGTGCGGATCGAACTCATCTCCTTCGCAGGAGATGTTGATGACACGTTCGCCGGGGAAGCTCTTTATCTGAACTTGGAGCTTTGCATTGTCAGCCGAATGTTCTGCCATCAGGGAAGTGATCTCTTCGCTTAACAGCACGCTCTTCAAAGCGAGTTTCCTGTCGGTCTTGAATTCCGTCAGAGATTTTTCAATGAACTCCGTGCAGGCACCTACAGCCCCCGGATCTTTAGGGT
This sequence comes from Oscillospiraceae bacterium, assembly GCA_902789515.1. Taxonomy (GTDB): domain Bacteria; phylum Bacillota; class Clostridia; order Saccharofermentanales; family Saccharofermentanaceae; genus Saccharofermentans. The sequence continues at coordinate 875 of CADAOK010000090.1, forward strand.
CAAATTCAGCCTTGATGTTTGCAAAGAATCTTCCGGACATAAGCACCTTCAATATACTGATGATTATAATCATTGAATCATGTTTATAATATATGCCATGATACTTGTTTACTACTTGTTTGCAGTTAATACCTTCGCATTCATCCTCTACGGGCTTGACAAGTCTTATGCGAGAAAGAACAAACGCCGCATCCCCGAAGCGACGCTCCTGTTCTTGGCGTGGATCGGAGGCTCGATAGGCGCGTTCCTCGGGATGCACATCTTCCGCCACAAGACGCAGAAAAGAAAGTTCAGCATCCCCGTTCCTGCGCTCGCCGTGCTCGAGGTCATCATCTGCATATTCTGTCTATATCAGAACTATTACCTGGTTACAACAGAGTACCAAGCGGACTTGGGGCTCGAAAACGACATTACCATCGTTCAGGTCTCTGACCTCCACAACCAGTTCTTCGGTCCCGGGCAGTCTTTCCTGCTTTCTGAGATAGAGAAGCAAAACCCTGATATCATCGTCGTGACCGGTGATGCTGTGGATCTCACGCACACTTCATACGGAATTGCCAAAGATTTCTTCGCGGGCGCTGTCAAGATCGCTCCGGTCTATTACATCACGGGCAATCACGAGGTGTATCTGAAGGGCGAGAAGCTCGATAAGTTCTTCGCAGAACTTGAAGACCTCGGCGTGGTAAGGCTCGATGATACTTATATAGATGCGGGTGAATTTATCCTTGCGGGGATAGGGGATGCCTCGCTGGATGATTTCGATGCCTACGGGGCTTTCCCTGAAGACAAGCCTGTCATACTGCTGGGACACGAGCCGCAGTATATTGAACTCTACCAAAGCCTCGGCGCGGACCTCGTTCTGACCGGCCACTATCACGGCGGGCAGATAATCATCCCCGGTGTCGGAGGCCTCATCTCGCCCGAGTGGGAGCTGTTCCCGGATTTCTATGAGGGCATTCGCGTCTATGACGGCATGTCAGTCGTACTGAGCCGAGGCCTCGGTAACAGCGCGGCGCCCGTGAGGATCAATAATTATCCGGAGATAGTCGTTATAAAAGTAACTTAAGCTTCCGCGGCTTCTTCTGTTCCCGCGCGTTTCTTGCCGTCACCGAAACCGATAGTAATGGCGCCGGCAGGACAAGCGGCCCTGCATGCACCGCACCTTATGCACTCTGCGGATCGCGGGTGCTTTACCGGATCCACATCCATCGGACAGCAACCTGCGCACCTGCCGCAGTCTATGCACTTGCTCTTATCGACGGTTAAATGATAGAGACTGACTTTATTCAGCAGACCGTATACTGCTCCGAGAGGGCATAAGAGCTTGCAGAAGAACCTTCTGACGAACAGGCATCCCAGTATGACCAGGACCAGTATCCCGGCCTTCAGCCAGAATAAAGCTCCTGCGGAATCTCTGAGCTGCTCATGGGTAAGAAGCAGAGGCACAGCGCCTTCGAGTGTGCCTGCAGGGCAGATGTATTTGCAGAACAGCGGTGCGCTCTTACCCGTGGCGATTACCAGTACCGTCGGGATGACGATAACAAATGCACCGAGTATTACATACTTAACATATGTAAGTGCTTTTGGCAGGCGGAGCTTGAATAGGGGTATCGCGCCCAACATATCCTGCAGCAGCCCGAAAGGGCACAGGAACCCGCAGACCGCACGCCCGAGTACGGCGCCTATTGCAAGCAGGAAGCCCCACACATAGAAACTGACCTTAAGATCTGCTCTGCCGGTCACGGCGAGAAGTGAACCGATCGGGCAGGAGACAGCAGCCGCGGGACATGAGTAGCAATTGAGTCCCGGTGTGCAGAACTCTTTGAACTTGCCGTTATAGAGTTTGCCCGTGATGAAGTTGCCCGCATGGCAGTTCGTAAACCCGAATGCCGCGATCTGTATCAGCTTGCGCCTTATCTTCTGCTTGAACACGGGATCAGCCATAACATCACCCGAGTCCTATGCATTCCATGCAGACTATGACAGCCTTCTTGAAGATGGCATCGATCTCGCCACGGTATATGCCTGCCGCGATCAGCAGGATCCCGACGGCAAGTATTGCTATTGCTGCCGCTCTGCGCTTGTTCATATCAGCCTATTGAATCAAGATAATCTTCCACGGCGTCCTTATAGCCCTGGACATATGCGCCCTCGAAAGGTCCTGCCACGATATTGCCGCTCGAATCAACGATGAATGTCGTCGGCACGCAGTAGAGGTCTTCGCAGAACATCTCGTACAGACCGGAGTCGATGATGAGATTCGGATATGTAACGCCGGTATCGTTCATGACGTCTGTAGCCATGTATGCGGTTCCGGAATCGACATCGATCGGGAGTCCGATGATCATGACACCGCGGCCTGCGGCCTGCTCTTCCTCATACCATTCCTCGAGTTCGGGCATCTCATCAATGCAGGGACCGCAGTATGTACCCCAGCAGTTTACGACTGTTACCGTGTTTTCGGAGAAGATCTCGGTTCCGACGCTCTTGCCGTACACATCCACTGTGCTGAACTCCGTGCCGCTGTATGCTCCGCCCGGGGCAGGCTTATCGGGAACGGCGTCGTCGCGTGAGGGATCGGGAGTGATCACGGTGGTCCCGGTCACTTCCTCATCTTCCTCATCTTCGTCATCATCGTCTTCATACTCATCCTCATCGAGATCATCCTCTTCGTCTTCGATCTCTTCTTCGGCATCCTCTTCGAGCTCCTCGAGCTCTTCGTCGATATCGTCAATAATATCCTCGATATCAGAGCAGCCCGTTAGAAGTACAGATGCTGCCATTGCTGCCGTAATAAGCTTGATAATTGATGTTTTCTTCATATGTATATCTCCTTATTTCAATCGCACTAATTATACTACGATACCGTACATTTATACATTTGAGGCAAAGGTGAAAGAAAACTTTTGACTTTAGTTGACTTTGCCATAACAAACGAGTAATATCTGTTTAGCACTCGAAGAGTAGGAGTGCTAATTTGGGAAAGGGAAGACGGGTAATGCAGCTGGACGATCGCAAGAAACAGGTACTCCACGCCATCGTAGACGACTATGTATCGACCAACGAGCCGGTAGGTTCGAAGGCCCTCATAGAGCGTTACGATTTCCGCGTGAGCTCCGCGACTCTCCGCAACGAGATGGCCGAACTCGAGAAGCTGGGATACATCGAGAAACCCCACACTTCCGCAGGACGCATCCCGTCAGATCGCGGTTACCGCGAATATGTCGACTCGCTCATGACCGTGGACCAGCTCTCTCCCGAAGAACAGCTCGCCATCCAGGCAAACATCGACGAGAGCGTTGACGAGGTAACAGACCTCATCAAGAATGCGACGCAGACCCTATCGAAACAGACCGGTTTTGTATCGCTCGCGATGAGCCCGAGACTCCGTAAGAGCTTCCTTACCCAGCTCAAGATCCTCATGATCGAGCCCGGCAAGGCGCTCGTGGTCATGGTCCTCTCGGCAGGTGTCGTTAAGGATAAGGTCGTGCGCATCCCGAACTTCATCACTGATGAGCAGATGTTCAAGATCTCATCCGCAGTCGAGAAGCACCTTACGGGCAAACCTCTCGATGAGATAACGCTCGTGACGGTCGAGACTTCGGTAACGGATACCGAGATCCCGAACCCGCTGCTCAAGCAGGTGCTCTATGAGGCATACACTGCGATCAAGCAGGCAGACGAGCTGAACATCTACCTCGAAGGAGAACACAGGATGCTCGAGCTCCCGGATTTCGCTTCGCTCGGAAGAGCAAGGGAGCTCCTCGGGACCCTTTCCGATTCGAGCATGGTCGCAGGCTATGTCAACGAGATGCAGGGTTGTGCGGAAGAGAAAGGCCAGGAAGATACCTATATGATCAGGATCGGTCAGGAGATCGCCCTGGAAGGCCTCGAGGACTGCAGCTTCATAACCGCGACTTACAACTTGAGCGACTCGGTGTCCGGCAACATCGGCATCATAGGCCCGAAGAGGATGGAGTACTCGAAGGTAATATCACAGATCGATTTCGTGAAGAAGACTCTGAACGAGAAGATAAAGAAATTAAAGTAAAGATAGGGGAGGATACTAATGGCAGAGAACGACGGCAAAGAGATATTTTTCGGGATGGACGAGGAGCCCGTTAAGGACGAACCTCTGACGGCCGGAGCGGAGGACGCGGCAAAGGCGGATGCCGAGGCTGCGGAAGGTTCCGCGAAGGAGGAAGCACCCGCCACGCCCGAAGGACCTGCTCAGGCAGAAGACGAAGAAGAGGACGAAGCACCCGATGCGGCAGGAGATGCTGCAGAGCTTGCCAAAGAACTCGAAGAGGAGAAGAAGCGTTACCTCTATCTCTATGCGGAGTACGACAACTACCGCAAGAGGACACAGAAGGAGAAGGAAGCACTTTACTCCGACGCAGTTGCAAAGGTAACGGGAGAATTCCTCGGAGTCCTCGATAACATCGACAGAGCGATCGATTCATCCAAGAAAGCAGATGAGGGTTCTATCGATGCAGTCATCCAGGGCATCGAGATGGTCGGCAAACAGGCCGGCGAGATCCTTGCAAAGATCGGCGTCGAGGAGATACCGGTAGAGCGCGGGACCAAGTTCGACCCGAACCTCCACGAGGCGGTAATGCACATCGAAGACGATGAGCTCGGCGAACAGGAAGTCGCTTCCGTATTCCAGAAGGGATACATCTACAAGGAAAGAGTAGTAAGACATGCAGTAGTGCAAGTCGCAAACTGATAAAGATTAATAAATGTAAAGGAGAAATAAATATGGACAGCATCAGATCAAGCCTGGTACCTACAGTCATCGAGACCACCAACCGCGGTGAGCGTGCGTATGACATCTATTCAAGACTCCTCAAGGAGAGGATCGTCATCCTTTCCGAGGAAGTCAATTCGGTAACTGCAAGCCTCATCACGGCTCAGCTCCTCTTCCTCGAGGCAGAGGATCCGGAGAAGGACATCCAGTTCTACATCAACAGCCCCGGAGGATCCGT
>CADAOK010000091.1 GCA_902789515.1 Oscillospiraceae bacterium
GACTGTTACTGCAGATGCAGTCGCTTGATAAGGTTTTAATTTTAGGAGGAAAAATATATGACAAATCTGGTTTTGAGCATCATGCCCGTAATACTTGCTACGGCTGAAGCAGCACCTGTTGATCCTAAGGCTATGGCAGCTTTGGGGGCAGGTATCGCAATCGGTCTCGGTGCGCTCGGTTCATCACTTGCAATGGGTAATCTTGCAGGCAAAGCTCTCGAATCAGGAGCTAGACAGCCTGAGATCTTCTCCAAGATCCAGACTCTCATGCTCATGGCCATCGTATTCATCGAGTCTCTTTGTATCTATTCGCTGGTCGTAGCACTCCTTTTGATCTTCACATTCTGATTCGAGAGGAAAAGGTATTATGTATTTTGAAGCAATTAATCTGCTGTTAGAGGCTGAAGAGGCCGCATCAGAATCATCTCTGTTCTCGCCTGATCAGTTCGCCGGATATGCGGTTACGGCTCTCGTTACCGCAGTCAATGTGCTTGTAGCCTACTTCGTCATTAAGCGCTTTATCTTTAAACCGATCGTTAAGATGATCCACAACAGGGAGGAAGCGCTTAACGGTGAACTGGATGCCGCAGCTAAGGCCAGGGAAGAAGCTGACGGTGTAGTTGCGATGTCCAAGCAGACCGTTGACGATGCCCGTAAGAAGGCTTCCGAGATCCTGGAAGAAGCTCAGGAGACCGCGAGCAAACAGTCTGAACTTATCATTAAGAAAGCCAACGATGATGCGGCTGATATCCTTCTCCGTGCTGAAGAGGATGTTGCCAGAATGAAGCGTGTTGCTCTTGAGGAGATGAAGGACGACATTACAGATCTGGCTGTTGAGATTGCCCAGAAGGTTTTGGGTGATGCAGTCAGCAAGAGTACTCTTGAGGCATCTGCCGCCAAGCACGCTGATGCAATTATCGAAGCTGAGGTGAAGAAGAGTGAGTGATCCCGTATCAAGCAAGGATAAGAAGTCCAAGTCCAAGGGGCCCCTCCTTCGCGTCGAGACTGCAGGAGATATCCCTGAAGACAAGCTTAAGCTGATGACCGCAAAGTTCGCGGAAGTCAACGAGATAACCAATTACAGGCTTTCAATCGAAGTGAAGCCTGAACTTATCGGCGGCTTTGTCATCTACTATCACGGAAACCGCTATGACTATACCGTCAAAGGCCAGCTTACAAGAATCAATAACTTCATGAAGCGCGCCCGCGCCATCAATTCCACTGACGATTCCACTGAGTTTTCCTCCAGGGATATCAAGATGGAGCTTGAGGATGCTCTTTCCAAGTTTACTGAGACACCGAATTCAAGTATCGACAGTGCGGAAGTCTGGAGTCTCAATGACGACGACTTCAATAAGCGAATTGAGGAAAGCTTTAAGATAAGCGACATGGTCGACGAAGTCGGTACCGTTACAGCCGTAAGCGACGGTGTTGCACAGGTTTCCGGCCTCAGACACTGTATGCTTTCCGAGCTTATCTCTTTCTCAAGCGGCGCTACCGGTATAGCGATGAACCTTGAGAGGACCAAGGTCGGAGTAGTCCTTCTTACAGGCGAAGATACAGTCTGTGAAGGTATGTCCTGCAAGAGAACTATGACAACGGTATCGGTTCCCGTAGGAAACGGCATGCTTGGACGTGTCGTTGATCCTCTCGGCAGACCGATAGACGGCAAGGGACTTATCAGATATACAGAGACCAGACCTATCGAGTCTCCGGCACCGGGCATCGTAGACAGATCTCCGGTCAACAAGCCGCTTATGACAGGTATTACCGCGATCGATGCTCTTACTCCTATCGGAAGAGGCCAGCGTGAGCTTATAATCGGCGACCGTCAGACAGGTAAGACGGCTATCGCACTTGATACGATAATCAATCAGGCAGACAAAGATGTTATCTGTGTCTATGTAGCCATTGGTCAGAAGATGAGCACCATCGTATCTACAAAGAATCTTCTCGATAAGCATGGGGCTTCTGATTATACGGTCGTTGTTGCGGCTTCCACTTCGGATTCTGCCGCAATGCAGTATATTGCTCCTTTCTCTGCTTGTGCAATTGCCGAGAAGTTCATGTATGACTATCATAAGGACGTTCTCATCATCTATGACGATCTCTCGAAACATGCGCAGGCATACAGGGCTATATCGCTGCTCCTCAGAAGACCTCCGGGAAGAGAAGCATATCCGGGAGATGTCTTCTATCTGCATTCGAGACTTCTCGAACGTGCCGCCAAGCTTTCGGAAGAGAAGGGCGGAGGTTCGATCACGGCTCTTCCTATCGTTGAGACATTGGGAAACGATATCTCAGCATATATTCCGACCAATGTAATCTCGATCACTGACGGTCAGATTTATCTGTCACCGGAACTGTTCTTCTCAGGTCAGAGACCTGCCATCAATGCGGGACTTTCAGTATCCCGTGTAGGCGGTGCTGCCCAGACAAAAGCCGTTAAGAAGGTCGGCGGACCTTTGCGTATCTCACTTGCGCAGGCAAGGGAGATGGCGTCTTTCGCGCAGTTCGGGTCTGATCTTGATGAGAATACGCAGCTGCAGATCAAGCGTGGCGTTATCCTGAATGAAGTCCTCAAGCAGGAGCAGTTTGCACCATGGTCGATGGCAGAAGAAGTAATCATTCTCTATGTTGCCACATCAGACAAGATGAACTTCCTGTCCAAAGAGGACATAGATGATTATATAGAGGGATATGTCTCGTTCATTAAGACAAGCCACCCCGATATCCTTGATGAGCTTATGCTTAAGGAGACTCTCACGGACGAGATCAGGGAAAGACTTGATGTTGCGATAGAAGAGTTTAACACCAATTTCCTTTCCATACACACTGAATACGGTCAGGAAGACTGACGGAGCGTAGCTGAATGGAGAATTTCAACGCTATCAAAAAGAGAATGAAGAGCGTAAATGACATCAGTCAGATGACTAATGCCATGCAGCTTGTCAGCTCTGCAAAGATGCGCCGTTCGCAGATCCTCCATGATGCGATGTTCCCGTTCTTCTCTTTGTGTGCGGAGAGTATGCAGGAGCTCAGGAACAATTCTTCGGATGTGAACAATCCGTTCTTCGAACTCACTCAGAAGCAGGAAGGAGAGACCTGGAAGATCGGTTACTATGTTCTTTCCGGTGATCAGGGTCTTGCCGGTGCTTACAATAACAACATGGTCAAGATCACTGAAGAACATATTCAGAGCAAGATCCTCGAGAACTCAAAGAAGAACATTACGACCGATTATGAGCTCAATGTTTTCGGTAAGCTTGCAAGGGATAAGCTCCTCCATAACGGTTATAACGTTAATCCGGATTTCTCGTATCCTATCGCGGAACCTGATTTCTATGACGCACGCAACGTCAGCGCCATAATGAGACAGAAGTTCCTTGATAATGACTATGACCTGATTTATCTGCTTTACACAAAGATGGAGTCTTCGATAAATATGGTTCCTGTGGCAGTCAGACTCCTTCCGGTCGATATGAAGGCGGTCGGGCAGGTTCTTCCCGAGAATCTGCAGGATGCCGGAATGGCATTACAGTCGGGATCGGAGATCGAATACATACCTGATGTAAATTCCGTATTCAACTATCTTGTTGATACATATACCAACGCGATCGTATATGGTGCAATGGTGGAGGCTTATGCGAGCGAGCAGACTGCAAGGCTTACGGCTATGCAGAATGCTACTGATAATGCCGGCGAGATGATGAAACATCTTGAACTTCTGAGCAACCGCGCGCGCCAGGCAAAGATAACTACTGAACTGACAGAGATAATCAATGGTGCCGAACAGGCTAATAATATGTAAAAGAGGCATAATGAAATGGCAGCAGGAAGAGTAGTGCAGATAATAGGACCTGTCATAGACTGCGAGTTTGAGAGAGGCGAGCTCCCCAAGATCAATGACGGTGTCAGGATAATAACCAACATAGACGGTGTTACGCACAGTGACGACGATGTGTTTGCTGAAGTCCTTCAGCAGCGCGGAAACGGCATCGTACGTTGTGTTTCCTATAATCCTACCGAAGGTCTTATGAGAGGTCTGACATGTGAGTCGCTCGGTTCATCCATCATGGTTCCGGTAGGAGAGAAGATTACCGGCAGGCTTTTTGATACGCTTGGCCGACCTGTTGATAACGGCGGAAGTGTAGATGCAGATGATTACTGGCCTATACACAGGAAGGCTCCTTCATTTACCGAACAGTATCCGACAGAATCGATCCTTGAGACAGGTATCAAGGTCATCGATCTTCTTGTTCCGTTCTCCAGAGGCGGCAAGATCGGTCTTTTCGGAGGCGCCGGTGTCGGAAAGACGGTGCTTATCCTTGAGCTTATAAGAAATATCGCAAGTGAACACGGCGGCTATTCGGTATTTACCGGTGTCGGCGAGCGTTCGCGTGAAGGCAACGATCTCTGGGGCGAGATGAAGGCATCCGGAGTCCTTGATAAGACGATAATGGTATTCGGCCAGATGAACGAGACTTCCGGTGCCAGAATGAGAGCACCACTTACAGGTCTTACCATGGCTGAGTATTTGAGAGACGAGAAGCATAAGGATGTGCTTCTTTTCATCGATAATATCTACAGATTCGTTCAGGCCGGTTCAGAGGTATCCGCTCTTCTTGGAAGGATCCCTTCTGCCGTCGGTTATCAGCCCACGCTTTCCAACGAAGTAGGTGAACTTCAGGAGCGTATTACTTCAACCAAGAACGGTTCGATCACTTCGATCCAGGCTGTGTATGTCCCTGCTGATGATATTACGGACCCTGCACCTGCCACGACATTTGCGCATCTTGACGCAAACATCGTCCTCTCGCGTTCTGTTGTAGAACTTGGTATCTATCCTGCTGTAGATCCGCTTGAATCGTCTTCAAGGATTCTCATGGAGGATGTAGTAGGAAGCGAGCACTATCATGTAGCCCGCAAGGTTCAGGAGATGCTCCAGCGTTATAAGGAACTTCAGGACATCATTGCCATCCTCGGTATGGAAGAACTTTCAGAATCCGACAGACTCATGGTTGCCCGTGCGAGAAAAGTCCAGAGATATCTCTCACAGCCTTTCTTTGTAACGGCTGATTCCACGGGATTTGAACCCAGATATGTTCCTATTGAAGAGACCGTTAAGGCTTTCGGCGAACTGATCTCAGGCTCGCTCGATCACATTCCCGAGCAGTGCTTCTTTATGAAGGGCGGACTTGATGATGTTATTAAGGCTTATAAGGATATGACTCCCTGATGGCTGCAAAAGATGAGCACAAGATTAATCTGGTAGTAGTAACGCCTTATCAGTATTTCTATGAGGGCCTTGTTACTGTTGCAACCATTCCTTCGTACCGTTACAGTCAGGGTCGATGATGAGATCAAGCATTTTGTCGTATCTGAAGGTTATGCCGAGGTTAATCGAGAGATGGTCCTTATAGTCTGCAATTCAGCTGAATGGCCCGAGACTATCAATGTAAGATGGATCTTTGAAGCTTATGAAGAGGCCAGGAAGGCTATTGCGGATCAAGGATCTGCCATTGCGGGCAAGACATATATCGAAGACAACAAACATAAGCTCAGCAGGGCACAGGCCAGGATCCACTTTATCAGCCTGTACGGGTCGGATGCCCAGAAACAAAGGCTGGAGCAGTTGAAGGAAACATTAGTCTGAAGGAAAAATCCAGTTCTCCTACTGTGATCTTTTGTCCGTCTCTTATCTCATATCGTTTGCTTCCTTCGAGTTTTCTGTCTTCAAGGAATAAAGCTCCTGAATCTGAACACGGACTAATCCAGAATGAATTGCCATTCATATATATCACGGCATGAATAGATGCCACACTTTTATGCTTGAGGACAATATCTGAAAGGAAAACATCTGATCCGATCGTCGTCTTGTCCATGTATATTGCATATTGAGACCGGATTCCCGGATTGTGAGATATCAGTATCAGTTGTGCCGCACAGGGATATCCTGTCTCGCTGCTTTGTTCAGTGTCAGCGAACAGTATTCTTGAACGTTCATCTGATCTGGCATTGATCCTTTCCTCGTTTTCCTCTCTTAACTCTGTATGAATTGTCCGGAATGTCTTTGCGGTCATAAAGATACCCAGCATAAGGAACAGAATACAGGGGATCAGTCCTAAAAGAAAATAAGCCGGAACGGCTGCTGTCACAGGCAGCAGGAGAAGAATGATATCGCGGCCCGTAATAGTATTCTTCCTGAAGAAAGAACCCGTATTGTCTTCATCTAATGATACTGTCTCAATCTCCCTGCAGCACTCTAAGTAAGACACTTCGTCATTCTCACGCACACTGAAGATCAGTGTTTGTTTCTCATCTTCACTTATGACCCCGTCGAAAAACGGATCTGCCAATAACTCCTCCAGGCGCTCGTACCCCAATGAAATAATTGACAGTTGCGAAGCCGGCTGCCGGACAGGACAATAACAGATCCTGATATCGTCTCCGGCGGGGTCAGTGAAGACATAATTCCGATCAAGCACAGCTGCTGCCGGACTCATAAGATTGTCGATACCTTCAGCGAATGAAGCCAGTAAGATGCCTGCGTTCTTCCTGCGCTTGCGGAGGTGATCCCGGTCCCTTCTTCCAAAGGCTGCAGTGCTCTTTTGTTTGTGTGAATCGAATTCAGGGATTGGGATATAACCGGAGAAATCAAAGCAAGCAGTGATACCTCCGGGTCCATCGTTGATATAGCAGGGAAGGAATATTCCGCTTCGGTTCATATCAATCATCTCACCCGCATATTCATATATATCATCGCTTGAACCGATCTTTTCTATCGCGAAATACCCGAAGGGTCCTTTCCTGATCTTCATTCCGGTAACCTCTTATAGTCTTAACTGAAAGCTGCTGTTATCTTTGAATCATCAAAGCAGAAATCCATTACTTTATCCCCGTAGCTTACGAGGCCCTGTCTGAACAGAAGGGCAAGTGATACCAATACTGCAATAATGATTACGATCTCTACAGTCCCCATGCCTTTGCGGCTTCTTTTGCTGATTTTTCTTGTCATCTGATTCCTCCTTTGCTTAAGTTTTATATTCCAAGTGAGATGATTGCAGGGGTTGTGGCGACCAACAGCACACAGATAAAATCAAGTGTCATCGGAAACAGCAAAGCCAGTGCTTCACGTTCCTGTCTCTTTCTGGCAGCATTCCTGCACAGATCCCAACAGGATTGTGCCTGGAGCTGCAGCAGATTGAGGACTTCCGAAGTCCCAAGCCGCCCGTATCTCGCTACCAACAGGAGAGCGGCCTGGGCTTCGGGTATCTGGATCCTGAGAGAGAAGCTCTCGACTGCGTCAGAAGCGGATATTCCGCTTAACATCATTGCTCTCATATTCTTTATCTCGAGAGAGAGATTCTTGTTGTCTCCAAATGCCTTGGCACATATTTCGATTGCTTTAGGCAGTTGCATTCCCGCTTCAAGAAGTGTGGAGATCAGACACATAAACAGAGGGATATCCTGCATAAGATCCTCACGCTTCATTTGAGCTTCATTTCTTACTTCTTGTATTGATAATAAATACACGGCTATTACAAATATGATTGCAAATGCAGGGTTTTTGCCTGCAGCAGACAGGATTGCTGCTCCCAGGAGTCCTGATGCCGAACATAGCAGTATCTGTTTTTTGAGGTATTGCTCATATGCAAGGGAAGGGTTTAATGAAAGCTCACTGAACAATTCGTGTTTTGCTGCAACTACTCCTGAAGGCAGCAGTCTTATAAAAAAGGTGCTCAGCGGTCTTTTGTCACTTATCCTGATCGAATCATCATAACCGATGTTCACTTTGCTTTTGAGCCTGCGCCCGGAATCATGGGCCATGAACCGCAGAAGAAGTGACACCGCGATAATGCATATTCCGAATGATAAAGCCAGCAGAACAGATCCGGTCCTTGTTGTCCTTGCCAGTTCCATATATTCGGCACTCATGTTGTTGAGCGCGAATGTTATCGTAAACGGCATGATACAGAGCATTGCAGCTTCTGCGTTTTTACCTGCATTGGAAGCCTGTATCTCGTTCTTTACCGCATTCAGTTCTGAGAGCATCTGACAGGCACTGCGCAGTATTGCCAGTGTGTTATTGCCGATCTGTCCTGATATTGCGAGTGCATGGAATACCGGCAATGTCTCGGGGAAGGAGATCGACTCGGCAAATGTAACAAGAGCCTTCTCCAGCCCCACATGCATCTTAAGATCATTCTCAAGTGCGATCAGAGGCTTTATGAGGGGAGATCTTACGCCGAATGTGCTCTCGATCACAGGACGGACAAGAAGCAGTGATTTCTCGATCGAATAGCCGCTTGACACACTTGTACAAAGTGCCTGAAGAACGACAAGGAGCTGAGTCCTCATATGTTCCCTGCTGCCGGCAAACAGTTTCTTTACGACTGCAAGCCAAGGGAATATACACAGCAGGATGCTGATGATGATCCTTACACGGACCGAATCAATAAACAGACCTGACAGGTAGAAGATAAGAATAGCAAAAGGAGGCACGAGCCACACTCTTTTGATGGCAAATGCTGTAAATTGATCGGGTTTTCTGTTCTTATTCCCGGTACGAAGCAATCTGTTTAAGTTCTTCAATGCTGCAGACGCGTTCAAGGCCATTTCCTCCTTCGTTTCTGTATAAAGTCTTTATCCGGTATGCATTCCCGTCGGGAGACAGGACCTGGCATATCTCGTCAATGTAACGTCTTCCGTCTCGGTTGCGGGTAATGTGAAGGATCACATCGATTCCCATGGAGATCTGTGCAACTACGGCTCCGAACGGAAGGTTGGATCCGGCCATTACCATTCCTGTAAGACGCTCAAGCATCTCAATGCAGGAATTGGCATGTCCGGTACACATCGATCCGGGATGACCTGTGTTAAGTGCATGCATCATATCCGCACTCTCGGATCCTCTGACCTCGCCCACGATTATCCTGTCCGGGCGCATCCTGAGTGATGCTCTTATCATCTGTCCTATGTTTACTTCTCCGCTGCCGTCAGGGCCGGGAAGTCTGGCCTCCATCATTACGAGATTGTCAATGCCCTGAAGATTGAGTTCAGCCGAATCCTCGATGGTTATGACACGCTCATCCGAGGGGATAAATGAAGAAAGGCAGTTAAGAAATGTAGTCTTGCCGCTCCCGGTGCCCCCGCTCAAAAAGATGGTCTTGCGGTTCTTAACACACATTGAAAGGAAACGGGCACCTTCCTCGCTTATGAAGCCCTGCCGTATAAGACTGACGATGTCGTGTGATATTCCGGTAAATTTCCTGATGGTTATTGTTGTCTCTCTGGCGATGGGGGCCAGTACGGCATTTGCTCTGGAACCGTCAGGAAGCCTCAAGTCCGATATCGGGTTTGCTTCGTTAAGCGGCCTGTTGCGGTTGGCAAAGAAGCAGGAGATTACAGTCTTGAGTGTCTCTTCATCTTTGAACCTGATATCAGATCTGTAAAGTTTGCCTCCCCGTTCATAGAAGATCTTGTCAGGACCGTTGACCATTATCTCGGTGACCGAAGGATCCTCCATCAGAGGTTCTATAACATCAAGCCGCCTGAGAGCATTGAACACACCGCTTGCCATCTCGCGCTTTTGCTCGAGACTCAGTTTGTAAAGACCGGCCTGGTCACTGATCACATCAGCAATTATCTCGCGAAGCCTCTCGTCTGAAGGGTCGGCTTCACCTCTGATGGCATTAAGCACATAGAATGTCATCTTCTCCTTGATCGCGGAGATGTCACAGGGCCTGTTCATAGTCGTCATCTCCAAATGAGGAAAGATCTTCCGCATAACTGATGTTCAGACGGCCGGAAGCAAGATTCCTTTCAATACCTGATATGAGTCTCTGTGCACCAAGGTTTTCCTGTCCGTCTCTGGAAGGAAGCAGGACGGTAACCTCTCCGAAAGGGGAGACAAGGTCAATAAGCTCACCCGTTTTGAACCCCTCGAAAACCGCAAGCACGCTTGTCGACGGAGAAGGATTCTTCGTCAGTGACAGTGATGCATCTGTAATCCTCCTGATCACAGACAGTCCGGCATCAAAAATATCATCTTCTCCGGAAGTAGCACCCGGCGTCATGAAACCGGTTTTGTCCATATTGCAAAATGTGAAAATATCTTCCGGTTTGAAGTCTTTGCCGGCAGCATGTTCAAGGAGTCTCGTCATCCCGCCTGGATTGATCCCGGTCGTTTCAGGTCCGGGCACCCTCATCTTTCCCATGAAGTCGAGTCTGAGAGTATAGTCTGATGTGAAGAACCTGTCTGTGATCATCCGTCCGATCATAGCTTCACGGTCTTCCATATAGACATAGGGGATCAATGCAAATGATCTGCCGGTGTTTGCCGATGAAACGGAATTATTCCTTAGTACCGGCGAGAGCCCGAGCTGACCGGCTATCCTCCGGCAGTCGATCACACCGTTGCTGTCATATATAGGGATGGCATCATGGAAATCGCTCATGTCTATACTCCGGGGATCATAGACGATCTTCGTGAATTCGGAGAAATCGGTGCATTCCGACGGCCCTTCCGCCCCGATCGAATCGACGATATATGCGTCGGGGAACAATGTCTCAAGCCTCGCCTTAAGCAGACTGAACAGATATCTGTCATTCTCAAAGATCTTGATTGTAAATGCCATTTCGAACACCTCCTTAATGAACCTGCAATTATTGTAGGCACAAAAAAAGCCCGAAAAACCCGACAAAAACCGACAAAAACCGACAAACGCCGCATGGATAAAAAACAATATTAGTTATTAAGAAATCCCCGTCATCTCTTTACATCAGGCGGAATTATATATAGAATTTGGTTGCTAAATATTTAAGTTCATTGCTTATCAAGAGTGGCTAGAGGGAACCGGCCCTATGAAGCCCGGCAACCGCGGAGAGCAGCGGTGCCAAATCCGGCAGGGAGACCTTATTAACGGCCTTCTCCTTAGGGGAAGGTTTTTCTTTTCGAAACAGCATTGAACGGAAAGGAAAGATTATGAGAAACAGAAAAGGCACATGGCTCTTCACATCAGAGTCAGTAACGGAGGGACATCCCGACAAGGTCTGCGATCAGGTATCGGATTCTATCCTTGACGCAATACTCGAGCAGGATCCCAAAGCGAGAGTCGCATGCGAGACATGCGCCACTACAGGCATGGTGCTCGTTATGGGTGAGATCTCTACTTCGGCTTATGTCGATATTCCTTCCATCGTAAGAGACAGACTTGAGAAGATAGGTTATGATTCCAACAATGTAGGATTCGACTTTAAGTCCTGCGCAGTCCTTACTTCGATCGACGAGCAGTCTGCAGATATCGCCATGGGTGTCGACAAGTCCTATGAGGCGAAGAGAGGCGATGATTCAGAGCTGGATACCGGTGCAGGCGACCAGGGTATGATGTTCGGTTATGCAAACGACGATACTCCCGAATTCATGCCTATGCCGATCGCTCTTTCACACAGACTGTCAAAGAGGCTGTCCGATGTCAGAAAGACAGGCGGAGCAGACTTCTTAAGACCTGACGGCAAGAGCCAGGTTACTGTCGAGTATGAGAACGACAAGGTAAAGAGGATCGATGCGATCGTCATATCCACACAGCACAGCGAGGATATTTCTGAAGAAGACCTTGAGAAGTATGTTAAGGAGAATGTTATTGCTCCTGTTGTTCCCGCAGAGCTGATCGACGATAACACAAAGATCTATATCAATCCTACAGGCCGTTTCGTTATCGGAGGCCCTGCAGGTGACTCCGGACTCACGGGCAGAAAGATCATCGTTGATACATACGGCGGATTTGCACGTCACGGCGGCGGAGCCTTCTCCGGCAAGGATCCCACTAAGGTTGACCGCAGCGCATCCTACATGATGAGATATGTTGCAAAGAACGTTGTTGCATCAGGTCTTGCAAGAGAGTGTGAGGTTCAGGTTGCATATGCGATCGGTGTCGCAAAGCCGGTATCAGTATCCGTTGATACTTTCGGCACAGGCGTTATCTCTGATGAGAAGATAACAGAGATCGTAAACGATACATTCGATCTCAGACCTGCGGCAATCATCCGCGACCTCGATCTCAGACGTCCGATCTATGCTGATACTGCAAGCTACGGTCACTTCGGCAGACTTGATGTTGATCTTCCGTGGGAGAGAACGGATAAGATTGAGACTTTGCGCTCAAAAGCCGGAATCTAAAACGTTTGCACTTAACGGGCTCCCTTCGGGGAGCCCTTTTTATATTGTTATTCCCACCGTGTTTTGATAGTCTTTTGTAATGGATAAAGATGAAACCACAGGAATGATAACAGGTCTCGGGGAAACTGATATCGGTGTCTCCGTTCAGGGCTCCGTAAAGGCAGTAAGAGTGTTCTGTCCGCGTACGGAGAAGGGATTTGTGTCTTTTCTTGCCGAAGGCGGGTTTGCTGTGGCGGGAACTTCTCCCGTTGATGTTATTGAAGGCGGAGTCTATGAAGTGTCAGGTAAGGTTGCTTCGTGGAACGGACGTCCTGAGATCAAGCTGAGTTCGATCAAAACGATTACTGCCGAGACGGACCGTATTTCTCTGACAGCCTCATTTCTTGAAGATAATCTTAAAGGCTGCGGAAAAGTGATCTCGCAGCTGGTTGCTGAAGCATTCACAGACAATATACTTGATGTTCTTGAGAATGATCCCGAACTTGTGGCTGATACGATTCAGGGAGTGTCTTTGGATAATGCCCTTGGTTTCTCTGATCAGATCAATCAGGAAAAGGAGTTCTTTGAGAAGGGACTGAGCCTCAGGCTTATGGGGCTTTCTCAGTCACAGATCAAGCGCTGCATCAAACTCGGATATGCGGATATAGAGTCTATCGAAGCAAATCCCTATCAGTTGTTCTCCAGACGCATCGCGGGATTTGAGACATGCGACAGGATAGCCGGAGAGAAACTGCCGGACGGGGTGCTTACAGAGCGGCTTTCAGCCGCTTTCAGTTCCGCTGTAATGCGTTTGCATGAAGCGGGTAAATCGACATACATTCTTCCGGATGCATGCCGCAGGGAGACTCTTAAGCTGATAAACTCCGGTCCGGGTCCCGAGATAACCGCACAGGTCTTTGAAGAACTGTATGAGTCAGCAGTAAAGCTTTCGAATGACAATAAGCAGACTGCCGTGTACAGATTTGAGAATGACAAGTGTATCGGATGTTCTGTTTCTGACGAGAATGCCCGTGTTTGTTCATACAACTATTTCAAAGCAGAGGTAACGATCAAAAGAAAGGTTGCCGAGCTGATAAGTGCCAAAACAGTCAAACCTTCCAGAGCCGTGTCGGATTCGATCTTTGACAGGATCGCACTGGATTCAGGCATAGTGTTGGATGAGGTTCAGAGGGATGCGCTGTATCTTTGCATGTATTCAAGACTCTGTGTGATCACGGGAGGACCGGGAACAGGAAAGACTACAATACTCGGTCTGCTCTCGGATTACTTTAAGGAGAAGGGGATCAGTGCCGTTTATGCGGCTCCGACGGGACGTGCGGCGAAAAGGCTTTCCGACAGTACCGGGTGCACAGCCACTACGATACACAGGCTTCTGGGAGCCGTTGTTAAAGATGATGATTCTGAGGAGATGTTTTTCGACAGGTCGGCGGACAGCCCGATAGACGCAAGGGTTATCATCGTGGATGAGATGTCTATGGTGGACTGCGAGTTGTTCTCCAGCCTTATCTCAAGTGTGGCACCGGAATCGTCCCTGATACTGGTGGGAGATCCTGACCAGCTGCCTTCGGTCGGATGTGGAAATGTTCTTGCCGACCTGCTCTCGTGCAGATCCGTGCCTTCGGTAAGGCTGACGGGCGTACACAGGCACGATGAGGGAGGAACGATAGCTTCTGCCAGCCGTATGATTCTTGAAGGAAGGATGCCTCATGGCAACGATACTGATTTCGTGATCATTAAGACCGGCAGTGATGAAGATGCGGCCAAATCTGACACTGGGTACTTATAAACTCAACAAGATGATACAGGAACTTCTTACCGGAGATGAGGAAAAGAGCATTGCGAGAGGTAAAGATGCCCGTTTCAGGATCGGAGACCGTGTGATGCAGACCAGAAACAACTATTCGCTGGAGTGGCTTGATCCGGTTACCGGAGAATTGGACCGCTGGGTATTCAATGGTGAGATAGGAGAAGTGAAGGATGTCGATCCTATAGCGGGAACGATGACTGTTGAGTTCGATGACGGCAAGCTTGTCACTTATTCAAGGAAAACAATGGAGGACGTCGAACTTGCGTATGCGGTTACTGCACATAAGGCGCAGGGATGCGAGTTTGACAACTGCATTATCGTTTTGGGTTCCATGAGCCGCCTCCTGTACCAGAGAAGGCTGCTGTACACGGCTGTTACAAGAGGGAAGAGAAAAGTGATCATAATCGATTCATGCGATTGTATGCAGAACTTCCTTGCAAGCCGCAATATGGGAAAAAGGAAGACTTCTTTGGGAGATCTGCTGCATCTGACAGATCTGAGGCGTGAGAATCAGAATGCTGACTGAGATAGCGGCGGTAATACTTCCTCCTGTCTGCGATATCTGCGGAAGACTTGCCGATGCCGACAGGAGAATGGAAGGGTACCGGGCGGTCTATAGGAAGCTATACGGTACCGATACTATGCTGCACATATGCGGCAAATGCCTCTCGGAGCTTTGCCCGTTAGAGAATGACAAAAGATGGTTTGTCTGCCTTTCCGAACCGTTTGATAATGACCCGATACCTGCCCAGAGGCTATATATGCCATTCCCGTATGCGCAACTTGCATCCAGGATGGTGCCTGCTGTCAAATTCCGCGGAAAGAAGGAACTTGCCAGACTGGCTGGTATTATGACGGGAGCACTTATGGCGGAAGACGGGATTACTGCAGATATAGTCGTTCCGGTACCTCTTGCTCCCGAAAGATATAAGGAGAGAGGATTCAATCAGGCGGCAGAGATCGCTTTCCCGTCAGCTGGACTGCTGGGAACGGCATATGGCGGTGACATTCTTGTCAGGAACCGCGTCACAGGCCGTCAGAGTGAACTCAGAAACGGGACAGAACGATTCGATAATGTGCGAAATGCGTTTTCCGTAAGCGATGCCTGGGATATCAGCGGATTGAGCATCATCCTGACAGACGATGTGGCGACGACGGGTTTTACTATGCATGAAGCTGCGCTTGCTCTGTACAAAGCCGGAGCTGACAGTGTTCTTTGCGCGGCGTTTGCCGGCAACCGCCTGGTTAAGAACGCTGAGCCGTTCTAAAGCTTGTTGGAATATCAACTGTTTTATTTTATAATATAAGCATCCTGAGATGAGTGTTCTCTATATTGGACCTACATGACGTAATATGGAGCTTGGACCGTTTGGTGGAAATCAGGCCTTGTAAGTTGGAAGATTGAAG